>DATJOR010000318.1:0-17434 GCA_035506875.1 Mycobacterium sp.
CGGCGAGCATCCCTACTCGCCGATCACGCCGGGGTCGATCCGCAAGGTCGCCACGCTCGGTGATGATCTGCCGATCGAGTGGAAGCACCGCAGCGAGCGCTACACCGAGAAGCTGGCCACCCCGGACACCAGCGTCGCCGACCTGGTGGGTGACATCGACCCGATCAAGGTCGCGGAGGGCCGCGGCCTGGGTGACCCCGAGACCATTGCGTACGGCCTGATCCCGCGGGCGCATCGCGGCATCGTCGCGGTCAACGAATTGCCGGACCTGGCTGAGCGCATACAGGTGTCGATGCTCAACGTGATGGAGGAGCGCGACATTCAGGTGCGCGGCTACACCCTGCGGTTGCCGCTGGATGTGTTGGTGGTCGCCAGCGCCAACCCCGAGGACTACACCAACCGGGGTCGCATCATCACCCCGCTCAAAGACCGGTTCGGCGCCGAGATCCGCACGCACTACCCACTGGAACTCGACGCCGAGGTGGGAGTGATTCTTCAAGAGGCGCACCTGAGCGCCCAGGTACCCGAACATTTGATTCAGGTGATCGCCCGGTTCGCCCGCTCCCTGCGGGAATCCAACTCGGTCGATCAGCGCTCCGGGGTGTCGGCGCGGTTCGCGATCGCGGCCGCCGAGACGGTTGCCGCCGCGGCGCGGCATCGCGGCGCGGTGCTGGGTGAGACCGATCCGGTTGCCCGGGTGGTCGATCTGGGCACCGTGATCGACGTGCTGCGCGGCAAGCTGGAGTTCGAGTCCGGCGAGGAGGGACGCGAGCAAGCCGTTCTCGAGCACTTGCTGCGCCGCGCCACGGCCGACACCGCGTCCCGAGCGCTCGGCGGCCTCGACGTCGGTCCGCTGGTGGCCGCGGTCGAGGGCGGTTCCGCGGTGACGACGGGTGAGCGTGTGTCGGCCAAGAATGTGCTGGCGGCGCTGCCGGACCTACCGGTCATCGAGGCGGTCGCCAGGCGACTCGGCGCGGAATCCGAGGGTGAGCGTGCCGCGGCGCTGGAATTGGCTTTGGAGGCACTGTATTTGGCCAAGCGTATCGACAAGGTGTCCGGGGAAGGCGAAACCGTCTATGGGTGAGAGGCATTCTTCGAGATCAACGAAGTATTCGGCGTACACCGGCGGGCCCGACCCGCTGGCTCCGCCGGTGGACTTGCGCGAGGCCCTCGAGCAGATCGGGCAGGACGTCATGGCGGGCACCTCGCCGCGCCGGGCGCTGTCTGAGCTGCTGCGTCGAGGCACCAAGAACATGCCCGGGGCGGACCGACTGGCCGCCGAGGCCAATCGCCGGCGTCGAGAGCTGTTGCGCAACAACAACTTAGATGGGACGCTGCAAGAGATCAAAAAGCTTCTCGACGAGGCGGTGCTGGCCGAGCGCAAGGCGCTGGCCCGCGCGCTGGACGACGACGCGCGATTCGGTGAGCTGCAACTGGATGCGCTCTCGCCGTCGCCGGCCAAGGCGGTGCAGGAGCTCTCCGACTACGACTGGCGCAGCAGTGAGGCGCGGGAAAAATACGAGCAGATCAAGGATCTGCTCGGCCGCGAGATGCTCGATCAGCGCTTCGCCGGTATGAAGCAGGCACTCGAAGGCGCCACCGACGAGGACCGTCAGCGCGTTAACGAAATGCTCAATGACCTCAACGACTTGTTGGACAAACACGCTCGCGGTGAGGACACCCAGCAAGATTTCGATGACTTCATGGACAAGCACGGCGAGTTCTTCCCGGAGAACCCGCAAAATGTCGACGAGCTGCTGGACTCGCTGGCCAAGCGCGCTGCCGCGGCGCAGCGGTTTCGCAACAGCCTCAGTCCGGACCAGCGTGCCGAGCTGGATGCCTTGGCGCAGCAAGCATTCGGGTCGCCGGCTTTAATGCAGGCGTTGGATCGACTCGATGCCCACCTGCAGGCGGCCCGGCCCGGCGAGGACTGGGAGGGGTCGGCACAGTTCTCCGGAGATAACCCACTGGGTATGGGTGAAGGCGCTCAGGCGCTGGCCGATATCGGCGAGCTCGAGCAACTGGCCGAGCAGCTGTCGCAGAGCTATCCCGGTGCAACGATGGACGATGTCGACCTCGACGCGCTGGCACGCCAGCTCGGCGATCAGGCCGCCATCGACGCGCAGACTCTCAACGAGCTCGAGCGGGCGCTGGTCAATCAGGGCTTCCTGGACCGCAGCTCGGACGGCCAGTGGCGGTTGTCGCCGAAGGCGATGCGTAGGCTGGGCGAAACGGCGTTGCGTGATGTGGCGCAACAACTTTCCGGCCGTCGCGGTGAACGCGATCACCGACGGGCCGGTGCGGCCGGCGAGCTGACCGGCGCCACCCGGCCCTGGCAGTTCGGCGACACCGAACCGTGGAACGTCACCCGAACGCTGACCAATGCCGTGCTGCGGCAGGCCGGAACGTCAACTCTCGACGGCCCGAGCCCGGCCATCAGAATCACCGTCGACGATGTCGAGGTCTCCGAGACCGAGACCCGGACCCAGGCCGCGGTCGCGCTGTTGGTCGACACCTCGTTCTCGATGGTGATGGAGAATCGCTGGCTGCCGATGAAGCGCACCGCGCTGGCCCTCGACCACTTGGTGCGCACCCGCTTTCGTTCGGATGCGCTGCAGATCATCGCCTTTGGCCGTTACGCGCGAACGATGTCCAGCGCGGAGCTGATGGGCCTGGAAGGTGTGTACGAGCAGGGCACCAACCTGCATCACGCGTTGGCGCTGGCCGGGCGGCATTTGCGTCGGCACCCTAATGCCCAGCCCGTCCTGCTGGTGGTGACCGACGGCGAGCCGACGGCGCATCTGGAAGACGTTGACGGCGACGGGTCTTCGGTGTTTTTTGATTACCCTCCGCATCCACGGACTATCGCTCATACCGTGCGCGGCTTCGACGACATGGCGCGGCTGGGTGCGCAGGTGACCATCTTCCGGTTGGGCAGCGATCCCGGGCTGGCCCGGTTCATCGATCAGGTTGCCCGCCGCGTCGAGGGCCGGGTTGTGGTTCCCGATCTCGACGGCCTGGGCGCGGCTGTGGTGGGCGATTATCTGCGATCCCGCCGTCGGCGGTAGTTGCTCAGCCGAAAGCTTCGCCGGTTCGACCGCCCGGTGATCCATACAGGTATGGGTAGTGAATGTCCGGATCATTACTGGGCCGCATATTCGGCGGTGGCGGCGCGGTGCGCCACGCGGCCGGCAGATGGCAACCGGTGTCGTAGGAGTAATTCATCGGGCCGCCGCTAATTCCACCGACGAGGTTTATCCGTGCCCCGTCGTCGCGCAGTTGGGAGTCGTTTTCGACATCAGGGGGGATCGGAACACCTTGTGCAGCAGCGGTTTCCCGCTCGGTCGTGAAACCGGCGGCCTTGAACATCGGAGCCAGCTCGGTGACGATCTGCGCCCACTGCCCGGGATCGGGTGCCGGTTTGCCGAAGTAGTCGTCACTCTTTTCTTGCCTGCCGATGGAGCGGTTGAATGGATCGTCGCAGCCATTTGCCGACTGGTCGACCTTGGTCGACGTGAACTGGGTCTGCGGTGAGTATTTCGCGATTGCCGCATCGATTGCGTTGTTGAGGTTGGCAAGTTGCTGCACGACGGTTTCCAGGTCGGGCCGATCGTTCACGATTTTTTGCCGGCGGTCCAATTCCTTGTTCCCCGGATTGGCGTACGGGTCAAGGGTGTTCGGTTTCATGCATCCTGCGAGCAGGACGGCGACTCCGAAAAGCACGGCGCTTAGTCGACGCACGGTCTGCCTCACGGGTGGTAGTCGGGGTTGGGGATCGGTAACCCGAACGGTCCCGGTCCGCTGGGAATCGTCGGCGGTGGTAGCGCGGGTGGCGGGACGAGAAGGTGCTTGTCGTCGGGCACACCGGACAGCACGGCGGCCATGTTGTATCCGCTCATCCGAAGCTCATGGTTGCTGCCATCGCGCGCGTATTCGGAGTGGCCCCAGGCGCGTTCGTGCAGCAGGCCATCGCCGGGTCCGATGCCGGTGTTGACCGACAGTTGAGTAAATCCGGGCATGTCTTGCGGTGCGGGGCCGAAGGCGCCGAATTCCGGGATGATGTCAGAGACGTGATCGTTGACACCGATCATGTAGTACGCATGCCCCGGCTGAACTCCCAACTGCGACACGTGGGTGAGTTCGGTGCCCGGCGAGCCGTAGAGCACAACGTCGCTCACCGGTGCGCCCTGCTGCAGCGCCAAACTGGTGACCAGCGAACCGTAGGAATGGCCGAACGCGGTGATGTGCTGATTTGAAACATTGGTGGTAGCGGCCAAGCTCTTGTAGAAGCTGTTCAGCGGTCCCGCCGCGTCGTGGGCGAGATAGTCGTGCGTGACACCGACCAGATTGTCTGGCGCGTCATACCCGAGCCAGGCGATGGACGCCACCGCCTTGGGATCCGACATATTCGCTTTCGTGCGTAAGGTGGTTGCCTCGCGACGCTGGGCTTCGGCTTCACGGACCATCTCGTCGACACTGGAGCTGACACGGGTGTTCAGGCCACCAACGGTGACGCCGACGCGTTCGGCGTTGTCGACGTCGCCCACTCCGACCGCGGCCAGCACCTTGTTCGGGTTACTTGTGGTGTCCAGCAGTATCAGGCTGGTATCAGGATTGTTCGCCAGGGCGTCCCGCAGATGGGTCAGGTCGTTCAGCTTGGCGGTGTCGGTATGCCAGACGCCATTGCCGTCGAGCCAGCCGTTTTGCAGCCGGGCGATCTCGCTTTGCAATACCGGGAGATTGAGTTCATTTCTGATGTTGGTCGGGATACCGTCGAGGTTGCGGATCGATTGCGGGAACCATTCTTTGACGCGGTCTTGCTGCGCGGGCGTCAGGGAGTGCCACCACTTGGTGACGTCGGCAGGCGCGGTGCCCGACGGCGGCACCGTCGGCATTTGCGGTGGCGCATGCGAGGTTTCGGCGTTGACCTGGTCCGGCGTCAAATCGCCATCGGCGCCGCGGATGGCCGCGGCCAGATCCTCGTCAGCCGTCTGGGCGTCGGCCAGCAGTTGGGTAATCGCCTGGGCCACCCGAAGCCACGCAGCCTCGATCTCGCTCTGATCGGCCGCGGAGTACGACGACAGATTCTCCGGCAGGCTTACCGTCCCGGTGTTCTCGTCGATGGTCAGGTGGTAAGCGCGGGCGGTGTCCTGAATCCCCGTCAGCCGGGCCTTGATCGCAGCGACCTCACCGGCCGCCTTATCCGCGGCCCGGCCGACGGCATCACACGCATCGGCGTGGCTGTCGAGGTTCAGCATGGTGCGATGCGTCGCAACGTGTGCCGCGTCAGCGCTATCACCGCCCCAATCGAGGAATTGCATGGTTTGACCGAGCGCCGCCGATGCGGTGCGGGTGCCATGCGCGCGCTTGATCGCAGCCTGAAATACGGTGTTGATGGCCTCGGGGCTCCAGCGTTCAATGTCGGCCAGGGTCAACGCCATTACCGGCGCGCACCACCGAGCGCCTCGCCGACGCGGCGAACCGCCTCGGCATTGCGGTCCTCGGTGTCGGCGAAATCGGCAGCGAGGAAATGCATGTCGGTCGAATGCTTCCCGAAGCGGCGAAAGTGGGCGTCGCTGGTCGTCTCCCAGCCGTCCAACAGGCTTGACAACGCGCCCGCTGAGGCGCCCACCCATCCCGAGTGCGCGCCTGCGGCCTCGCCGTGACATGACTGCTGATGGGCCAGCAGATCCTCACCGTGGTTTGCCACTTCGTTGCCGGCCTGAGACAACGCTGTGGGATCGACCCGCAATTTGTCCGCCATCGCCAAATTATCCCATACGAAAAATCGTCGGCCAGTCACTTATAGACGCTGTGAACTGGCCTTTCGCGGACGCCTGTCGTTAGGTCTTGCGGTTTTTCCGCTTGATGCCGACGCCGCCCCACAGTGCGAAACCACGGATCTTGACGGTCGGGGCGCCCGGGGCGCCTTCGCCGGCAACCTGGTGATCGAACCCACCCATCACGCCGTGGCCCTTGATCTCGACGTTGACTTCGGGGGGCAGCAGGATGGTCTGTCCGCCCATGATCGAGGTCGCGCGGATCTCGACCTCGGTGGACGTGAAGTCGGCGTAGCGGAGGTCGATCACGCCGCCACCCCACAACGCGAACGTCGTCAACTTCTTCGGAACGTTCCATCGGCCGCGCCGCTCGAACGCGCTCATGATGGCCAGCAGCAGCATCGACGGCGCGGGTGTGGTGGCGCCGCCGCGTTGCGGGTTCACCGACGACCCCAGCAGGTCGGAGCGCAGATTATCCAACTCGTCGTAGGTCTGCGCCGCGTATGCCCTGGTGAGCCGGTCTTCGTAGTCGCTCATCTGCAGGCGGCCCTGGGCGGCGGCGTCAGTCAGCAACTGGGCGACCTGAATGCGGTCGGTATCGGCGGCACGCGTCGTGGCGTTCCGCTGTTCTGGCACGCCCCGCTGCGCAGAATTGCTCATCAGTTACGAGCGTACGACGATCACAATTTGCTGCAAGGGAAGTTGGCTAAACTGTGTCGCTTCCCTGATCGGTGGCCCACTGTGGCGCACGTTTCTGCAGGAAAGCGAGCATGCCCTCGCGGGCCTCGTCCGAGACGAACAGTCGTGCCGACTCCGCGGTGAGCCGCTCGGCGTCACGATCGAAGCCGTCCAGGATGGCGGCGGTGGTCAATGCTTTAGACGCCGCCAACCCCTGCGGTGAAGCCCGTCGGATGTCCGCGACGAGCGAGGCCACCGCGGCGTCGACGTCGGCCTCGGTGTTGACGGCGATCGTGATCAGCCCGATCGCGGCGGCGGTGGTGGCGTCGAACGTCTCGCCGGTCACGTAATAGCGGGCGGCGGCGCGGGCGGACATCTTCGGCAGCAGCGTCAGCGAGATGATCGCCGGCGCGACTCCGATCCGGGCCTCGGTCAACGCGAAGGTGCTGCGCGGACCGGCGACCGCGATATCGCAGGCGCCGACCAGCCCCATGCCGCCGGCACGGACATGGCCGTCGACGGCGACGATCACCGGCAGCGGCGACTCGACGATCGCGCGCAGTAGCGCGGCCATCTGCCTGGCACGTCCGGCAGCCATCTCGGCCGGATCGGCACCCTGAAAGGGCTTGGTTGCCGACCCTTCCGATGCCGATGGTGGCGACCCGCTTCGCCCGGCTGCGCCGCCCTCGCGATCGCCACGCAGGTCGGCGCCCGCGCAGAAGGTGTTCCCGGTGTGGCCGAGCACCACCGCCCGCACCGCGGGATCGGCGGCCGCGTCGTGCAGGCCCTGGTGCAGTTGGTTGACCAGAGTGGTGGAAAGCGCGTTGCGGTTGTGCGGTGAGTTCAGCGTGAGGCGAGCGACGTGCTTGTCGACGGCGTACTCGACCAGCCTGTCCATCAGTACGACCGGGGTAGACCTAGCGACGTCTGCGCCACGAAGTTGAGCACCATTTCCCGGCTCACCGGCGCGATACGACCCAACCGGGCGGACGCCAGCATGGCCGCAACACCGTACTCCTTGGTCAGACCGTTGCCGCCCATGGACTGCACGGCCTGGTCCACTGAGCGCGTCGCGGCTTCCGCGGCAGCGTATTTCGCCATGTTGGCGGCCTCGGCCGCGCGCATGTCGTCGCCGCTGTCGTAGAGCGTCGCGGCCTTCTGCATCATCAGCTTTGCGAGTTCGACCTCAATGTGGCACTGCGCCAACGGATGTGACAGACCCTGGTGAGAGCCGATCGGCGTGCCCCACACCTGGCGGGTCTTGACGTAGTCGGCGGCCTTGTCGAGTGCGAAGCGTCCCATGCCGACGGAGCTGGCCGCACCCATGATGCGCTCGGGGTTCAGACCGGCGAAAAGCTGTGCGATCGCGGCATCTTCGGCGCCGACGAGGGCGTCGCCCGGCAGCCGGACATCGTCGAGGAAGACCTGGAACTGCCGCTCGGGGCTGATCAGCTCCATTTCGATCGGGGTGTAGGTGAAGCCGGGTGCATCGGTGGGCACGACGAACAGCGCCGGCCGCAGCTTGCCGGTTTTGGCTTCTTCGCTGCGTGCGACGACCAGCACGGCCTGCGCCTGGTCGATGCCGGAGATGTACACCTTCTGGCCCTTGAGGATCCAGTCGCTGCCGTCACGACGGGCGGTGGTGGTGATCTTGTGTGAATTGGATCCGGCATCCGGTTCGGTGATGGCGAATGCCATCGTCAGCGAGCCATCGGCGATGCCGGGAATCCAGCGCTTCTTCTGCTCTTCGGTGCCGAACTTGCTGATGATCGTGCCGTTGATGGCGGGCGACACCACCATCAACAGCAGCGCGCTGCCCGCGGCCGCCATCTCCTCCATCACCAGCGACAACTCGTACATCCCGGCACCGCCGCCGCCATATTCTTCCGGGAGGTTCACCCCGAGGAAGCCGAGTTTGCCTGCCTCAGACCACAATTCATCGGTGTGTTCGTGAGCGCGCGCCTTCTTCAGGTAGTACTCGCTGCCGTAATTGGACGCCCATGCGGACACGGACTTGCGCAGCGCCTGGCGCTCTTCGTTTTCGATGAAGCTGGTGTCGGTCATTGCGATTCTCCTTCTGATGCGCTTTCGGGCGATTCCACCCTTGCCAGGACGGCGCCCACTTCGACTTGTTGGCCGGTGTCCACGTTGAGCTCGGCGAGCACACCGTCGGACGGGGCGGTGATGGTGTGCTCCATCTTCATGGCTTCCAGCCAGATCAGCGGCTGGCCGGCGGCGACGGTATCGCCGACTGCGGCGCCGAGCCGGATGACGTTGCCGGGCATGGGCGCTACCAGTGAGCCCTTCTCGACGGCCGAGCCCGGCTCGGGGAAGCGCGGCAGCGCGACCAGGTGCACGGGGCCGCGCGCCGAGTCGACATAGATGTGTTGGCCGTAACGCGCGACCGCGAAACTGCACGCCACACCGTCGCCGTCGGCCAACACCACGTCGTCTTGGGTCGCCGAGACCAGCTGTGCCGGCTCGTTGTCGGGGAGGATCAATCCCGTTCTGGTGAAACGATATGCGACGGTGTATTCGTCATCGGCGTCGTCGCGGTAGACCTTGACCTGGTAACCCGACGCGAGATTGCGCCATCCGCTGGGAATCGAGCCGAGGACGGTGGCGGTGGCGCGATTGTGCGCGGCGTCGGCAAGCGCCGCGGCGATCGCCGACAGTCGGATCACGCCGGTGCCGGCCAGCGGCGCGGAGAGCTGCGCCAAGCCGTGTGTATCGAAAAACGCGGTGTCGGTGGCGCCGTCGAGGAAGGCCTGATGACGCAGCACGTTGACCAGCAGCTCGCGGTTGGTGCGCAAACCGTGCAGATGAGTTCTGGCCAGCGCGTCGGCAAGCACCAGCGCCGCTTGCCGCCGAGTCGGAGCGTACGAGATCACCTTGGCGAGCATCGGGTCGTAGTGGATCGACACCGCGGACCCGGCCAGGATGCCCGAATCCAGCCGGATGCCGGTCCGCCCTTGCAGTGACGAGAACTCGGACCGCACGGCCGGCACCTGGAACGCGTCGACCACGCCGGCCTGTGGCTGCCAGCCTCGGGCGGGATCTTCGGCGTAGAGGCGGGCTTCGATCGAATGCCCATGAGCAGCAGGGGGTTCAGCGTGGAGTCGGCCCCCGTCGGCAACCGACAGCTGCAGCTCGACCAGATCTAGCCCGGTGGTCTCCTCGGTGACCGGGTGCTCGACCTGTAGCCGGGTGTTCATTTCCAGGAAGTAGAACTCACCGCCATCGTCGGCGAGGAATTCCACCGTGCCGGCGCCGGTGTATCCGATCGCGCCGGCGGCCAGTCGCGCCGCCTCGAACAGCTTGGCCCGCATGCCCGGTGTGCGCTCGACCAACGGCGACGGTGCTTCTTCGATGATCTTTTGATGGCGCCGTTGAATCGAGCATTCCCGTTCGCCGACCGCCCACACGGTGCCGTGGGTATCGGCCATCACCTGGACCTCGACGTGGTGGCCGGTGGGCAGATACCGTTCGCAGAACACGGTCGGGTCACCGAACGCAGCCTGCGCCTCTCGGCGCGCCGCAGCGACTTCTCCTGGGAGAGAGGATAATTCGTGTACCACCCGCATCCCGCGACCACCACCGCCCGCGGAGGCCTTGACCAGCACCGGTAGCTGGGCTTTGGTGACCGTGTCGGGGTCGAGTTCGTCGAGCACCGGCACGCCGGCGGCGGCCATCATCTTCTTTGACTCGATCTTGGAGCCCATTGCCCGCACCGCGTCGACCGGCGGGCCAACCCAAACCAGGCCCGCGTTTTGCACTGCAGCCGCGAACTCGGCGTTCTCCGAGAGGAATCCGTATCCAGGGTGCACCGCGTCCGCGCCGGCCGCGCGGGCCGCGGCGATGATCGCCTCGGCGTTGAGGTAGTCGTTGGTCCGCGGCAGCCGGACCCGGGCGTCGGCCTCGGCGACGTGCGGCGCCTCAGCGTCGGGATCGGTGTAGACGGCGACGGTGCCCAATCCCAGCCGGCGGCAGGTGGCGAATACCCGTCGGGCGATCTCGCCGCGGTTGGCAACCAGAACTCGAGTGATTCCCATCAGCGTCACATCCGGAAGACGCCGAAGTTCGACGTCCCCTTGATCGGGCCATTGGCAATGGCGGACAAACACATTCCCAGCACAGTGCGGGTGTCGCGCGGATCGATCACACCGTCGTCGTAGAGCATTCCGGACAACACCATCGGCAGCGATTCGGCCTCGATCTGGCCTTCGACAGCGGCCCGCATCGCCGCGTCGGCTTCTTCGTCGACTTGTTGGCCGCGCGCCTCGGCGGCGGCGCGGCTGACGATCGACAACACCCCGGCCAGTTGCGCGCCGCCCATCACGGCGGCCTTGGCGCTGGGCCAGGCGAACAAGAACCGCGGGTCATATGCCCGGCCGCACATGCCGTAGTGCCCGGCGCCGTACGAGGCGCCGATCAGCAATGAGATGTGCGGCACCGTGGAGTTGGAGACGGCGTTGATCATCATCGATCCGTGTTTGATCATGCCGCCTTCTTCGTAGTCCTTGCCGACCATGTAACCGGTGGTGTTGTGCAAGAACAACAGTGGCGTGTTGGACCGATTGGCCAGCTGGATGAACTGGGTGGCTTTCTGGGATTCTTCGCTGAACAGCACACCTCGTGCGTTGGCCAGGATGCCCAGCGGATAGCCGTGCAACCGGGCCCACCCGGTGACCAGCGACGAGCCGTACATGGCCTTGAATTCGTCGAACTCGGAGCCGTCGACGATCCGCGCGATCACTTCCCGGGGGTCGAATGGGATGCGCAAATCGGAGGGCACGATGCCGATCAGTTCCTCGGCGTCGAATAGCGGCGCGGCCACCGCCGCGGGTGCCGGTCCTTGTTTGGTCCAATTCAGCCGCGCCACGATGCGGCGTCCGATGCGGATCGCGTCGAGTTCGTCGACGGCGAAGTAGTCACCCAAACCTGAGATGCGGGAATGCATCTCGGCGCCGCCCAGTGACTCGTCGTCGGACTCCTCGCCGGTGGCCATCTTCACCAGCGGCGGGCCGGCCAAGAAGACCTTCGAGCGTTCTTTGATCATCACCACGTGGTCGGACATCCCGGGGATGTACGCGCCGCCTGCCGTCGAGTTGCCGAAGACGAGCGCGATTGTCGGAATGCCCGCGGCAGACAGCCGGGTCAGGTCGCGGAACATCCGTCCGCCGGGAACGAAGATTTCTTTCTGCGTCGGCAGATCCGCGCCCCCGGATTCCACCAGTGAAATCACCGGAAGCCGGTTCTCAAACGCGATCTGGTTGGCCCGCAGGATTTTCTTCAGGGTCCACGGATTGCTGGTGCCACCTTTGACCGTCGGGTCGTTGGCGACGACCAAGCATTCGACGCCTTCGACCACGCCGATACCGGCGACCGTGCTCGCGCCGACAGTGAATGCGCTGCCATAGGCGGCTAGCGGGCTGAGCTCCAAGAATGGCGAGTCCGCGTCGAGCAGCAGCTCGATGCGCTCACGTGCGGTCAGCTTGCCGCGGTCATGATGGCGCTCAACGTATTTCGCGCCACCACCGGCGAGTGCCTTGGCCAGCTCGGCGTCGATCTCCTCGAGCCGGGACTCCGCAGCTGACGCCGCAGCCTCAAAGGTGTCGCTTTTCGGGTCCAGCACGGACTTGAGCGCGCTCATGACTGGAAGCCCAGCAGCTTGGCGGCCAGCGAGGTCAGGATTTCGGTGGTGCCGCCGCCGATGCCCAGGATCCGCATGTCGCGGTACTGGCGTTCGATTTCGGACTCGGCCATGTATCCCATGCCGCCGAACAGCTGAACGCCTTGGTTGGCCACCCACTCGCCGGCCTCGACGGCGGTGTTCTTGGCGAAACACACTTCGGCGATTAGGTTCGTCTCGCCGGCCAACTGCCGCTCGACCACG
This sequence comes from Mycobacterium sp., assembly GCA_035506875.1. Lineage (GTDB taxonomy): Bacteria > Actinomycetota > Actinomycetes > Mycobacteriales > Mycobacteriaceae > Mycobacterium. The sequence goes on from DATJOR010000318.1 coordinate 12,355, forward strand.
TGATGCGCGTAGACGCGAGCGACGTCGATGCGACGGGCCATCTCGGCCAAAGTGTTCTGCACGGCTTGCCGGGATATCAGCGGCCGGCCGAACGTCTCCCGGTCGCGGCACCACTGCACGGTGATGTCCAGGCAGCGCTGGGCGCTCGAATACGCCTGCGCGGCAAGCGCGATCCGCTCGGCGACGAACGCCTCGGCGATCTGGGCGAAGCCGGTGTTCTCGGCGCCGACCAGGTTGGCCGCCGGCACGGCGGCGTCCACATAGGACAGCTCCGCGGTGTCCGAGGACCGCCAGCCCATCTTGTCCAGCTTGCGGGTCACCTCGAACCCCGGTGTGCCCTTCTCGACGAGCAGCAACGAAACCCCGGCTGCGCCAGGGCCGCCGGTGCGCACCGCGGTGACGACGTAGTCGGCGCGCACCGCGGAGGTGATGTAGGTCTTGGCGCCGTTGACGATGTACTGGTCACCGGAACGGGTCGCCGTAGTGCGTAGGTGGCCGACGTCAGAGCCGCCGCCGGGTTCGGTGATGGCCAGCGAGCCGATCAGCTCGCCCGCCAGCGTCGGGCGCACGAAGGTGTCGATCAGTCGCTGATCGCCGGAAGCGATCATGTGCGGCACCGCGATGCCACAGGTGAACAGCGATGCGAACACCCCACCCGGCACGCCGGCGTGGTGTAGCTCTTCGCAGACGATCACCGCGTCGGCGCCATCCCCACCACCGCCGCCGGCTCCCTGGGGGAAGTTCGCGCCCAGCAGGCCCGCTTCGCCTGCGGCGCGGTGCAATTCGCGCGGCAGCTCGCCGCTCCGTTCCCACTCGTCGATGTGCGGCAAGATCTCCCGTTCGGCGAATGAGCGCACGGTCTTGCGGAGCGCTTCGCGCTCCGGCGTGGTCCAGATGCTCACAACAACCTCTCTGGAATGTCGACGTGGCGGCTGCGCAGCCATTCGCCAAGCCCCTTGGCCTGCGGGTCGAATCGGGCCTGATACGCGACGCCCTGGCCGAGGATCTCCTCGATGACGAAATTGACCGCCCGCAGGTTGGGCAGCAGGTGCCGGGTGACCGGCAGGTCGGCCGTCTCGGGCAGCAGCTCCTTGAGCATGTCGATGGTGAGTGTGTTGGCCAGCCAACGCCATTGCTCCTCGGTGCGCACCCACACTCCGACGTTGGCCGACCCGCCCTTGTCACCGCTGCGGGCCGCGGCGATCCGGCCAAGCGGCACGCGCTTAGTCGGTCCCGGTGGCAGGGGCTCGGGCAGCGGCGGGGGATCGGCCGGCGCCAGTTCCAAAGTGTCTGTGGCGCTGGGGATGAAAGTCCCGGTTCCGTCGGCATGCACGGCGACGTGCGGCACCTTCGTCGCGTCGACATAGCCGGCGGTGAACACCCCGTACACCTGGCCGTCGCCAGGTGGGGCGGTGATGGTAAAGCCTGGGTAGCTGGCCAGCGCCAATTCGACTGCAACAGAAGAGAACTGGCGCCCGACATTGGCGGGGTCGGGGTCGCGGGCAACGCAGTGCAGCAAGGCGCTGGCGGCTTCTTCGGTATCGGCGTCGGCGTGGTCGGTGCGGGCCAGGCTCCACTCCAACTCGGACGGCTTGATGGCGGGTTTAGAAAAAAGCAGAGCCTCGAGCTGGCGGCGCACCAGCTCCGCCTTGGCCTCGATGTCCAGACCGGTCAGCACGAACGTCATCGAGTTGCGGAATCCACCGATGCTGTTCAGCGAGACCTTCAGCGTCGGCGGCGGCGGTTCGCCGACCACCCCGCTGATCCGCACCCGATCGGCGCCGTCAGCGGACAACTCGATGGTGTCCATCCGTGCGGTGGCATCCGGATTGGCATAGCGAGCGCCGGTGACTTCGTAGAGCAGCTGCGCGGTGACGGTGTCGACGCTGACCAGTCCGCCGCTACCCGGATGCTTGGTGATCACCGATGAGCCATCGGCGTGGATCTCGGCCAGCGGGAAACCGGCATAGAGAAGGCCGGGGATTGCTGGAATTTCCGTGAAGAACGAGAAGTTGCCGCCGGTGGCCTGGATGCCGCATTCGATCACGTGGCCGGCGACCACGGCTCCGGCCAGTTGGTCATAATCGCTGCGGCCCCAGCCGAAATGCGCCGCCGCCGGGCCGACGATGACCGACGCGTCGGTCACCCGGCCGGTCACGACGACGTCGGCGCCGCTGTTCAGGCAGTCGACGATGCCCCACGCGCCCAGGTAGGCGTTGGCCGTCAGCGGTGCACCCAGCCCGAGTTCCGCGGCCCGCGCCAGCAGGTCGTCGCCCTCGACGTGGGCGACCCGGGCCGGCACGCCCACACGCTCGGCCAGGGTGCGCACCGCCTCGGCCAGGCCGGCGGGGTTCAGGCCGCCGGCGTTGGCGACGATGCGTACGCCGCGATCATGTGCCAGCCCCAGGCACTCCTCGAGTTGGGTCAGGAAGGTCTTGGCGTAGCCGCGGTCGGGGTGCTTCATGCGGTCGCGGCCGAGGATCAGCATCGTCAGCTCGGCCAGGTAGTCACCGGTGAGGTAGTCCAGCTCACCGCCGGTGAGCATCTCGCGCATCGCCGAGTGCCGGTCGCCGTAGAACCCCGAACAGTTCCCGATTCGGACCGCGGAGCTCATTGGCGCCTCCCTTCAGCGTCCGACCGGACGCAACCAACCAACCGGTAGGTTAGCGGGTGTCGCGGGTGTTACGTCAAGGATGCGCCCTGCCGGACGGCAACGCGATGGGTGCCGATTTTTGTGACCAGCAGGTCACCGACTATTATCGGTGACAAATTGGTCGTAACTTCGCCATCGAGGCCGCTCGTGCGACCGTCCCCTACCACCCGTTACCAGTAGATAGGCCCGATTATGGCTGTGCCAAAGCGCAGGATGTCGCGCGCGAACACCCGGAGTCGGCGCGCGCAGTGGAAAGCTGCCAAGCCCGAACTTGTCGGTGTGACGGTGGCCGGTCAGAAGCACAAGGTGCCCCGCCGGCTGCTCAAAGCGGCGCGCCTCGGCCTCATTGACCTGGATCGCCGCTAACTTTTCGCCATGAGCCTTGCCGCCCAGCAACGACGCGGGCCGCGCCGCAGCCCGCTCAAGAGCTGGGCAATTAGCCCCTGCGCCTCTCAGCGCGCTCTCAGGCGATTGGATAAAACTGGTGGCTGTGCGAATTCTTGTCGTTGACGACGATCGGGCGGTGCGTGAGTCACTGCGCCGGTCGCTTTCCTTCAATGGCTATTCGGTTGCGTTGGCGGAAGACGGCGTCGAAGCCCTCGAGATGATCACCGCCGATCGTCCCGACGCGCTTGTGCTCGACGTGATGATGCCGAAGCTCGACGGCCTGGAGGTGTGCCGCCAGCTGCGCAGCACCGGGGACGACCTACCGATCCTGGTGCTGACCGCCCGCGACACGATCTCCGAGCGCGTCGCCGGCCTGGACGCCGGTGCCGACGACTATCTGCCCAAGCCGTTCGCTCTCGAAGAGCTGTTGGCCCGGATGCGGGCCTTGCTGCGTCGTACCAGGATCGACGACACCGGCGAATCCGTGGCCATGACGTTCGGCGATCTCACCCTGGATTCGGTGACCCGCGAAGTCACTCGTGGATCACGCCAGATCAGCCTCACCCGCACCGAATTCGCTCTGCTGGAGATGCTGATCGCCAATCCGCGACGGGTATTGACCCGTAGCCGGATTCTCGAGGAGGTGTGGGGCTTCGACTTTCCCACGTCCGGCAATGCGCTGGAAGTGTACGTCGGATACCTGCGTCGCAAGACCGAGGCAAATGGCGAGCCGCGATTGATCCACACCGTGCGAGGCGTGGGTTACGTGCTTCGCGAAACACCGCCCTGATGCCGCTGAAGAATCCGTTCCGCCGCCGCAAACGAACGCAGCTGCGAGCCAGCACATCGTTGTCGCTGCGGTGGCGGGTGATGCTGCTGGCGATGTCGATGGTGGCGATGGTGGTCGTCCTGATGGCCGTCGCCGTGTACGCGGTGATCTCCGCCGCGCTGTACAAGGACATCGACAACCAGCTGCAGAGCAGGGCCCAGCTATTGATCGCCAGCGGATCGTTGGCCGCCGACCCCGCGAAAGCCATCGAGGGCACTGCATATTCGGATGTCAACGCGATGCTGGTGAACCCCGGCCGATCGATCTTCACGGCCAACCAGGAGGGCCAGACACTACCGGTCGGGCCGCCGGAGAAGGCGGTGATCCGCGGCGACCTGTTCATGTCGCGGCGCACCGCGGCCGGTCAGCGGGTGCTGGCCGTTCACCTGCCGAACGGGAGCTCACTGCTGATCTCCAAGAGCCTGGCGCCTACCGATGCGGTGATGACCAAGCTGCGTTGGGTGCTGTTGATCGTCGGCGGGGTCGGCGTCGGTGTGGCCGCGGTCGCCGGCGGGATGGTCACCCAGGCCGGTCTACGTCCGGTGGGCCGGCTCACCGAGGCGGCCGAGCGCGTCGCGCGCACCGACGATCTACGTCCGATCCCGGTATTCGGCAGCGATGAGTTGGCCCGGCTGACCGAGGCATTCAACCTGATGTTGCGAGCACTGGCCGAATCTCGGGAACGCCAGACCCGGCTGGTCGCCGATGCCGGTCACGAACTGCGCACCCCGCTGACGTCGCTGCGGACCAACATCGAACTGCTGATGGCGTCAACGAAACCGGGTGCGCCACCAATACCCGAACAGGAGATGGCCGATCTGCGCACCGACGTGATCGCGCAGATTGAGGAATTGTCGACGCTGGTCGGCGATTTGGTTGATCTCACCAGAGGCGACGCTGGCGAAGTCGTACACGAGCCGGTCGACGTCGGTGAGGTCATCGACCGGAGTCTCGAGCGAGTTCGACGGCGCCGCAACGACATTGAGTTCGAGGTCGACGTGACGCCTTGGCAGGTCTATGGCGACTCCGCCGGCCTGTCGCGCGCGGTGTTGAACCTGATGGACAACGCGGCCAAGTGGAGCCCGTCGGGGGAGACGGTCGGTATCCGGCTCCGACAGCTGAACGCTACGCACGCCGAGCTGGTGGTGTCCGACCACGGCCCGGGGATCCCGACGGCTGAGCGTGCGCTGGTGTTCGAGCGGTTCTTCCGC
>DATJOR010000319.1:0-16962 GCA_035506875.1 Mycobacterium sp.
CGACCGGTCCTCCAGGTTCAACACCGCCCCATCACGCGCATACTGGCGCAACCAGGCATGCACGGTCTGCCGTGACACCCCATAGCGGCGGGCCACCGTGCTGATCACCGCCCCATCCAAGACTTCGAGCACCGCCCGATAACGCAGCTCGGACACCCGTGAACTACCCCAGGTTTAGTTCCGATCCCTATAGGAGGATTGGAAGTTATGCCCCGTCAGTATTCGCCGGAGTTTCGGCAGCGTGCGTTGCGGTTGTTGGACACCGTGATGGAAGCCTCGGAAGTGTCGGAGTTCGAGGCCATCAAGTCTGTGGCCGGCAAACTCAATATTTCGGAGGAGTCGGTGCGTCGGTGGCGGCGCAAGGCTCAAGTCGATGCTGGTGAGCGTCCCGGCATGACCAGTTCTGAGCATGCCGAGATCCGTAAGCTCAAGCGCGAGAACGCCGAATTGCGCAGAGCTAACGAGATTTTGAAGTCAGCGTCTGCGTTTTTTGCCGCGGAGTTCGACCGCCCCGCGACGAAATGATCGCCTACATCGATGCTCATCGCGATCAATTCGGGGTCGAGCTCATCTGCCGCGTGCTGCGGGCAGCTATCCCCGGATTCCTCACGGCTCGAGGCTATCGGGCGGCCCGGACTCGCCCGCCTTCGGATCGCGAGATCCGCGACGAGCAGCTAATCGCCGACCTGCGCGCCGTGCACCGCCACAACTACTCGGTATATGGCGTTAACAAGATGCACCGGGCCATGAAACGCAAGGGCTGGGTCGTGGGCCGCGAGCAGACCCGCCGGCTGATGAAAAAGGCCGGGCTGCGTGGCGTGCAGCGCGGCAAGGCGGTATACACGACCATCACCGATCCCGCCGCGGCTCGGCCGGCTGATCTGGTCAACCGCCAGTTCAAAGCCTCGATGCCGAACCGTTTGTGGGTGGCTGACATCACCTTCGTGCGGACCTGGCAGGGGTTCTGTTACACCGCGTTCGTCACCGACGCATGCACCAAGAAGATCGTCGGTTGGGCGGTCTCGACGACCATGCGCACCGAGGATCTACCGCTGCAAGCGTTCAATCACGCAGTGTGGCAGGCAGACTCGAACCTATCTGAGTTGGTGCATCATTCCGACCGCGGATCGCAGTACCTATCGCTGACCTATACCGACCGACTGGCCGAACTCGGGATCGTCCCCTCGGTCGGGTCGCGTGGCGATAGTTATGACAACGCCCTTGCCGAGGCGGTCAACGCCGCCTACAAAACCGAGTTGATCAACCGCGGCAAGCCCTGGCGGTGCATCGACGACGTCGAACTCTCGACCGCGGAATGGGTGGCCTGGTACAACCAGGAACGCCTGCACGAAGCCCTCGGCTACCACACCCCAGCCGAGTACGAGGCCGCCCTCACCAGCGCCTCACCCCAAGCGAGTCAGCCAACCCCGGCCCTCGCAACCGACTAGGAACTAAACCTGGGGTAGTTCACCGCAGCTCCCGCAACATGCCGGCCCTTTTCGCAGTCCACCAACGACTACGAAAGAACCCACGACCACCCGGAGGTGTAAAGCAGCTACCGGAACTGATGTTGCGCACCTACCGGAACCGCGTCCCAGCACCGTAAAGCACCAACCGGAACTGAAATGTCAAGCATGAACCGGGATCGCACATCATCTGATGCCAAACAATCACCGACCAAGCACCGACCAGACGAAGCTGAGACTGAAGGCTAAACTCAGAGATAACCCCGCTGACCTGCAAAAACAGTAGTGCCCCCGGCAGGATTCGAACCTGCGACACCGGCTTTAGGAGAGCCTGCGAACCCTCCCGGTGGTGGTCGTAAAAGGCGTTATGAGCTGGCGATTTAACGCCATCCGTCACCACCTGAAACCACGGCGTGTCGCGGATTCACCGACCAAGCACCGACCACAGCTCAGCGCCCGTTTCCGGCTCAGAAACGAGCGACCCCCGGTGGACGGGCTGCGCGCCAGAGTCGTTGCGCTGCTGGATAATCCGGTGATTCCGACACCGACCGGCAGCGGCCGTCCCGTGGCCCGCGGTTCTGACGGTTACGTGTCGCTGACTGCTGCGACGATCTCAAAGAGTTCCGTCAGCCCGGCTTCGGCGAGCCTGGTCTCGACAGGGTGTCCGTGCACCCCGACAAGGCAGAACGAGATATCGGATTCGCCGGCCTGCGTCGCCGCGGATACCAGCGCATCGATTCCCTCGGCGTCGATGCGGTTCACCCCGGACAGATCGAGCGCCAACAGCGCCGGCGATCGGTTCAGTTCATTGGCCACGACTTGGCGCATCGTCGCGCTTGCTCCGTGGAGCAGGTCACCGCTCACATGTATGACGCTCTTGTCCGTCGGGGATCGCTTCACGTCGACGGTGACGGAGCAGGTTTGTGTTTGCCTTCCTTCCGCTGCATCGTTCACTTCACCCTCCCAGTGCGCATCTTTGTCGCGTCAGCGGAATCCATGGATGGCAGTGGGATTAGCCACTGAGGCCAGAGTTGCATGGAGCTAATAGTGGGAAGGTGGGGCTCGGCCCCACACCGGCCCGGCGGATCGAAAAACACCGTTGAGGGTAGGCATGAGGCAACAGGATGCGGACGCCGCAAGCTGTTGCTCCGCCACATCTTCCGAAGTGCTTCTATGACCTGTGAGGCCGAACCGGCCTGGCGAGATTGCACCTGCGGGTCCGGTTCGGGGTCGCCGACGAAGTGCGAACGTTAAGTGTAGGCCTGACCGGGCCAGTCCGGATCTACGACGGGAGGTAGCGGGTGACCCATCCGTCGGGTATTCCGGTGTTCGAACGGTTCTTCCGCTCGGTCGCAAGTATCAAGATCGGCAAGAACGACATACGTCGCTTCCGGGAGTTCGTCGACGAGCAGATCGATGATATTGCCATCGCCGGACGCAACTCGGCCAAGTGGAACGGACGTGACGTGATTGTGGCGCAGGACCTTCCGATCACCAAGGGCGTCCAGGAACGAATGCGCGAGTTCGACAAGCTCGAGGAGGCCGAGGAGATCCGCGAGCTGCTGCGCCAGGTGGTGCGGCAACCACCTGGGGACGTTACGTTCGCCGAGGCCACCGAGCAGCTGCTGCCAGAGCTGTTCGGCGGGTTAAGCATCGCGCTGGCCCGGTCGTTTCGCGTAGTGGACCCGACGGTCTCCTACCCGTCGACTGAGCACTGGAACCGGGCGTTCACGCTATTCCGGCTGGTGTTCTGATGCCGACGGTCCCCACTTATCGTGACTGACCCCGGCGAGTGAAATCGCGGGCCTGAAATCGTCTCGCCAGCGCGAGGCGCCCGGCCGCTTCGATAGGGCAGTCTTTGACAACAACCGCTGATGAATTAGAAGAGCTGACATGACTCTGTCCGTGAAAGGTTCTGCTGGTTAGGCGCAGTGGAGCCCGTTTCGCGAGTTCGAGAATCTCTATGCGGAGATGGATCGGCTGGCGCAGTCGGTGTTCCTGGCCTCACCGGTGACGGCGCCTGGTTGCCGGCGGCCGACGTCGTCGAGACCGACAGCGCGTATGTCATCGAGGTCGAGCTTCCTGGTGTGCGGCGCGAGGACGTCGATGTCAATCTGAACGGCAACGAGTTGGTGGTAACCGGCGAGGTGAAGGAGCGCAAGCGCGAGGGTTTGTTCCGCCGCAGGACCCGGCGGGTCGGTGAGTTCGAGTTGCGCGTAACGCTGCCGGGCTATCTTCGGGACGGCGACATCGAGGCGTCCTTGGCGCATGGCGTGCTGACCGTCTATGTACCGAAGGTCGAGAGCACCAAGTCAAGCAAGATCACTGTCAGTGAATCTGGCGACGGCTCACCCTAGAGGTCCGTTGCAGCGGGTTTCCGGTCAGCCATCAGGGTTCAGGAATCGCCACGCCCGTGTCGCGGCGTGCAGGTTGAAACGGGTATCGACCTTGCGGAGGTCGTGGCCGGTGAGCTGAGCGATGCGCGCCAGCCGGTAGCGCAGCGTGCTGCGATGGATGTGCAGTGCAGCCGCGGATTCGTCATAATTTCCACCGCACTCCAGGTAATCGCTCAGGGTCATCACCAGTTCGGAGTTCTTGCTGTCGTCGTAATCCAGGAGTGTGCCCAGCCATTCGCGCACGAAACGTTCGACCTCGCCGTCGCCATGGGCGGCGTCGATGAGGCGATAGAAACCAAGTTCGTCGAACGCCGCGGCGCCTTCCGGACTGACTGAGCGCAGCCGGATGTTCATCGCACGACGCGCTTCGATGAAGGATTGCGGAAAATCGTCGGGCACCGCGCATCGAGAGCCGATACCGATCACGCTGGTGGTGCTGTCAAGGATTTCACTGATCGCGTGGTACAACGCCGGCGGGTCCGGGCGGCCGTCGGTGAGCAGAACAACCAGACCTGCATGACGCCCGAGCAGATAGTTCAGATGCAACGCAGTCGCCGCGCGCCCGGCGGCAACTGGCAGCGTGCTCTCGGTCCGACCGGTGCTTTGCATCACCACCACATGGTGGGACCGTCGTAGGTCATGGCCCAGGGCGTCGGCACGAGCGTAGGCCCCGTCCCGGTCGGTGCCGGCCAACAGGTCGTCGACAAGATCGCGGCGCAGATTGAGTTCGATCTCAGCGACGGTTCGCTGGTGGGAAAGCTCCAGCGCCAAAACGATGCTGCCATAGCGTAGGGCAAACAAGTCGTCCTCGGTTACCGTGTCGTCCGGGTCGTTCAACGCGAGGACACCCAGGATCTCGGCCCGGGGCTGGACAAGTGTGAGTACTCGCCCTCCGATTCGCGCCTGACCGGTTTGTGCGGCCAGCTCGTGCAGCAGGAGTTCGCGCTCGTCCGTGAGCTGTTTGGGGTAGGGGTGGGGTTGTCCGGAACCGGCCGAGCAGCGCAGGTTGCCGAACCGATCCTCGATACCCACCGAATGCCCCGTCAGGTCATTGAGTGCATCCGCGATACCTTGCTCGCCCATTCCCGCGGCCACCGCCGCGCTCAATACTTCGTGCATGTTCGTCTGCCGCTGTAGCCGCGTCACCGTGGTGCCGAGTTCACGGTTCGCTACCTTCAGATCGGCGTTCGATTTTGTCAGCTTCGCCGCATCACCGGAGTCGCGGTCATGCAGTGCGGCATGTGCCAGCGCGGCGCCGGTCTGCTGGACCAGGATGGTCAGCAATTGGATCTCATTTTTCGACGGGGCACTGGCGGCACTGACCACCAAACAGCCGTAGACGAAGCTTCGGTGACTCAGCGGGAACGCCCACCCCCACCGGCCGTTTCTTGTGTCAACGTGGCCATCCCAGCCGGACTCGCGGTGCCGTTCGATGTCGGGGTGTGCCGGCTGGGATCGTGGGAAGCGAACGAATCCGCCGTTCACCGACCGGTAACTGGCCTCGACCTGGCAGGATGCGAGTCCGCCGACGGCGGCGGTCGCTTCGCGGAAGATCTCGCCGGCGTCGGAGTCATCGAAAGTGACACGCGACAGCGCGACCAGACCCCCTGACGAAGCCTGTTCGTCCGGCCGGGTGCCCTGTGCCGGGCTGTGCGATTCATCGTTCATTTTGGAGTGGCCCAGGCTCGGCTCCTCCCCTCGAGCCACCCGTGGCCGGAGGGGTCCGGTAAGGCGTCACGAGGAACGGCATCCCCGAAGTTGGCGTTCGGAACCGCCTTTCCGGGTCCCAAAGTGCCCACCCGGCGTCCGCTAATCAGACCCTACTCCGCTGTGGTGCTGACAGGACGAATCAGAGTCCAGATTTTCGGCTCACCGGGAGCACGCGACAGCCGCTGCGGGTTGCCAGACTCCCTGTTTGGGAGCGAATTACGACGCGCGTTACAGCGCGAGCGCTGCGGCAACCGAAAGGAATAGACGATGGCGACAGCGGTAGGCATCGACCTCGGGACAACGAACTCGGTGATCGCCGCCTGGCAGGGCGGGGAGCCGATTGTGATTCCCAACGCCGAGGGCGCGCGAACCACGCCGTCGGTGGTGGCCTTCACGGAGAACGGCGAGCGTCTGGTCGGGCAACTGGCCAGGCGGCAGTCGATCATGAACCCGAAGGGCACCATCTACTCGGCGAAACGATTCATCGGTCGCCGCTTCGATGAAATATCGGAGGAAGCCAAGGCGGTCAGCTTCGACGTCGTCGAGGGCGAGGGTGGCGCCGCGCGCTTCGACGTGCGCGGCAAACAGTACTCGCCCGAAGAGATCAGCGCGCAGGTGCTGCGCAAACTCGTGGACGACGCCGGCAAGTTCCTCGGCGAACGGGTCAAGGAAGCGGTGATCACCGTTCCGGCGTACTTCAACGACGCCCAACGCAACGCCACCAAGGATGCCGGCCGGATCGCCGGGCTGGATGTGCTACGCATCATCAACGAGCCCACGGCCGCGGCACTGGCCTACGGGCTGGACAAACAGGGCCACGAGACCGTGCTGGCCTTCGACCTCGGCGGCGGCACGTTCGATGTCAGCCTTCTCGACGTCGGTGACGGGGTGGTCGAGGTTCGCTCCACCGCAGGTGATTCCCATCTAGGTGGCGACGACTTCGACCGCCGGCTCGTGGACTATCTGGCCGACGAGTTCCAGCGCGAGAACAACATCGATCTGCGCAAAGATCCGCAGGCGCTGCAGCGGCTGTTCGAGGCGGCCGAGAAGGCGAAGGTGGAACTGTCGTCGGTGACACAGACGCAGGTCAACCTGCCGTTTGTCACTGCCGACGCCAACGGCCCCAAGCACCTCACCATGACCATCAACCGGTCGAAGTTCGAGGAACTCACGCACGATCTGGTGGAGCGCTGCATGGGCCCGGTCAAGCAGGCAATGGACGACGCCAAAGTGACGGCCAACGACATCGACGAGGTCATCCTGGTCGGCGGGTCGACCCGCATCCCCGCCGTCCAGGCCCTGGTCCGCCGGCTCACCGGCGGCAAGGACCCGAACATGACCGTCAACCCGGATGAGGTGGTCGCGCTAGGCGCCTCCATCCAGGCGGGCGTGCTCAAGGGCGAGGTCTCCGACGTCTTGCTGCTCGATGTCACCCCACTCTCGCTGGGTGTGGAGACCGCCGGCGGCGTGATGACCAAGATCATCGAGCGCAATACCACCATCCCGGCCCGGCGCAGCGAGGTGTTCACCACCGCCGCAGACAACCAGCCGGCCGTGGATATCGTTGTGCTGCAAGGCGAACGCGAGATGGCCAAGGATAATCGCGTACTCGGCAGGTTCAAGCTGGAGAACATCCGACCGGCCCCGCGCGGTGAGCCACAGATCGAGGTCACCTTCGACATCGATGCCAACGGGATCCTGCATGTCACCGCACGCGACAAGAACACGGGCGCCGAGCAGAGCATCACCATCAGCGAACAGTCGAACCTCGATCAGAGCGAGGTCGAGCGGATGCTCGCCGAGGCCGAGGCGCACCGCCGCGAGGACGAACAGCTGCGCAAGCAGGTCGATGCACGCAATGAACTCGATTCGGTGGCTTACCAAGTCGAGCGCCGCCTCGCCGAGCTAGGCGACTCCGCGGCGCCACATGACCGGGCCCGCGCCGAGATGCTGGTCGCCGACGCGCGGCAAGCCGTCAAGGACGAGGCCCCGCTGGAGCGGGTGCAATCGCTGACATCCGAACTGCAGCAGGTGCTCTACGGGCTGCAACCGGCCCCAGCCGGCGGCGGCAACGGGCAGCAGCAGCCAGCCGGTAACGGCCAGGGCTCGCGAGTTGGCGACGACGACGTGGTCGACGCCGAGTTCGACCGGGGCTGAGCCGCCATGGTCAGTTCGACAGAACATTCGAAGACCGACGAGGATCGCGACGCGGTTGGCGAAAGCCCGCCTGAAGCGGTTGCCTCCCAAACCGATTCGGACGCCGAGCTGGCCAAGCTCGAGGATCGTTGGCGACGCGCGGTCGCCGATCTGGACAACCTGCGCAAGAGATATGCGCGCGAACTGGACCGCGAACGGGTGACCGAACGGTCCAGGGTGGCCGGCGCCTGGCTGCCCATCGTGGACAACCTGGAGCGGGCGATCAGTCATGCTGGTGACCAGTCCGACGCGGTCGTCGAGGGTGTGCGGAGCATTCTCGAACAAGCGCTACAGGTTCTCGAGCAGCTCGGCTATCCGCGCGATGCGGAGGCAGGGGTGCCCTTTGACCCGGAGCGTCACGAGGTGGTCGGTGTGGTGGACCACCCGGACAGCGCGCCCGGGACGGTTGTCGAAGTACTTCGACCGGGCTATGGCGAAGGATCGAGGCAACTGCGGCCGGCGGCCGTGGTGGTCAGCCGACGCGGGGAGTGACGCTTCGTGGCCCGCGACTACTACGAAGTCCTCGGGGTGTCGCGGGACGCGACCGCCGATCAGATCCAGCAGGCGTTCCGCACACTGGCCCGCAAGCATCACCCGGACGTCAACAAGGATCCAGCGGCCGAAGAACGGTTCAAAGAGGTCAACGAGGCCTATCACGTGTTGTCGGATCCCGATACCCGCAAGCGCTACGACCGATTCGGCGAAGACTTCCGGCAGGTGCCCGAGGACTGGGAAGAGCGGGTGGGCGCCGGTGCCGGTGGCTTCCGCGGCGCAGGGCCCTCCGGCGCGCGGGTGCGCTACGGCCAGGGCTTCGGCGGCGCCGGCGGCATCAACATCGAAGACCTCTTCGGCGACATGTTCGGCGGCAGTGGCGGATTCGGGCCGATTCCGGGCGCCGACCAGGAAGCGGTGCTGGAGCTGACCGTCGAGGAGGCGTACCGGGGCGGCAAACGGCAGATCTCACTGGATGGCCGCAACTACGCGGTCAACATTCCCGCCGGTGTCATCGACGGTCAGCGGATACGGCTGGCGGGAGAGGGCGGCCGAGGTAGCGGCGATGGACCGGCCGGAGATCTGTACCTGCGGGTGCGCATCAAGCCGCATCCCCGATTCCGGCTCGACGGACGCGACGTCACCGTCGATCTGCCGGTGTCGCCGTGGGAGGCGGTGCTGGGGACCACTGTCGCTATTCGAACTCCCGGCGGCGAAGCGAAAGTTAAGGTGCCGCAAGGGTCGTCGACCGGTCGGCGGTTGCGGCTGCACGGCGAAGGCATGCCCAACCCGCGCGGTGCCGCTGGCGACCTCTACGCAGAAATCAAGGTGATGGTGCCACCGAAACCCACTGCGCGGGAACGTGAGCTGTTCGAGCAACTGGCGGCGGAGTCCACGTTCGACCCCAGGAGGGGACGATGACCGCACCACGCTATGTCCTGGCGCGGCGGCCCGGAATTCAACTCGACGTGTTCGCAACACGCTGCGGGTTGCATCCCGACTTGGTGCGCCGGCTGGTCGCGCTCGGCCTGGTCGCTTGCCAGCAGGATGCCCGCGGCGATCTCTGGTTCGAACCGTCCGCGTTGGTGACGGTCGCCCGCATCCAGCGGTTGAGGACCGGTCTGGGACTGAACTACGCGGCGATCGGGCTGGTGCTCGACCTGCTGGACCGCATCGAAGAGCTGGAATCCGCTTCTCGCCGAAGGAGGACATCACCGTGGACATCAACAAGCTGACGCAGAAGTCGCAGGAGGCGTTGGCCGAAGCGCAGAGCATCGCGACCCGGATGGGTCATATCGAGGTCGACGGCGAACATCTGTTGATGGCGCTGATCGACCAGCCCGAGGGTCTCGTACCGCGGCTGCTGGATCAGACGGGCGCCGACACCGCGGCCCTGCGCGCGGACCTGGAACGCCAGCTGAACCGGCGCCCGAAGGTGAGCGGTCCGGGCGCCGCGCCGGGCCAGGTCTCTGTCACCAGGCGGCTGGCGAACCTGTTGGAGGCCGCCGAGCGGGAAGCCAAGCGGCTCAAGGACGAATACGTGTCGGTGGAGCACCTCGTCATCGCGCTCGCCGAAGAGGGTTCGACGAGTGCCGCCGGACGGATGCTGGCCTCCAATGGCGTTACGCGGGAATCGTTCCTGGGCGCGCTGACCAAGGTCCGTGGCAACCAGCGGGTCACGTCAGCGTCGCCGGAGGGGGCTTACGAGGCGCTCGAGAAGTACGGCCGCGACCTGGTCGCCGAGGGCCGCGCCGGCAAGCTGGATCCGGTGATCGGCCGAGACGCCGAGATCCGCAGGGTAATTCAGATCCTCAGCCGCAAGACGAAGAACAATCCGGTTCTGATCGGCGACCCCGGAGTCGGCAAGACGGCGATCGTTGAGGGCCTGGCCCAGCGGATCGTTCGCGCCGATGTCCCGGAAGGCCTGCGGGACAAGACAATTTTCTCCCTCGATATGGGTTCGCTGGTGGCAGGTGCGAAGTATCGGGGTGAGTTCGAGGAACGGCTGCAGGCGGTGCTGTCAGAGGTGAAGGCGGGCGAGGGTCGGACTTTACTGTTCGTCGACGAGTTGCATACCGTGGTCGGCGCCGGGGCGACGGAGGGGTCCCTGGACGCCGGCAACATGCTCAAGCCAATGCTTGCCCGCGGTGAGCTGCACATGATCGGTGCCACGACCCTCGACGAATACCGCAAGCACATTGAAAAGGACGCCGCGTTGGAGCGCCGGTTCCAGACCGTGCTGGTCGACGAACCTGACGTCGAGGACACCGTTTCGATCCTGCGCGGGCTGCGCGAACGCCTCGAGGTGTTCCACGGGGTGAAGATTCAGGATGCCGCACTGGTAGCGGCGGCAACCCTGTCGCACCGCTACATCACCGACCGCTTCCTGCCCGATAAGGCGATCGACCTGGTGGACGAGGCGTGTGCGCGGTTGCGCACCGAAATCGACTCGATGCCAGCGGAGTTGGATGAGATCACCCGTCGGGTCACCCGGCTCGAGATCGAGGAGGCGGCGCTGGCCAAGGAGACCGACGCGGCCAGCAAGTCCCGGCTGGAGGAACTTCGCAAAGAATTGGCCGATCTGCGAGCGGAGGCCGACGCCCGGCACGCGCAATGGGATGCCGAACGGCAGGCGATCCGGCGGGTACAGGAACTGCGCGGGCAACTCGAGCAGCTCCGGCACGAGGCCGAAGAAGCCGAACGCAACTATGACCTCAACCGGGCGGCCGAGTTGCGCTACGGTCAGATCACCGAACTGGAACGCAAACTGCAAGCGGCCGAGGAACAGCTGACGTCCAAGCAGGGCGAAAAGCGGTTGCTTCGCGAGGTCGTCACCGAGGACGAGATCGCCGAAATCGTGGCCGCATGGACCGGCATACCGGTCGCGCGATTGCAGGAGGGCGAACGGGAAAAGCTGCTGCGGCTCGACGAAATACTGCACGAGCGGGTGATCGGCCAGGACGAGGCGGTCCAGCTGGTCGCCGATGCGGTGATTCGGGCCCGCTCCGGAATCCGGGATCCGCGCCGCCCGATCGGCTCGTTCATCTTCCTCGGACCCACCGGGGTCGGTAAGACCGAGCTCGCGAAGACGCTGGCCGCCGCATTGTTCGACAGCGAGGACAACACGGTCCGGCTTGACATGAGCGAGTACCAGGAGCGGCACACAGTGAGCCGGTTGGTCGGTGCGCCACCGGGATACGTCGGCTACGAGGAGGGCGGCCAGCTCACCGAAGCGGTGCGTCGCAAGCCCTACTCGGTGGTGCTGCTCGATGAGATCGAAAAGGCGCACGCCGATGTGTTCAACACACTGCTGCAGGTGCTCGACGACGGCCGGCTCACCGATGCACAGGGACGTCAGGTCGACTTCCGCAACACGGTGGTCATCATGACCTCCAACATCGGATCGCACTACCTGCTCGACGGCGTCACCGCGGACGGCGAGATCAAGCCCGACGCGCGCGACCGGGTGATGGCCGAGCTGCGCGGACACTTCCGACCCGAGTTCCTCAACCGCGTCGACGACATCGTGTTGTTCACTCCCCTGTCGATGCCGCAGCTCGAACGGATCGTCGAGCTACAGCTGGCCGAGCTGCGGGATCGGTTGGTGGAAAGGCAAATCGAGCTCGACATCACCCCGGACGCTCGCCGGATGATCGCCGAACACGGCTACGATCCGGTGTACGGGGCGCGGCCGCTACGCCGCTACATCGCCCACGAGGTGGAAACCAAGATCGGCCGGGCGTTGCTGCGCGGCGACATCGCGGGCGGTGGCAAGATCCGGGTCACCGTCGAGAATGGCGAACTCGCCGTGGGCTATTCGGAACCGGCCCTGGCGGCCTGACGGAGGAAGCGCCATGGAAACCGATATCGTGACATGCCCGCACTGCGGAAAGCGCAACCGGGTACCCGCGGCTGCCGCGGGAAAGCCCCGGTGCGCCAACTGTCACCAGTGGCTGCCGTGGATCGCCGCGGCCGGCGACGGGGACTTCGCCGACGTTGCCGAAAAGTCCTCGGTTCCAGTGCTTGTCGACCTATGGGCGGCCTGGTGCGGGCCGTGCCGGATGGTGAGCCCGGCGCTGGAGCAGCTCGCCACCGAACGCGCCGGACAACTCAAACTTGTCAAGGTCGACGTGGACAAGGCACCGGCGATTTCGCAGCGGTTCACGGTGCAGGCGGTGCCGACACTGCTGCTCCTTGACCACGGGCAAATACTGGCGCGGCAAGCGGGTGCCGCTCCCGTTGCGGCGCTGCGCAATTGGCTAGACCAGGCGCTATCGGCCGGCAGCGCGAAGGAGGCACGGTCATGACATCTGTGGGTATCGATCCACACGTGGCGGCGATCCGCCCGGTGCGCCCGCGCACGAACGGCTGTGAGGAATGTCTGCGGCTCGGCACACCGTGGGTGCACCTACGGCTGTGCCTGACGTGCGGGCATGTCGGCTGCTGCGACTCGTCACCGATGCGGCATGCCCGGGCGCACGCCGGCACCATCGGACACCCGATCGTGCAGTCCATGGAGCCCGGCGAGAAGTGGCGCTGGTGCTACGTCCATGAGAACTATGTCTGAGGCCGCCATCGACCAGCGCGAATCGCCTCCGCTGGCGGAAACCCCCGACATCTACGGCGCGTACCCGCGACTGTCCGACGATCAGATTGCCACCCTCGAGGCAGGCGGCGCCCGGCGCGCCATCGGCACGGGCGAAACGCTTGTCCGCGAGGGTGAGCGCTCTGACTACTTCTTCGTCATTCTGTCCGGCAAAGTCGCCGTCACCACGACCGACGACGCGGGCAATCGGCACGTCATCCGGGTACATGGCCCCGGGCGGTTCCTCGGGGAGCTGGGCGACCTCGAAGGCCAAGCCGCGTTCTACACCGCCGAAGTGGTGGAACCCGGCGAAGTACTCGTGGTACCGACCGAGCGGGTGCGGGCCCTGGTCGCCCACGATCCGGTGCTCAGTGACCTCATCCTGCGCGCATACTTGTTACGCCGCTCGCTGCTCATCCAGGAAGAATCCGGATTCCGGATCATCGGCTCCTGCTATTCGCCGGACACCGCCCGGCTGCGGGAATTCGCAGCGCGAAACCGATTGCCACACAGATGGATTGACCTGGAACGTGACAAGCACGCCGAACGGCTGCTGCAGCGGTTCGGAGTATCGGCCCAAGACGCCCCGGTGGTGATCTGGGGCGGTGAGGTGCTGCGCAACCCGACCAACACCGAGCTGGCCCGCCGGGTGGGACTGCCGGTACCCGATACAGTGCCCGACGAATCCGACGTCGTCGTGGTGGGCGCCGGTCCGGCAGGGCTGGGCGCTGCGGTGTATGCCGCGTCGGACGGCCTGACCACCGCGGCCATGGAGCGGATCGCAACCGGCGGGCAGGCCGGGACGTCATCGAGAATCGAGAACTACCTCGGATTCCCCGGCGGAATCTCCGGAGCCGACCTTGCCGAACGGGCAGTTCTGCAGGCCGGCAAGTTCGGAGCGCGGATCATCGTGTCCGCGGAGATCACCCGGCTGGAATCCGGCGGCGGCCAGCACCGGGTAACGCTCGCGGACGGGGGGTCGGTGGTGGCCAGGGCCGTGGTGCTGGCCATGGGAGCCAGGTATCGAAGGCTCGCTGTTCCAGGAATCGAATCGTTCGAGGGCAACGGCGTGTACTACGCCGCCACCTTTCAAGAGGCCTTGATGTGCGGCACGGGGCCCGTCGTCATCGTGGGGGGTGGTAACTCCGCGGGCCAGGCGGCGGTTTTCCTCGCCGCGCAGGTTTCCCGGGTGTACGTGGTGATCCGCGGCGACGACCTGAACAAAACCATGTCCCGATATCTCGTCGACCAGATCAACCGGCACCCCCGCGTGACTGTCCGGTCGTGCACCGAGATCCGGCAGGTACACGGAAACGGTGCACTCACGGCGGTGTTGACCGAGGACAAACGAACAGGCGAGCGGCACTCGATCCAGACCCGCGCCCTGTTCGTCTTCATCGGCGCCGATCCCAACACCTCATGGCTCGCCGGCGCCATCGAGCTCGACGACCACGGCTTTGTGCCCACCGGCCCGGCTGCGCTCTACTCGGACACCGACGGCAATCAGGGGCGAACGCAACGTCAGCCGATGATGCTCGAGACCAGCCGACCCGGCGTGTTCGCGGCGGGAGACGTGCGCAGCGGGTCGGTCAAGCGGGTGGCGTCCGCGGTCGGGGAAGGATCTATGGCCATCCGCCAAATCCACGAGTACTTCGGGACCTGATCGGCGGACCGGACGCCCCGACCGGTCAGCAGCCCGCAATTCGGCAATATCGAACCGGTCGCCTGATTCGGGCCGGTCCGTCTTGGAGTGCGCTGGCCACGTCTGTAGTGGTGGGAATCACCCGAAGACAAAATGTCAAGAATCAACCGAGGCCATACAAAACATAGGGTGCCCCCTCGACCTAGATCCAGATGAGTTAACCCAGATGCAGCGCCTCTGGAACCGACACGATGTAGGTGTTGTTGGACGCGTGGCAGCCACACGGCGCGATCTGGTTGCCGTTCGGCCCGCTGGCTCCGGTTGCTCCGGTGCTGCCGGGCTTGCCGTTGGTGCCCAAGAGCGTGATAGGTGCGCCAGCGTCGTCGCCACGCACCAACGGACAGCACCATGCCACGTAGGGGACGCGGACACTGAGCGCCCGGGAGCGGATGTGACGATCAGTGCATGGTGTCTCCGACAGATCTTCCACACGCCGACCATGGTCCACAGATTGTGCTGGGCCTCGTGGGGGCGCCCGGTGTGGCTTTTTCACTGGCCCGTGATCTCGCCGATGCGGGTTTGGGTGAGGAACTCGAGCGGCGGTTACCGGGAGCGCGGTGGCGGGTTGAGGCGGTGGAGAGCCGCCTGGTGCAGCCGCCGGCCACCGACGCTGAGATCGTGGACGCCGCACGGCGATTGCTGCTGGACTGTGGCTGGGATGTGGTGGTTTGCCTAACCGATCTTCCGTTGCACATTCACCGGCGTCCGGTCGTGGCCCACGTCAATCCGGTCCACAACGTGGCGATTGTGTCGGTGCCTGCGCTCGGCGCGCTGGGTGCCCGGCAACGGATTCGCGAGGGGATTGTTCGGGTGATTGAGCGGCTGGCCGGATCTCATCAGCAGCGCGGCACCGACACTAACGGCTCGGCCAGGCGGCCACGACGGTTGTTGGTGCAGCGGGTGCGGGAACTGGGCACCGACACCGCCAACGAAGCTTTCGCATTCACTGCCCGCGTGCTGACGGGCAATTTGGTGCTTTTGGGCGGGATGGTGGCGGCAAATCAGCCGTGGCGGTTGTCGCTGCGATTGTCGCGTGCTCTGACCGGCGCGGTGGCCGTCGGGGTTTTCGGCTTGGTGTACTCCGATGTCTGGCGGCTCTCCGATGGCTTTGGATGGGTGCGGCTTGTCGGTACGGGTCTCTTATCGGTGGGTGCTACCGCAGCGACCTTGATCATCGGGGCTGAGCTATGGGAGCGCACCCTCGCGCCAGGAGTACGCAAGCAGGTGCTGTTGTTCAACATTGCGACCGTGGTGACGGTCGTCATTGGCGTGACCGTGCTGTATGCAGCTCTGTATCTGCTGGCGCTGGTTGCGGCGTTCTGGTTTGTAGTGCCGCAAGTTTTCCGCAGCGCCGTCGGCCACCCTGCCTCCCTGGGAGATTACTTCGAACTAGCTTGGTTGACTTGCTCGTTGGCGATGATTGGGGGTGCCCTGGGTGCGGCTCTGGAGACTGAGGACGCAGTGCGCGAAGCGGCCTATATTCAACGCTCCGACGCGCAGACCGAGAGGGAAAACGCCATGATTCGGCCCCGGTCAATCCTCAATGATCGGTCGACCCAGAATGCTGATCCGGCCACATGACAGCGATTCCACAACGACCGATCACCGCGGATTCCGTTGATGTTCTTCAGTTGAGCGCGTCGAGCCACGAATCAGCGGCGACGACGCTGAACCAGGACGCGGGTCTGTTTCCGACAGATCTGGACGACATCGCTTCCCGACTTGACGCCCGATTGACTATCGCCAGCCACGGTGCGTCATCTGATGCCAAACCATCACCGACCAAGGCACCGACCAGAACAAGCCAACACCAGTCGGCGGGCACCTGAAAACCACCGCTGACCTGCATCAACAGTGAGTGCCCCCGGCAGGATTCGAACCTGCGACACCGGCTTTAGGAGAGCCGTGCTCTATCCCCTGAGCTACGAGGGCGAGGGGCCAAAGTGTAGTGGGTATCACAACGCCCACGCGACAAGCCCGATGCGTGATGATACGCGGCGCGACCTGGTACTCCGTACCCGCTCACCGCGCGTCCCAAGCGCGCCACACTTCGCCTTATTGCGTGGCGAACACCACACAGTCGTGCAGGCATCCCGTCGCGGACCCCGGAGTCGTCGGGTCGGCGTTGCGATGCAGCAGCGCGCGGGTCGGCACCACCCGAAGCGCCGCAGTGTCGTCGTCGGAGTCGGCCACTTCGCCCGTGCCATCGACGATCAGCGAATAACCGCCCGGCTCGCTCGGCGGCCACAACAGTGTGACGGCGCTGCGGCTTTCGACGTTCTTACGAGTTCGGCCGCCGATCAGCCCGACGTCCATGACGCGCTCGCGCAACTCGGGCTCGACCGTCACGGTATGCACTCGGTAGTCGTCGTCGACGGTGACGAGGTAGGCAAACCGGTAGTCGCCCAATGCGTC
>DATJOR010000320.1:0-4768 GCA_035506875.1 Mycobacterium sp.
AAAGCCCAGATAACTCAACCAAATCGGGCACCTCGGTGATCACCTGTGCATGGCCGACGACGGTCACACTCCATCCGCGATGCAGGTCCGCATCCAACTCGTCGGTCTCGAACGCCACGATGCGATTGCGTGATGCCGCACTAAGTATGGCCGGGTCAGCGATCCGGATAACCACATCGCCCCGCCACCAACGGCACTCCACCGGCCGAACCGCGGGCAGGGCTTGCTCGGTGAAAATCAGACGACCCACTAGAACTTGTTGGAGCAGGTCCACAGACTGCTCGCGATCGAGTACCTCAAGGTCTTGCAGCGACGACATCACCAATCCCCCTTGATACTTCGCGGTCCATCCGAATCGAGCATGACAACGACTCTGCTCGTAGGTACGTTCATGTGACAGAGTCGGAAGTCACCACTCGGGCGGGCCAGGAGCCTTCGGTGGTATGCCGAGTTGTTTAGGAAGCCTCTTGTGGCATTTCCGCGATCAACGGTGTGTCCACGCCCACCGGACCAAGATTGGCGGCCCCCCCGGGCGAGCCAAGCGGGACCGTCCGGCCGGGAAGCGTCTGGTGAAAGAAGGCGGCGTTGTCGGCCAGATGTTGTCGCTCGTCGTCCGGCAGGTCGATCTCGTAGTAAATCGCGTCGACCCGGCAAGCCGATTTGCAGGCACCGCAATCCACACACTCATCTGGGTTGATATACATGGCCCGCGCACCTTCGTAGATGCAGTCGACCGGGCATTCCCGAACACCGGACTGATCCATCACATCAACGCACGCTCGGCCGATTACCTAGGTCATGACATCGAGGTTAACGGGGCTCAGGTGTAAATGCCCGTCGCTAAAAGACCTATCTTGGGAGGACCAAAGTCCTTATGTATCCTGAGATACCGCCGCTCACGCGTTCGGTTGCTGTGACCGTTCCACTTTCGTCGCGAACACAGCGGCCTGTGTCCGACGCTCCATCCCAAGCTTGGCAAGCAACCTGGAAACATAGTTCTTGACTGTCTTTTCAGCCAAAAACATCCGATCGGCGATCTGCTTGTTCGTCAGGCCCTCGCTGAGCAGACTCAGCAAAGTACGCTCTTGACTGCTGAGACCTGATAGTGGATCTGGCTTTTCGGCCTCGCCACGTAATTTGGACATCAGCGCAGCGGCCGCACGATTGTCCAGCAGCGATCGTCCGGCGCCCACGTCCTTCACAGCATTTGTCAATTCCATCCCCTTGATGTCTTTGACGACGTAGCCGCTCGCGCCGGCGAGGATTGCGTCGAGCATCGCCTCGTCGGACGTAAACGAGGTAAGCATCAGACACCGCAAGTCCGGCATCGCAGAGAGCAAGTCGCGGCACAATTCGATGCCGTTTCCGTCCGGCAAGCGAACATCAAGCACGGCAACGTCCGGTCGAGCGGCCGGAATCCTGGCCATCGCTTCGGCGACTGAACCTGCCTCGCCGACGACGTCGAGTTCGGGGTCGGCTTTCAGCAGCTCAATCAAGCCCCGGCGTACCACTTCGTGATCGTCGACCAGAAAAACCGTAACCACAACCAACCCCCTCCTTAGGATGCATCGAGTAGTGATTGCCGTGCACGGTGGGCACAGGGCATTCTACGCGTTCCGGCATGTCAGGGCTCCTTTATCGCCGGGTGGACGCCTTCGAGATTCCCACGTTAGGCGCAGCCGGCGGCCGCCCTTAGGGCCGTTGGTCCTCGGATTGTGCGCAACGAAGCCGCAGCGCGGGCCGGACGGCCCCAGTTCGAGGACCAACGGCCCTGTCATCTCCTCGAGCTCGGGGGAACGATGAGCGACATGCAGGAATCGGAGGTTGCCGAGCCGGCGGTGAAGCCCAAAGCCGAAATCATCAAGGATGCGGTGAGTTTGGCTTGCCGTGCCCCGTCGCTGCACAACAGTCAACCGTGGCGGTGGGTGGCCGAGCAGGGCGCACTCCAGCTCTTCCTCGATCCCGCACGCGTGTTGAACTATGACCAGTCGCGCCGCGAAGCGCTCATTGGTTGCGGGGCGGCTTTGCACCACCTGCGAGTGGCGATGGCCGCAGGGGGCTGGGACACAGAAACCAAACGATTTCCCGACCCGGAGCACCCGGATCACATCGCATCCCTCGAATTCAAACCCGCGAAGCACGTCACCGAAGGGGACCTCCGCCGTGCGGATGCAATCCTGATGCGGCGCACTGACCGGCTGCCTTTCAGCCCACCGATGGACTGGGAATCCTTCGCGCCCATGCTGCGTGAAGTTGTAGATCCCGAAGCCGTGCGCCTCGAATTCTTGCCGGACGATCTGCGTCCCCAGTTGGCAGAGGCGTCGCAAATCGCCACATCGCTCCGGATCTACGACTCCGCATACCATACCGAAATCGGTTGGTGGACTGGCGAATTTCGAGCTTCAGACGGGATTCCGTATAGCTCGCTGGTATCAGCGGCGGAGGGCGACCGGGTTGACGTCGGTCGGCATTTCCCGGTACCTCAAGGCGGCGGCGAACGTCGCATCGAAATTCCCGAGGACTGCGCCAAGATCGTGCTGCTGTCCACCGAGACCGATACTCACGCCGACGCATTGGCGTCCGGTGAGGCATTGTCCGCCGTCTTACTGAAATGCACGATGGCCGACTTGGCCACCTGCACCCTGACGCATATCACCGAAGTCCGCACTACCCGTGAGCTTCTCGCGAATTTGTCCGGCTCCGAGACATATCCACAGTTGTTGATACGAGTCGGTGTGGCACCTGCGCTGGAAACTCTGCCACCAATAACTCCACGTCGAACGCTCGCCGATGTGTTCCACGTAGAGAGCTGACAGGAGACACAATGGGCGAGCCGTATTCGTCGCCCCGCCGCGTGGTCGTCGGTATCGACGGGTCACGCTCCGGCCTGCGCGCCGCACTGTGGGCCGTCGACGAGGCCGTGGCCGCTGACGTCCCGCTGCGACTCGTGTACGCGATCGAATCCTCCGAAAGCCAGTCAGATGCCGACGGTGCCATTCGCGACGCGTTCGCCGCGATCGAGTCGACGCACAAGCCGGTCAAGATCGAGGCCGAAGTCGTGCATGAGCGCCCAGTCGCGACCCTGCTGGCGGAGTCGCGGGCCGCAGCGATGATTTGCGTCGGCTCGACCGGCTTGAAGCATGCGGTGCACGGACACATCGGCTCCACGGCGTCGGCTTTGGTCAGTTCCGCACATTGCGCCATCGCAGTTGTGCCAATCAGCGCGGTCCCGACCCCAGCAGGTGCAGTCCTAGCCGTCGTGGACGAATCACTCGACAGCACCGGCGTCTTGGCGCTCGCGGTACGTGAAGCTCGGCTTCGTAGCGCACCGCTGAGCGTACTGACAGCCGCGGCGCCGGCACGGCTTGAGCGTTACCTGGCGTTTTGGCGACGAAACTACCGCGATGTCGAGATCCAGCCGGCCGCAAGGCAAGGCGGCGTGGTCGACTACTTGGAATATCGTCATAGGACCAACGATCCGGTGCAACTCGTCGTGGTGGATCCTCGGCGCCCCGGGCCGGCCGACGTTCTGGTCGCGCCTTCCGGCCGGGCCGCGTTGGATGCCGCTCGTTGCACCCTGCTGGTTTGCGACCGGCAGCACTGGCTCTGAGCTGAGGCTCAGGAGTTCACCACCTTTTCGCCGATCACCCGGTCACGGCGCAGGGCGGCCAGCTCATCGCGGGACAGTCCCAGGCCGCTCAGAATCTCGTCGTTGTGTTGGCCGAGTGTCGGCGCGGCGAACCGGTGGTGCCGCGCAGGACCGGGCGTGATGCGGAACGGCCAGCCGGGATAACGGTGCCGGCCGGTGATCGGACGCTGGTAATCCTCGTAATACCCGCGGGCGTCAAGTTGCGGTACGTCATACATCCCCTCGGGTTTGATGACTTCCTCCGCGGGCACGTCGCGTTCCTGAAGGGCCGCAACGATTTTGGCGGGCGAGTGGGTTTTGGTCCAGGCGGCAACGACCTGGTCGAATGCGTCATGGGCAGCGGCGCGGCAATCGCTGGTCGCGAAGCGCTCATCCTCGAGAAGCCCGGGGCGACCCATCGCGTCGACGAGCGCAAACCAGTCGTCGTCGCCGCGCACCGACAGCGCCACCCAGGCATCGTCGACCGCGGTCGGGTAGACGCCCTGGCAGTAGCCACGCTGCCGGTTGCCGTCGCGCGGCCGGACGATCCCGTTCATCGAATACTCGATCACCGGTTCGGCGGTGACGGCGGCGGCGACCTCGATCTGCGCGACCTCGATCAGCCGGCCTTCGCCGGTGCGGCGCCGGTGTTCGAGCGCGGCAAGCAACGCGACGCCCGCGTGTACCCCGACGATCGGGTCGGCGGGCCCCTGCACGTTGCACGGCGGGCCGTCGGCGTAACCGGTCGCCGCCGACATCCCGGAGACCTGTTCGATGTTCAGCGCCCAGCCCACGTAATCCCGCCACGGGCCGTCGAGGCCGAATCCCGGCATGCGGACCATGATTATGTCTGGGCGCAGCGCTGCCAGCGACGGGTAATCCAGCTCGAAGTGCTCCACCACCCGCGGGGAAAAGTTCTCCACGACGACGTCCGCCTGCGCGGCAAGCCGTCGCGCGAGTTCGCGGCCGGCCTGCGAGGTCAGGTCCAGGGTGATATCCCGCTTGTTCAGGTTGGTGGCCTGCCACAGCGCACCGCGCTCGTACCAGTCGTCGCCCTCGTGCGGAAATGCCCCGGAGTAGCGGAAACCGTCGGGTCGCTGAATCGACTCGACTTTGACGACGTCGGCGCCGAACGCGCCG
>DATJOR010000321.1:0-21365 GCA_035506875.1 Mycobacterium sp.
GTGAACCCCGCCCATCAGATGGATGATCACCAGCGGGTTGAGGACGCAAATCCACAGCGCGATGGGTGCATTGGCGCCGAGGTGGCGTGCCAGCCGGGGGGTAGCCCAGATCAGCAACGCCAGTCCGGGCAGCATGCACAGGCGCAGCAACATGGTCCCGGCGATCACATGATTGCCGACCAGCATCGTGACCAGCCGGGCGATCATGATGAATGCCGGGCCGTATGGCGCCGTGGTGATGGTCCAGATGGGACTCACGTTGTCCAACAACGGATTAGGGTTCTCAATTGGGCCGACCGCGTATGGATCGAGGCCGTCGCGCAGCAGTGCGCCCTGGGCCAGATACGAGTAGGTGTCGCGGCTGAACACCGGCACCGACAACAATAGCGGTGCCAGCCAAAAGGCAGTGGTGGCCACCATGGTGTAGTCGGTGGCATTGCCGGCGAGTACGCGTCGGCCCAGCCAGAACCACGCAATCAGCATTACGGCGACACCCACCCACAGCACCATCGAGGACAGCACCAACCCGTGGCCGTAGCGCAACCAGGACAGGTGCAGCGACTCCAGCAGTGGGTCGTGCTGTTTCGTGCTGCCCGCGCCGAGGCCCCCAAGGGTGATCAGCAGTGCACCCAGGAAGCCAAGTAGCGCCGGTCGGCCCTCGTCGGTGGCGGCGAATTGCCGCAGCCGTGAAAAGTGTTGCGGCCGGTCACTAGCCGGGCCGGCAGTCGGAGCGGATATATGCGTGGACATGCGCGTCATGCCGACCGGTTCGCGGCCAGTCTGGCGATCTCGGACAGCCCGGCCTTGGCGGTCGCGTGGATGGGCGCATCTGACAATGTGGCCAGCGCCCGCCGAGTCAGCGTGTCGATTTGCTGCTCGACCGCGGCCAGCGCGCCGACCCGCGTGATGGCCTCGCATAGTTCGCCAACCTGGGCGTCACTCAGGTCGGTGCCGATCGAAGCGCGTAACAGGCTGGCGGCGGCCGCATCTGACTTATCGGCCAATTCCACCGCGGTCGCCAGCAACACCGTGCGTTTGCCGGACCGAAGATCGTCTCCGGAGGGCTTGCCGGTGACCGCCGGATCGCCGAACACGCCTAACACGTCGTCACGCAACTGGAATGCGATGCCCAGGTCGGTGCCGAAGTCATGGAAAAGGGCCTGCACGTCGGGTCGGTCGGCAGCGGCGGCCACGCCCAATTGCAGTGGACGCGACACCGTGTAGGAAGCGGTCTTATAGGTGTTCACGTTCATCGCCGACGCGATCGACTCCGCTCCGCTGGCCTCGGCGACGATGTCGAGGTATTGGCCGCCGAGTAGCTCGGTGCGGATGTCGACCCAGACTCGTCGCACCCGGCGTCGGGCATCGGGCGGCAAATCGATACCCGCGACGATGTCGTCGGCCCACGCCAGCGCCAGATCGCCGAGCAGGATGGCCGCCGACATGCCGAATTGGTCGGCCCGCCCTCGCCAATGCCGCTCGCGGTGCAACGCAGCGAACTGCGCGTGCATGGTCGGCCGACCCCGGCGAGTCGCCGAGCTGTCGATCACGTCGTCGTGCACCAGCGCCGAGGCGTGCAACAGTTCCAGCGCGGAGAACAGCAGCAGCGCTTGGGCCCCGATTTCTTCGGTGGCATTGCTCGTTACCGAACGCCAACCCCAGTAGGCGAAGGCCGGGCGCAGCCGCTTGCCGCCGCTCAGGACGAACTCTTCCAGGCCGGCGGTCAGGCGGTCATAGTCGCTGCCGATGTAGGCGGCCGCAACGCGGCGGTCCTGCAGGTATCGCCGCAGCTGGTCGGTGACGGCGTCAGCCAACTCGACGGTCGCCGCTGCTTCTACGCTCAGCGCGACACCCCTTCCCGGTCAGCCTCAATCATCGCCCGGCTCCTCCACGGGCCGTACCGGCCCGCATTGTCGCCGCGCGCATGGTCCGCCAAGTCTATTCGGCGCCGGGCTGTCCAGCGGCTTTTGCCCGCCTGGGGCCGGCGCAGGCCCCGCCCGGCAGTTGCTTCGACAGCCTCACTAACTCACACCTATGCTGTCGTGTGATTCGCGCCCACCTATGAGGAGCAACCCGTTGACCTTGAACACCATCGCGGTCGAGCTGGTGCCGACGAACGCCGAGCGTGGCACCGAAGGGGCAATCGAAGACGCCCGCAAAGTCGTGCAGCTGTCCGCGGAGTTCGGCCTGGACGGGCGGATCGGGCACCTGATGATGCCGGGCTTGATCGAGGAGGAGGACGACCGGCCCATCGCGATGAAGCCGAAGCTGGACGTGCTGGATTTCTGGTCGGTGATCAAGCCGGAATTGCCCGGCGTGCGCGGATTGTGCAGCCAGGTCACGGCTTTCATGGATGAGCAGACCCTGGGCCAGCGGCTCGGTGCGCTGGTTGGCGCCGGCATCGACGGGATCGTGTTCGTCGGCGTCCCCCGCACCATGGCCGACGGTGAGGGGTCCGGTGTCGCGCCGACCGACGCCCTCTCGATCTACCGCGAGCTGGTGGATAACCGGGGTGTGATCCTGATTCCCACCAGGGCTGAGGAAGCCGGTCGGTTTAACTTCAAATGCGATCGGGGCGCGACGTTCGCCCAGACCCAGCTGTTGTACTCCGATGCGATCGTGGGCTTCCTGACCGAGTTCGCCGAGCGGACGGACCATCGACCGGAGATCCTGTTGTCATTCGGCTTCGTACCGAAGTTGGAGAACCGGGTCGGCTTCGTCAACTGGCTCATCCAGGATCCGGGCAATGCCGCGGTGGCCGACGAGCAGGCGTTCGTCAAGACGTTGGCCACCACCGAACCCGCCCAGAAGCGCAAGCTGATGGTCGATTTGTACAAACGGGTCATCGACGGTGTCGTCGACCTGGGTTTTCCGCTGAGCATCCATCTCGAGGCCACCTACGGCAATTCGAAGCCGGCATTTGAGACGTTCGCAGAACTGCTCGACTACTGGTCGCCGTTCAGCTGAGAGGGCTCGCCGACCCGCGGCGACCGGTCGCGGTTGTACCAGGCCAACAGCGCCACAACGCCCGCGACCACGAATGACGCGAGGGCCAGCCACAGCGCCGCGCTGCGGAACGAGCGGGTGCTCGGATCGGTGTAGCGGGCCTGCGCGTTCATCGTGCTCACGACGCCCGGCTTCAGCTTCCACTGCACGGTGTCCGGGTCCATGCGCTCACCATTGGTTGACGTCACCGCGCCGGGGAAGGCGACGCTGAGCTCGACATCCGCGTCGGGATCGGTCAGCGACGTCAAGTCTGCTCGCCCCTCCAGGATCACCAGGTCGCCGGCTCGGCGCAGCGACAGGTTCACGCCCTGGGCGTCGGAGTTCATGTTGGCCAGTTCCGGCAGCTCGGCAAAGGTCAGGTCGGAGAACACCGCCTGTGACCCCACGTAGCCGTCGCGGTCGTACTTAGAGATCGCCACTTTCTGGCTGAACGGCAGATTCGGATCCAGTTGCGGTCCAGCGTCTTTGTCGTTGCGTTGCTTGGCCGCCGCGATGATCTCGCCGGACACCAGGTCGTCGGGGGAGATGGTGATCGACGCGTGGATCCGGACGCATCCGGCGAGCACCGGTATCACCAGGACCAGCATCGCCCATGCCGCCAGGCGACGACGACGCGCGATGAACGCCTGGCCTATCAGGTGGATGCTGCTGGCACGCACCAGGTCATCGTGCCAGACCCTGCCAGCCTGGTCTGCTACAGCGGCAGCTTGCGTCCCAGGATGGCGAACGCTCGCGGATCGCCGGTGAAGTGGTAGCCGCGAATGATGTCGGTAAATCCGAGCCGACGGTACAACCGCCAGGCGCGATTGGCTTCGCCGTTGATCTCCGGGGTCGACAGCAGCACATTGGCTTCGCCGCGGTCGGCAAGCAGCCGCCGCGCCAACGCTTCTCCAAGGCCGCGGCCCTGTGCCCGGGGCGCGATGTGCAGCTCGGTCAGCTCGAAGTAGCTGGCCATCAGGCGAGCGATCTCCGGGCCGGGGAAGCCGCCGCGTTGCAGCCCGAGCACGACTTGCTGTTGCCACCACTGATCGGGTGCGCCGCAGTAGCCGTAGGCCACTCCGAGCAGGGGTGCGTCGCCCAGCTCGGCTGACGACGGCGTCGCTTCGGCCGCAGTGTCGACTTCCACCGCGGCCACGGCCTGCCAACCACGCCGCCGGGTGTGCTCGAGCCACATGGCGGCGCGCTGATTCTCGGTGCCGCGGGGATATCGCATGGCGTCGACGTAAATGCCCAGGGCCTCTCCCAGACGCCGTTGCATGTCTTGCGGCGGCAGGTTGATGAGGAATGTCGCCAACTCGCGGGTCTCCTCGTCGGTCGTCCAGTGCCGTGCTCCCATCCCATTATCGGACGAGGCGGCGTTGCGTGGATCACCGTGCGGCGCCGGTTACAATCGGCAACCGAAGCAGTGGTATGACGCTGATTGACCTCGTATCATTCTCATTAGTTGCCCACACAGCGGGCCGCTACGTGCTATCGGTATTACGTACAGTTTCGGCAAGGAGGGACGAATGCCACTCTCCGATCATGAGCAGCGGATGCTCGACCAGATCGAGAGCGCTCTCTATGCCGAAGACCCCAAATTCGCTTCGAGTGTTCGTGGCGGGGGTTTGCGTGCCCCGACCGCACGGCGGCGCCTGCAGGGCGTGGCGCTATTCCTCCTCGGCCTTGCGATGTTGGTCTGCGGCATCCCGTTTAAGGCTGTCTGGGCCGGGCCTTTTCCGATCCTGTCTGTCATTGGCTTCATCGTGATGTTTGGCGGCGTCGTGCTGGCCGTCACCGGCCCGCGCCTGTCCGGTCGGGGCGAGCGCCCCGGACCCTCGGCGGGTGCGCGTCAGCGGCGAAGCAAGGGCGCCGGCGGTTCTTTCACCAACCGCATGGAAGACCGGTTCCGCCGCCGCTTCGAGGAATAGCGCCGATACGGACGCAAGGGCAGCCCGCTGGGCTGCCCTTTTTGGTGTCCGCGCGGATGAGCCCGGTTCCGTCACGCGGCGACACGCCTCATCTTGACCCACTGCGCCCCACTTCTCCGATAAATCCCAGCTCATAGGTGGTTTATGCCGGTGGTCGTCGATGCCACGCCGGCACGATCAAACTGCCTGAGTGGCCGAAAACCTGCTGAAACGACATTAATCAGTGATCTTCGTGGCGTTAAATGGGACGCAGTGGGGGATTGTGGGGTATGGTGGCGGAAGTCGAAAGGCGTGGAGGTGGCCAGATGTTTCTCGGCACCTACACGCCAAAGCTTGACGACAAAGGGCGGCTGACGCTGCCCGCCAAGTTCCGCGACGCACTGGCAGGAGGGTTGATGGTCACCAAGAGTCAAGACCACAGCCTGGCTGTTTATCCCCGAGCGGAATTCGAGCAACTTGCCCGCCGGGCCAGCAAGGCATCACGAAGCAACCCGGAGGCGAGAGCGTTCCTGCGCAACCTGGCCGCCGCCACTGACGAACAGCATCCCGACGCGCAAGGCCGAATCACGTTGTCGGCCGACCACCGTCGCTACGCAAACCTCTCCAAGGACTGCGTGGTGATCGGATCGGTTGACTACCTGGAGATTTGGGATGCGCAGGCCTGGCAGGAATACCAACAGACCCACGAAGAGAACTTCTCCGCAGCCAGCGATGAAGCACTCGGCGACATTATCTGAGGCGCGTGCCCGTGCAGCGTGGCCTCTGCCCGAACCGACCCTGACGTACTTCCCCAACGCCAGGTTCGTGCTGTCGGACAGGGACCTCGATGCAGGGGCACTTCGCACCTTTGGCACCTTTGCCGGACGAGCGCACGCGCGGCGAAGCCGGGCGCAGCGGGTCGTCGGTCGAGATACTCGTCGGGGAGGTGTTGTCGTGGCTGATGCCACAGGCGATTTCGGCCATGTGCCGGTCCTGCTCGACCGCTGCGCCGCACTGCTCACGCCCGCGCTGACGCGGCATCATCCGGACGGATCCGGGGCAGTGCTGATCGACGCGACCATCGGTGCCGGCGGGCACGCCGAACGGTTCCTGACCGAGCTACCCGGGCTCCGGTTGATCGGCATCGACCGCGACCCGACCGCACTCGACATTGCCCGGGCCCGGTTGGCGCGTTTCGCCGACCGGCTCACCCTGGTCCAAACCCGGTATGACGGGATTGCTGCCGCTATCGACGAATCAGGCTATGCTGCAACGGAATCCATAGACGCTATCCTTTTCGATCTTGGCGTCTCGTCGATGCAGCTCGACCGTACTGAGCGCGGCTTCTCCTATGCGCAGGACGCGCCGTTGGACATGCGGATGGACCCCACGTCGGCGCTGACCGCCGCCGAAATCGTCAACAGCTACGACGAGCCCGCGCTGACCGACATCCTGCGCCGCTACGGTGAGGAACGCTTCGCTGGCCGTATCGCCGCACACATCATCCGTCGCCGTGCGCGCGCACCGTTCACCTCGACCGGCGAGCTGGTAGAGGTTGTCTACCAAGCGGTTCCGGCACCGGCCCGGCGTACGGGCGGGCACCCGGCGAAGCGGACATTCCAGGCCCTGCGCATCGCGGTCAACGCCGAGCTGGATGCGTTACGCGACGCACTGCCCGTCGCGCTGGATGCGCTGACCGTCGACGGACGCATCGTGGTGCTGGCGTATCAGTCGCTGGAGGACCGCATCGTCAAACGGTTGTTCGCCGAGGCGGCGACTTCCAGCACGCCACCGGATCTGCCGGTCGAACTTCCTGGACATGGGCCGCAATTCACCTCGTTGACGCGCGGCGCCGAACGCGCCGGCGACGACGAGGTCCGCCAGAACCCGCGGAGTGCCGCGGTGCGACTGCGTGCTCTGCAACGCGTTCAACCGGGCAATGAGGCAGCGAGGAGGGGAGGCCGATGAAAGCCAAGCGCGAGATGCCGCCACTGCGCGGCGGCGATCGCCGACGCGGGCAGGGCAGCGCTACCCGAAGCACCGGGCGGCGTCCGGCCGACCCGGCGCCTGCGCGTCGCACTCGTCCCCGCCCTCCCAAAGCGTCGGCGTCGGCTCGTGAGCCGCGGACATCGCGATCGGCGCCGCAGACCACGCCGAATGCGCGGCCGGTCCATCGACCGGCCCGGCCAAAGAACGCCAGCCAAGCCAAAGCGCGCGCGAAGGCGCGGAAAGCAAAAGCACCCAAGGTTGTTCGGCCTCCGCTGCGGGACCGTCTGCTCAACCGACTGGCTTCGATCGACTTACGGCCTCGCACTTTGGTGGCCAAAGTGCCGTTCGTGGTGCTGGTCATCGGGTCCCTCGGCGCCGGTCTGGGACTCACGCTGTGGCTGTCCACCGACTCCGCCGAGCGTTCCTACCAGCTGAGCAGTGCCCGCCAAACCAACCGGCTATTGCAGGAGCAGAAGGAAGCACTCGAGCGCGACGTGTTGCAGGCGGAGTCCGCGCCGGCTTTAGCCGAGGCCGCCCGCGGCCTCGGGATGATCCCGACCAGGGACACCGCGCACTTGATCCAGGAGCCGACGGGGAACTGGATTGTGGTCGGCACCCCCAAGCCCGCGCAGGGCGTTCAGCCGCCGCCCCTCAACACCAAACTGCCCGACGAAAAGCCGAAACCGCCTCCGGCGCCGGCAGTCGAGGTGCCGACGCGGGTTTTGCCGGACAACCCGGACAACAACGCCCAGGGTGCGCCGCTGGTTTCCGGACCCGACGTCATGGTCCGCACCCCCGACGGCGCCAGCACGCTCGGCCCCCAGCACCTCCCGTCACCTCCTGGCGCGCCGCAACTGCCCGCTGTAGCGCCGGGACCCGTGCCGGCTGCCCCCGTTGCGCCGGCCGCGCCGGGTTTGACGGCCGCGCCGCCTCCGGCTATCGCCGTACCCGTGCCCGCGGTGCCCATCCCCGCCGGACCAGCGCCCGTCGCAGCGCCCGTGGCTCCGGCGGCTCCCGTCGCGCCGCCGGTGACTGTGCTCGCGCCCCAGGGCGGACCCGCGGCTCCGCCGGCTGCCGCGCCGCCGGGTGTGCCCCACCTGCCCGGACCACCCGCCGCGCCGCTCATCGGCGAGCAGTTCGGCCCGTTGACCGTCACGACGCCCGGCGCCGCACGGTGACCCGCGGGGACCGGGCGGGCAGCCGATCATCGCGGCCGCTGCCACGTCGACGTGTGACGTCAGCCAAGAAGCCGACGAAACCGACGGCGCCGAAAAAGGATGTGCGGGCGAAGGCGAGCCCACCGGTGCGCTCCGCGCGGGATCGGCGTACCCGCCAGGCCGTCGAGCTCGGCGGCCGCGGCGCGTCGTTCGTCTTCCGGCACAGAGTAGGCAACGCGGTGATTTTCCTGGCGCTGGTGGTCGCGGCGGCTCAGCTGTTCTATCTGCAAGTTCCGCGCGCATCCGGGCTACGAGCCGAGGCCGCCGGCCAGCTCAAGGTCACCGATGTCCAAAAAGCGTTGCGCGGCAGCATTATCGACCGCCACAACGACCAACTCGCGTTCACCATGGAGGCTCGCGCGCTGACCTTTCAGCCGCGCAAGATCCACAAGCAGCTGGCAGAGGCCAAACAGAAGAACGCGAAGGCCCCCGATCCGGAAAAGCGATTGACGGAGATCGCCAAAGAGGTGGCACTGCGGCTGAACAACAAGCCGGACAAGGCCACCGTGCTGAAGAAGCTGCGCAGTGACGAGACTTTCGTCTATCTGGCCCGCGCCGTCGACCCCGCGATCGCCACGGTCATCACGACCAAATACCCCGAGGTGGGCACCGAACGCCAAGACCTGCGCGAATATCCGGGCGGGTCGTTGGCGGCCAACATCGTCGGTGGAATCGATTGGGACGGCCATGGTCTGCTCGGGTTGGAAGAGTCGATGGACGCCGAGCTGGCCGGCACGGACGGCTCTATTACCTATGACCGCGGCTCCGACGGCGTGGTCATCCCCGGCAGTTACCGCAATCAGCACAGGGCGGTCAACGGCTCGACCGTCCAGCTCACCTTGGACGACGATATTCAGTTCTACGTTCAGCAGCAGGTTCAGCAGGCCAAGAACCTATCCGGGGCACGCAATGTCTCGGCAGTAGTGCTGGACGCAAAAACCGGCGAGGTGCTGGCCATGTCCAACGACAACACCTTCGATCCGTCTCAGGACCTCGGGCGTCAGGGCAACAAGCAGATGGGCGATCTGCCGGTTACCTCCCCGTTCGAACCGGGATCGGTGAACAAGGTCGTCACGGCCGCGTCGGTGATCGAGTACGGGGTCAGTAACCCCGATGAGGTGCTGCAGGTGCCCGGGTCGATCAACATGGGCGGGGTCACCGTTCACGACGCGTGGAACCACGGCGTGACGCCGTACACCACCACCGGCGTGTTCTCGAAATCCTCGAACGTGGGCACGTTGATGCTGGCCCAGCGCGTCGGCCCGCAACGCTACTTCGACATGCTGCGCAAGTTCGGGCTTGGTCAGCGCACCGGGGTCGGCTTGCCCGGTGAGAGCGCCGGGCTGGTGCCGCCGATCGACCAGTGGTCGGGCAGCACATTCTCCAACCTGCCTATCGGGCAAGGCCTTTCGATGACCCTGCTGCAGATGACCGGCATGTATCAGGCGATCGCCAACGACGGGCTGCGGATGCCGCCGCGAGTCGTCAAGGCCACCGTCGCACCCGACGGCACCCGCACCGAAGAACCACGGCCAGAAGGCGTTCGAGTGGTGTCGCCGGAGACCGCCAAGACCGTCCGCAACATGCTGCGCGGTGTCGTACAGCATGATCCGAGAGGCATCCAGCAGGGCACCGGACCGGCGGCCGCGGTCGAGGGTTACCAGATCTCCGGCAAGACCGGCACGGCGCAACAGATCAACCCGGCCTGCGGCTGCTACTTCGACAACGTCTACTGGATCACCTTCGCTGGAATTGCGACGACCGATGACCCTCGCTATGTCATCGGCATCATGATGGACAACCCGGCGGCCAACGCGGACGGGACGCCGGGCCACTCTGCGGCTCCGCTGTTCCACAACATCGCCGGCTGGTTGCTGCAGCGCGAAAACGTGCCACTGTCGCCCGATCCCGGCCCGCCGCTGACATTGCAAGCCATGTAGGCGCCGTGACTTGCGGCTCGTCAGGCTTCGGCGTGAGGTGGTGTGATGGCGCAGCCAAGGTTTCGGGTCGACCCAGCGGCTCTGGCGGACTCGGCGGGGCAGGTGTGTGCCCAAGGTGAGGATCTGGCGAGCGCGCACCTGTCGTCGGACAACGGGATAACGAACGTCCAATCGGGCTGGGTAGGCGCCTCTGCCGCCGCGCTGAGCCTCAAGACCGCCGCCTGGCTGGAAACCACGCGCGGCCTGCTGACCCGGCTCGGCGACCACGCGTTGGACCTGACCAACGATGGCATCGCGTTTGCCGCGCTGGAGCGCGAAAACATCGAGAAGTTGCGGGCGGCGGTGTCAAATGCTGCGGCAACGGTTACTTCCATTCGGTGACAGCTGAGCCCCGCGTCGTTGTGGTTATTCCGGCGCATAACGAGTTCGCATTGCTGACGCGCTGCCTGACCGCGATCCGCGCCGCGGTGACGGCGGTTGCCGCGCCGACGTCGGTGGTGGTGGTGCTGGACGCATGTGACGACGCCAGTGAAAGCCTTGCCGGGCAATTCGGGCCCGACGTCCACTTCCTGCCGGTCCACGAGCGCAGCGTCGGGGCGGCGCGGGCGGCCGGTTTCCGCTATGCCGCCTCGGCGCTGGGCGGCGCGGGCGCCGGAACCTGGTATGCCACCACGGACGCCGACACCGAGGTCGGCAGCGACTGGTTGGTGCGCCAGACCGGCACTGCAGCCGACATGGTCTTGGGTGTCGTCCGGGTCGGTCAGTGGCGACACCATTCCGATGAGGTCGCTGAGCTCTACGACGCCCGCTACCGCGCTGAGACACCGCTTAATCACCACATCCACGGCGCCAATATGGGATTTGATGCCGACGCTTATTGGCGCGTGGGCGGTTTCGCCTCGCTGGCTAGCGGGGAAGACGTCGATTTGGTCAACCGGTTCCGATCAGCCGGATGCCGAATTCACTGGGATGACACGCTGTGGGTCACCACATCCGACCGTCGGAACGGGCGGGCGCCGGGTGGGTTTGCCGACCACCTCGAGGAGGTGTCGCAGGAGGTGGCGAACGAGTCCAACAGGGCGGATGAAGCTTCGTGACGGCGGATTTGGTGCGTGAGTGGCTTCGAGGCGGTCAGCTGCAGCTACCGCTTCCCGGCTCGGGCTCAACGGCGCTGCGCTGGCGGCAACTCTCCGAGCTCACTGAAGTCGACATCGTGGCCGGGCGGCTGGCCGAAGCCCACGTCGACGCGGTCGCCATTTTGGCCGAACTTCACGGTCGCACCCCGGGGCCGGACGAGCTGTGGGGAGTCTGGGCCGCCGAACCCCCCGACGCGGTGGTGACCGCCCGCGCGGCAGGTGACGGGCTGGTACTCGACGGCACCAAAGCATGGTGTTCCGGCGCCGGACTGTGCAACAACGCGCTGGTGACCGCTCACCTCGCCGATGGCACGCGTGGCTTATTCGCCGTGGACCTGCGCGATGAGGCGGTGCGACCGCTGGACATCACTTGGCGTAACCCGGGTATGGCCGACAGTGACACGCGATCGGTCCAATTCGACTGTGCCCCAGCAATTCCGGTCGGACAGCCCGGCGAATATTTGAGTCGGCCGGGTTTCTGGTTCGGCGCCATCGGGGTCGCGGCCTGTTGGCTGGGTGGAGCCCGGGCGGTCGCCGCGCCGCTGTACCGGCGTGCCGCCGGCGACCATCAGTTGGCCCACCTGGGTGCGGTCGACGCGGCGATCACCGCGGCGGAGGCCACCCTCGCGGCGGCCGCCGACCACGTCGACGGTGATCCGCGCAACTCTTCAGGGCTGGCCGAGTTGACCGCCAGGCGTGTTCGCGCGGTCGTGGAGAAAGCGGTCGACGAAGCACTCGGACGAACCGATCGTGCGCTCGGACCCGGCCCGTTGTGCCTGGACGAACGGCACGCCAAGGCTGTTGCCGATCTGACGGTGTATGTCCGGCAAAGCCACGCCGAGCGCGATCTTGCCGCCCTTGGCCAACTGGCTGCCCAAGGCCACACCGATGGATGAGGTGTTGGATGGATGAGGTGTTGTCTGCCAACGGCGCACGGTTGCAGGCCAGCCCGATCCCGGACGGCGGCACCCCCGTCGCTACATGGCTCGGATGGCAGCACGGCTTCGCGTCGCTGAATCTCGCCGACTGCCAGGGCATAACGATCATCTCGCCGCATCCCGATGACGAGACGTTGGGTCTGGGGGCGACGATGGCCATGCTGTGCGCCGCGGGAGTCGACGTGCAAGTGGTGTCCGTTACTGACGGTGGGGCGGCCTATCCGGGACTCGACGACATGGA
Source organism: Mycobacterium sp. (assembly GCA_035506875.1). GTDB lineage: Bacteria > Actinomycetota > Actinomycetes > Mycobacteriales > Mycobacteriaceae > Mycobacterium. Next base: position 12,357 of record DATJOR010000321.1, read on the forward strand.
GCGCGCGCGGCTAGAGACCACGCGCCGCAACGAGGTTCGTCGATCGCTGAGCCTACTTGGCGCCGGCGAACCGGTCAGGCTCGGCATGGCCGACGGCGAGCTGTGCCGCCATGAAGACAGGTTGACGGAATCGATCACCGCGCTGCTCGCCGGTTTTCCGGCCGGCAGGTGGTGTGCGGCCACCTGGCGCGGCGACGGTCACCCCGACCACGAGGCGGTAGGAAGGGCAGCGGCCAAAGCTGCGACCGATACCGGTGCGGTGCTCGTCGAATACCCGGTATGGATGTGGCACTGGGCCAGGCCCGGCGATCCAGCGGTACCGTGGCAGCGAGCCCGCCGGATCGAACTGACCGCCGAAGCTCTGAAAATTAAAACTCTTGCCGCCCAGTATTTTCCGAGTCAGACTCGGCCGACGCCGCACGGCGACCCGGTCCTGCCGTCCGCTGTGATGCAGCGACTGTTGGCGGTAGGGGAGGTGGTGTTCGTGTGAGCAGGTTGCCTGATGATTACTTCAATCAGATGTACACGCGGTCGGCTGATCCGTGGGAGCTCGGCTCTCGCTGGTACGAGCAGCGCAAGTACGCGATCACGCTGGCTTTGCTGCCGCGGCAGCACTACCGGCACGCCTTCGAGCCCGGCTGCTCGATCGGGGTATTGACTGCACTGTTGACCGAGCGCTGCACCCGAGTGACTGCCACCGACGTCGCCTCAGCCGCCCTGGACGGTGCCCGGCGGCGGCTGGGCGATCTGGGTCGCCGCGATCAGGTGTCGCTGCTGCGTCAGTCCATCGACGAGCCGTGGCCGAGGGGCCCATTCGATCTGTTGGTGCTCTCCGAAGTCGGCTACTACCTGGCGCCGGACATGCTGCGCGGGCTCTTGGAGCGAGAATGCCCGCAACTGGCTCACGGCGCGACTGTGGTTGCCGCGCATTGGCGTCACCGAGTCGAGGACTATCTGATGGCGGGCGACGAGGTCAACGAGATCATTGCCGGCGTCCCCGGAATGCACGTGCTCGGAAGTTATCGGGACGCCGACGTCGCGATCGACGTGTTCGACACCGCCGACGGCGCATCCGTGGCTACGCGCACGGGTGTCCCGGCCGACTAACGGCTTTCGTCTGTCTTACTGCGGGATTGGCTGGCGACGCCGAATCAGCTCCTCGCCACGGTCGTAATCATCGTCGGCGTCATAAGTGAGCACCCCGACCGCCGCGCCGTCGGACTGGTACCAGACGGTGAAGCCGTCGTCGTGTTCGACGAGTCGGGCGCGGTCAAACCCGTCGCCCCAGGCGTGGTACTTCAACGTTGCCTCGCCGATGGTGGTCCAAAAGCCCGGCACCGCATCCCACTCCGCGGCCTGACCCGCAGCGCCGGCACCCGCCACCTGGCCTTGGTCCACAGCGTCTTGCCAATGTTCGACCGCCACCGCCCGGCCGGCGGTGCTGTTGTGCGCCAGCGCGACATCGCCTGCGGCATAGATGTTTTCCACCGACGTCCGCATGTGGGAGTCCACCACAATGCGCCCGTCGTAAGTCTTGACCCCGGCGGAAGCCGCCAGCTCTGACTGCGGTTTGACGCCGGTGGCGGCGAGAATGAGGTCGCAGTCGATCGTGACCCCATCGTCAAGGTGGACCGCGCCCTCGGTCAGCCCAGTGACGGACACCGAGCCGACGTAGCGCACGCCGACGTCGCGCAGCAGATCAACGATGCGCTTGCCGGCGTCCTCGCCCAACCGCTTGGCCTGCGGCACGGGATCGGGGGCGACAAGCGTGACCGCCACACCGCGCATGGCCAGCGATGCCGCCGCTTCGCAGCCGATGAAACCGGCTCCGATCACCACGGCGGAACTGGCTTTCGCCGCGGCGGTGCGCAGTGACTTCGCGTCGGCCAGCGATCGCAGCTGCAGCGCTTTCTCGCCCCCAGGCACCGGAAACGGGGATGGCTTGGCCCCACACGCCAGCACCAGCGACCGATAGCGGTAGCGGTTTCCGCCAGCGGTGACCCGTTGCTGGGAGCTGTCAATCGCGTCGATGTCACTCACGCGGACCAGCTCGATTGCGTTGTCGTCGAACCACTGAGCAGGATGCAGCTGCGCGTCGGCGGCTTCGGCGTCGCCGCGGAGGAATTCCTTACTGAGCGGCGGTCGCTCGTAGGGCAGATCCGGGTCGTCAGTAAGGATGCGTACCAGGTCGTCGGCGTTATGTTGACGGAAAGCCTCGGCTGCGCTCACGCCGGCCGGACCGCTGCCCACGATGATCAGTTCTGTCGGTTTCACGTCTGGTCGGCTACCCCGGTCGCAGCACGTTTACGCAGGACACTTCCGGCGGCTCGGTAGTGTCATGGCCGATCAACAGGAAGGGGGTATCGGTGCCCAGTGCGCTGCGCCCCAGCGTCGGCTCGGGTGTGCCGCTATCGACGCTGGCCGCCCAAGTGGGCGCGGTACCCGCCGAGGGCAGCCTGGTTCCCGATCTACGCATCACCGGCGTCACGCTGCGAGCCCAGGACGTGCAAGCGGGTGACCTGTTCGCCGCGCTTTCCGGCGCGTCGACGCACGGTGCCCGCTATCTCGGCGACGCGATCGAAGGCGGGGCCGTCGCGGTGCTCACCGACGCGGCTGGGTTAGCCGAGTTGGCCGACCACACCGGCTCGCTGCCGGTGCTGGTTCATCCCGAACCCCGCAGCGTGCTCGGCGAACTCGCCGCGACCGTGTACGGCCATCCCTCGCAGCGCCTCGCTGTCATCGGCGTTACCGGAACGTCGGGCAAGACGACCACGACGTATCTGATCGAGGCGGGCTTACGGGCGGCCGGTCGAACGGTGGGGCTCATCGGCACCGTCGGCCTGCGGATCGACGGCGTCGACATCCCCAGCACGCTGACCACGCCCGAAGCGCCCGCAGTGCAGGCGCTGCTGGCGGCCATGGCCGAGCGCGGCGTCGACACCGTGGTGATGGAGGTGTCCAGTCACGCGCTGACCTTGGGCCGCGTCGACGGCATTCACTTCGCGGTCGGTGGTTTCACCAACCTGTCCCGCGACCACCTCGACTTCCACCCGACGATGGAGGACTACTTCGAGGCCAAGGCGCGGTTGTTCGACCCGTCTTCGCCGCTGCGTGCCGCTCGCGCGGTGGTCTGCGTCGACGACGACGCCGGTCGCCTGATGGCCGACCGAGCCGACGCGCCGATCACCGTCAGCGCGCAAGGCCGGCCCGCCGATTGGCGTGCCGAAGACGTGACGGCCGATGCGGGAGAGCAGGAGTTCACCGCGATCGACCCCGCCGGCGTGCACCACAGGGTCGGCGTCCCGCTGCCGGGGGAATACAACATCGCTAATTGCCTTGTGGCACTGGCGATTATTGATGTACTCGGCGTTTCACCGGAGCAGGCGTCGACGGGGCTGCGGGCTACCAGGGTCCCCGGGCGGCTCGAGCAGATCGACCGCGGCCAGCGCTTTCTCGCGCTGGTCGACTACGCGCACAAGCCGGGCGCGTTGGGCGCTGTACTGCAATCACTACGCCGCCCGGACAGCCGGCTGGCCGTGGTGTTCGGCGCCGGCGGTGACCGTGACCCGGGCAAGCGGGCACCGATGGGCCGGATCGCCGCCGAACTGGCCGACCTCGTGGTCGTGACCGACGACAACCCCCGCAATGAGGATCCCGCGGCGATCCGCCGCGAGATCCTTGCCGGCACAGCAGAAGCCGGCACGACCGCACGAGTCGTCGAAATCGGCGATCGGCGCGAAGCCATCGACCACGCGGTCGCCTGGGCAGCTCCCGGCGACGTCGTGCTGATTGCCGGCAAAGGCCACGAGACCGGCCAGACCCGCGGCGGGCAGACCCAGCCGTTCGACGACCGGATCGAGCTCGCCGCCGCGCTCGAGGCCCTCACATGACCGCCGGCGACGATGCAGAGCGCAGCGATGAGGAGGAGCGGCGCAGATGATCGACCTCACCGTCGCGCAGATCGCCGCCATCGTGGGCGGCGAACTGGCTGACATCTCCGCGGAGGATGCCGCGGGACTGCATGTCACCGGTACCGTCGAATTCGACTCCCGCAAAATCAGTTCCGGCGGGTTGTTCCTGGCGCTGCCGGGGGCCCGTGTCGACGGGCACGATCATGCGTCCTCGGCGGTGGCCGCCGGAGCGGTCGCGGTGCTGGCGGCCCGGCCGGTCGGGGTGCCGGCGATCGTGGTCCCACCGGCGGCGCAGCACGGCGGCGGGCAGGCCGGTGTTCTCGAGCACGACACCGACGGGTCGGGAGCGGCGGTGCTGGCCGCGCTGGCCAAACTGGCCGCGGCGGTGGCCGCCGAGCTGGTGTCCGGCGGGCTGACAATCGTCGGAATCACCGGCTCGTCCGGCAAGACGTCGACGAAAGACCTGCTGGCCGCGGTGCTTGCGCCGCTCGGTGAGGTTGTGGCGCCGCCCGGGTCGTTCAACAACGAGCTCGGCCACCCGTGGACCGTCCTGCGCGCCACCGCCAGCACCGACTACTTGATTCTGGAGCTCTCGGCGCGCCACCCGGGCAACATCGCCGAGCTGGCAGCGATCGCGCCGCCGGCCATCGGGGTGGTGCTCAATGTCGGTACCGCCCATCTGGGTGAGTTCGGCTCACGCGAAGCCATTGCACAGACTAAATCCGAACTGCCACAGGCTGTTCCGCGATCCGGAGTGGTCGTGCTGAATGTGGACGACCCAGCGGTGGCGGCGATGGCCGACGTGACCGCGGCGCGCGTGGTGCGGGTCAGCAGACAGCGCCACACAGACGTGTGGGCCGGTCCCGTCGTACTCGACGAGCTGGCCAGTCCGCAGTTCACCTTGCACTCGGCCGACGGCGACGTCGACATTCGGTTGGCCGTGCACGGTGACCATCAGGTGAGCAATGCGCTGTGCGCGGCCGCGGTCGCGCTGGAATGCGGCGCCAGCAGCGGGCAGGTGGCGCAGGCGTTGGCCGGTGCCGGCCCGGTATCGCAGCACCGGATGCGGGTCACCACCCGCGCCGACGGCGTCACCGTCGTCGACGACGCCTATAACGCGAACCCGGATTCCATGCAGGCCGGATTGCAGGCCCTGGCCTGGATCGCCCGCGGTGGCAGCGGAGCCGCTCGCCGCCGTAGCTGGGCGGTGTTGGGCGAGATGGCCGAACTCGGCGAGGACGCGATATCCGAACATGACCGCATCGGCAGGCTGGCGGTGCGCTTAGATGTGTCTCGACTCATTGTCGTGGGAACGGGGAGGTCTATGAGCGCCATGCACCACGGCGCGGTCATGGAAGGGTCGTGGTCCGGAGAGGCCGCCCTCGTCGCCGACGCCGACGCCGCCCTGACCCTGCTGCGGGCCGAACTGCGGCCCGGGGACGTGGTGCTGGTCAAGGCTTCCAACGCCGCGGGCCTGGGCGCACTGGCCGACTCGCTGGTCGCCGACACCGCTATGGGCGACCAGGGCCGGGGCACCCCGCGATGATCGACATCCTCGTCGCCGTGGCCATCGCGCTGACGGTGTCCATCCTCCTGACCCCGATGCTGATCCGGCTGTTCACCAGGCAGGGCTTCGGCCACGAGATCCGCGAAGACGGACCGCCGAGCCACAAGACGAAGCGCGGAACGCCGTCGATGGGTGGGGTGGCGATCCTGGCCGGCATCTGGGCGGGCTACTTGGGCACCCACCTGGCCGGTCTGGCCTTCAATGGCGAGGGGCCATCGGCATCGGGTCTGTTGGTGCTGTGTTTGGCCACCACGCTGGGCGCGGTCGGGTTCGTCGACGACCTGATCAAGATCCGTCGCTCCCGCAACCTGGGGCTGAACAAGACGGCCAAGACCGTCGGGCAGATCACCGCGGCGGTGCTCTTCGGCGTGCTGGTCTTGCAGTTCCGCAACGAGGCCGGTCTGACGCCGGGCACCTCCGAGCTTTCCTACGTGCGTGAAATCGCCACCGTCACACTGGGTCCCGCACTATTCGTGCTTTTCTGCGTGGTTGTCGTCAGCGCCTGGTCCAATGCGGTCAACGTCACCGACGGGCTGGACGGGCTGGCCGCCGGCAGCATGGGCATGGTCACCGCCGCCTACGTGCTGATCACCTTCTGGCAGTACCGCAACGCCTGCGCGGTCACGCCGGGTACAGGTTGCTACAACGTGCGCGATCCGCTGGACTTGGCGATCATCGCGGCCGCGACGGCGGGCGCCTGCATCGGGTTCCTGTGGTGGAACGCCGCGCCGGCCAAGATCTTCATGGGCGACACCGGATCGCTGGCCCTGGGCGGCATCATCGCCGGGATATCCGTGACCAGCCGCACCGAGATTCTCGCGGTCGTGCTCGGATCGCTTTTCGTCGCCGAAATCGCTTCGGTCGTGGTGCAGATCCTGGCCTTCCGCACCACCGGCCGCCGGGTGTTCCGGATGGCGCCCTTCCACCACCACTTCGAGCTCGTCGGCTGGGCCGAAACCACGGTGATCATCCGGTTCTGGCTGCTCACCGCGATCAGCTGTGGGCTGGGGGTGGCGCTGTTCTACAGCGAGTGGCTCGCCGCCACCGGCGGGAGATGAGCCACAACGCTTTGCTCGAGCCGTTGTCGGCGACGACGCCGGTGCTGGTTGCGGGCGGCGGTGTGACCGGACGCTCGGTGCTGGCGGCGCTGGCACCGTTGGGTGTGACGGCAACACTCTGCGACGACGATGCGGTGACCCGCGAGCAGTTCGCCGACGCCGGAACGGCGACGGTGGATTCGTCGACCGCCGCACAGCACATCACTGACTACGCGCTGGTCGTGACCAGTCCCGGCTTTCCGCCGACCGCGCCGGTGCCGGCCGCCGCCGCGTCATCCGGTGTACCGGTGTGGGGTGACGTCGAGCTGGCCTGGCGGCTCGACGCGTCCGGTCACCACGGGCCGCCGCGCCGCTGGCTCGCGGTCACCGGCACCAACGGCAAGACGACCACCACGTCGATGCTGCAGGCCATGCTCACGTCCGCGGGCCTGCGCAGCCGACTGTGCGGCAACATCGGCAGCCCGGTGCTGGACGTTCTGCGCGAGCCCGCCGACCTGCTGGCCGTCGAGCTGTCCAGCTTCCAGCTGCACTGGGCGCCGTCGCTGCGGCCCGAGGCCGGTGTGGTGCTCAACATCGCCGAAGACCATCTGGACTGGCATGGCACCCTCGCCGACTACGCCGCTGACAAGGCGCGGGTGCTGACCGGACGGGTGGCGGTGGCCGGGCTGGACGACCCGCGCGCCGCGGCGTTGCTGTCGGCCGCTGACGCCGCACAGCGGGTGGGCTTCCGGCTCGGCGAACCCGCCGTCGGGGAGCTCGGAGTGCGCGACGGCATGCTGGTCGATCGCGCGTTCTCTGATGCCGTTCCGGACGGCTCAGCGTTGGCTCCCGTCTCGTCGATCCCGGTCCCGGGGCCGGTGGGGGTGCTCGACGCGTTGGCGGCCGCGGCCCTGGCGCGCAGCGTCGGGGTGCCCGCGGCAGCGATCGCGCACGCGTTGGCGACATTTCGGGTGGGCCGGCACCGCGCCGAGCTGGTCGCCGTCGTCGACCAGATCAGATACGTCGACGATTCCAAGGCCACAAACCCGCACGCCGCGGAGGCATCCGTGCTGGCGTACCCACGGGTGGTGTGGATAGCCGGCGGTCTGCTCAAGGGCGCGTCGGTGCACGAAACGGTGGCCAGGATCGCTCCGCGCCTGGTCGGGGCGGTGCTGATCGGCCGGGATCGGGCGGCGGTTGCCGAGGCGTTATCGCGACACGCGCCGGATGTCCCCGTCGTACAGGTTGTGACAGGCGAGGATGCTGGTATGCATGCGACTGCTGAGGCTCCTGTTACTCATGTGACAACAGTGATTCCTTCGTCGGACGAGGCTGTCGGCATTCGCGTGATGAACGCGGCCGTCGCTGCGGCCCGAGACCTGGCGCATCCAGGTGACACGGTGCTGCTGGCACCGGCCGGAGCCTCATTTGACCAGTTCAACGGCTACGCTGACCGCGGCGACGCGTTCGCGGTCGCCGTCCGCGCTGTGTCTTCTACGGCCGGATAGCTGGCGTGACCAACAGGTTGACCCGGTTGCTACGCCGGGGAACCAAGGACGGGCAGCCAACGGAGAGCACGCCGAGCAGCTCGGGGGAGACGAGCGCGGCAGAGCCCGACGAGAGCCCTGCAGTCGCCGGCAAAACCCCCGCTGCCGCCACCGCCGGGCCGCGCACCCGGTTCGGGGCGTGGCTGGGCCGGCCGATGACGTCGTTTCACCTGATCATCGCCGTGGCCGCGCTGTTGACCACGCTGGGACTGATCATGGTGCTCTCCGCGTCCGGGGTGCGTTCCTACGACGACGACGGGTCGGCGTGGGTAATCTTCGGTCGCCAGGTGCTGTGGACCATCATCGGATTGGTCGCCTGCTATCTGGCGCTGCGGCTGCCGGTGCGATTCATGCGGCGAATGGCGTTCTCCGGCTTCGCGGTCACCATGGTGATGCTGGTACTGGTGCTGGTCCCGGGAATCGGCAAGGAGGCCAACGGCTCTCGCGGCTGGTTCGTGATCGCGGGCTTCTCGATGCAGCCCTCCGAACTGACCAAGATCGCGTTGGCGATCTGGGGTGCCCACCTGCTGGCCGCGCGGCGCTTGGAGCGGGCCTCGCTGCGGGAAATGCTGATCCCGCTGGTGCCGGCGGCGGTCGTCGCGCTGGCCCTGATCGTTGCGCAGCCCGACCTGGGGCAGACGGTCTCGCTGGGCATCATCCTGCTGGGGTTGTTCTGGTATGCCGGACTACCGCTGCGGGTGTTCCTGAGTTCGCTGTTCGCCGCGATCGTGGCGGCGGCGATCCTGGCGGTATCCGCCGGTTACCGGTCCGACCGCGTGCGCTCGTGGCTGAACCCCGGTCAGGACCCGCAGGACTCGGGGTATCAGGCCAGGCAGGCGAAGTTCGCGCTGGCCAATGGCGGTATCTTCGGCGACGGTCTGGGCCAGGGCACGGCCAAGTGGAACTATCTGCCCAACGCCCACAACGACTTCATCTTCGCGATCATC
>DATJOR010000322.1:0-10594 GCA_035506875.1 Mycobacterium sp.
CAGCCTGGACCGAGTGGGAGGGCAAGCCCGCTCACCATGTGGTTTTCCGTGACCTGACCAGGCAACGGGCCGAGGAGGCGAGCCTGCGCTTCCAGGCAGCGCTGGTCGCCCATGCCAGCGATGCCATCATCGCGACCACCCCGACGGGCGAGGTCACCAGCTGGAATCCGGCAGCCGAAGCCATCTACGGCCGGTCGGCGGCCGCGGCACTGGGGTTGCCGGTCGGCGAGACGGTCGGTGCCGCCCTGGATCCGGCTGCGGTCATCGCCGGCGGGGGCGTGGTGCACGCTACGCATCACAACGCCGACGGCTCCCCGCTGGACGTTTGCGTTTCGGCGTCCCGGATGGACGACGGGTATGTGGTGCTATGCGCTGACCAGACCGCCCTGCGGCGCGCCGAGCAGCACTTCCAAACCGTCGTCGCCTCATTGGAGGAAGGCGTTGTCGTCATCGGACCGGACGGAGCTGTGCAGTCAGCGAACCCGGCGGCGCTACGAATACTCGGTGCGCCGACGGACCTCGACCCCGTCGAGTTGCCCAATGTCTCGATCTACGGTGCCGACGGGCGGCTGGTTAACTCCGGTCGGCCCATCGCTCGTAAAACCTTGACAAGTCGCCCGAGTCGGGGCTTTATCAGCGGCTTCGACCGACTGAGCGATGGCCGGCGGGTATGGGTGTCCGCGAACTGGTCGCTCCTTGATCCCAGCGATCCCAGCCGTTCGTCGGTGCTGGTGTCGTTCATCGACATCACCGAACAGCACAACGCCCATCAGCGACTCACATACCAGGCCACGCACGATCTGGTGACCGGGCTGCCCAACCGTGCCCACATCGTGGCGCTGATCACCGAGGCAATCGCGTCCGATGAGCCGCGTTTAGGCGCTGTGCTGTTCATGGACATGGACAAATTCAAAGGCGTCAATGACGCGCTCGGACACCACGCCGGTGACGCCGTCCTCCAGATTGCCGCCCAACGTCTGCGCCAAGCGTTGCGCCGCGATGACGTCGTCGGGCGTGTCGGCGGCGACGAGTTCGTGGCGCTGCTGGCCGCGCCTGTGGGGCCCGCCGAAGTCGACGACCTCGTCCGCCGGCTGCACGCAGCGCTCGAAGAGCCGATCGTTCTTGAGGATGAAAGTGACTGCACCAGAACGGATTGCACCCGTGTCAGCGCTAGCATCGGTGTCGTCACAGTACAGTCCGACGAGCAACGCGGCGCCGTCGAAATCCTGCGCGACGCGGATCTTGCGATGTACCAGGCGAAAACATCGGGCCGGGCGACGAGCCACTTCAGGGAGTTGGCTCCGCCCGGGTAGTGTCGGCCGGCATGGAGCGTCCACGGCGGACACTGGGCTGGTTGGGCGCCGACGTTGCCTGCGTGCTGGTGTTCTGCGCGGTCGGGCGGCGCAGTCACGACGAGGGGCTCAACGTCGCGGGCATCGCAACGACGGCGTGGCCGTTTCTGACCGGTACCGGCGTGGGGTGGCTGGCCGCGCGAGCATGGCGGCACCCGACGGCGGTCGCACCCACCGGGGTCGTGGTGTGGCTGTGCACGGTCGTGGTGGGGATGTTGCTGCGCAAGGCCACCTCCGCCGGCGTGGCCGCCAGTTTCGTGGTGGTGGCGTCAACGGTCACCGCGCTGCTGCTGTTCGGTTGGCGGGCGGCGTTGCTTTTAAGCGCGCGTAAGCCTAACTAGGCGACCCGTTGACCAGGGCTTTCGACGGACCGGAGGATGGAGATTCGCGCTGGCCGGCAGCGACGCGGCGTAGGGTCGGGCTGACTATGGCGCGAACAGATCACGACACCTGGGATCCGGCCACCAGCGTCGGAACCACCGCGACGCTGGTCGCGACGGCCCGGGCACTGGCAACCCGGGCCGGTTTGATCAACGACCCGTTCGCCGAGCCGTTGGTGCGCGCCGTGGGAGTGGACTTCTTTACTCAGGTCGCCAGCGGCGAGCGAGCGCTGCGCGAGCTCGGTGACGACAACGGATTCGCCTTGCTGACCGACCTTTTCGCGGTCCGCACCCGATTCTTCGACAACTTCCTCACCGACGGCGGCCGGGCCGGCATCCGGCAGGCGGTGATCTTGGCGTCGGGGCTGGACGCCCGGCCTTACCGGCTGTGGTGGCCGGCGGGCACCACCGTCTTCGAGATCGACCAGCCGCAGGTGATCGAATTCAAAACGCAAACGCTCCGGACCCTTCAGGCCACCCCGACGGCCGACCGGCGAGCGGTGGGAATCGACCTTCGCCGAGAATGGCCAGAGGCGCTGCGTCGGCTTGGCTTCGATGCCACCAAGCCCACAATGTGGATTGCCGAGGGCCTGTTCATTGGATTCCTAACGCCCGCCACGCAGGACCAATTGCTCAAAAATGTCACCGCATTGAGCGCCGCCGGCAGCAGGGTCGCCGTCGATTATCTGCCGAAGGAGCTTGGGCCGTTTTCCAGCCAGGAGCACACCCTGGCTGCACGCTGGCGCCCGTTCGGTTTCAACGGCGACATGACAGAGCTCACCTATCCTGACGAGCAACACGACACCGCCGAGTCCATGGCGGCCCTAGGCTGGCAAACCTTCGTGACGGAACTCGCCGACCTGTTCACGGCGACCGGGCTACCGGGGTTGCGTCGTCAGGATCTAAGCGAGGCGCCTGTTGCCGGCCGGTACGTCAGCGCGACACTGGCCTAGCAGGGCCGGAATGCGGCCGATAACGAGACGTTGGACATGTACGTGACACCTCCACCCAGCCCGTCACCCGCGGCGACGCAGCTGCGTTTCCTGGCGGTGGGACCAGACGACCCGTTGGCCCAGCCGCTGCTGGCCGAGCTGGCGGTCGAGTACTCCCAGCGTTACGGCGGCACTCCGGAGCTGCACCTCAGCTGGTTGCCTGTTCCGTCCGCCGAGCTGGCGCCGCCCGACGGTGGCTTGTTGGTCGGACTGCTGGACGGTGTTCCGGTCACGGGTGGCGCGTTCCGGCGGTTCGATGCCGACACCGCGGAATTCAAACGGATCTGGACGGACAGTGCATGCCGTCGCCGCGGCTACGCGAAGGCGCTGCTGGCCGAACTGGAGGCGACCGCGACCACGAGGGGCTATCGGCGGGTCTACCTCATCACTGGCGACCGCCAACCGGAGGCAGAGGCGCTGTATCGCACCTCCGGCTACACCGAGATCGACCCGCCGGTGGTGTCATGGGGACCATTCCGCCCGATCGCCTTCGTCAAGGGCCTGCCATGACCGATCAGCTGCATCTCGGCGTTGCGCTCGATGGCTACGGCTGGCATCGGCAAGCCTGGCGGGCCACGCTGACCGCCGACCCTGCGACGGAATCGGTTCTCAGCGGGCGGTATTGGGCCAGTTTGGCGGCCACCGCCGAACGTGGCCTGCTGGACTTCCTGACCATTGACGACACCCTGACGCCCCAACCTGGCCGTCGCGAGGAAATCTCGCCGAGGCGGCTGGCGGGTCGCGCCGACGCCGTCCTGGTCGCCGCGCGCATCGCGCCGGTCACCCGGCACATCGGGCTGATCCCGGTCGCCACCGTCACCCACACCGAGCCGTTTCACATCTCCAAGGCGATCGCCACGTTGGACCACGTGTCGCACGGCCGGGCCGGTTGGCAGCCGCGGGTGAGCGGAACCCCGCACGAGGCCGCGTTGTTTGGTCGACGCAACGGATCACAGTCTCCGGAAGGGCTTTTCGACGAGGCCGCCGACGCCGTCGAGGTGGTACGCCGCCTGTGGGACAGCTGGGAGGACGACGCGGTGATCCGCGACGTGTCCAGCGGGCGCTACATCGACCGGAACAAACTGCACTACATCGACTTTCGCGGCGAACATTTCTCGGTCAAGGGGCCGTCGATCACCCCGCGGCCGCCGCAGGGCCAGCCGGTGGTGGCGGCGCTCGCTCACGCGCCGCGCATCTACGAATTCGCGGCAACCAGCGCCGACCTCGTCTTCATCACACCGACCGACAACGCCTCGGTACAAGCCATCGTCGGCGAAGTGCACGCGGCCGGCGGGGCCCATCTGAAGATCTTCGCCGACGTCGTGGTGACATTCGGCGCTGACGCCGAATTCGGCTCTGATGCACTCATTTTCACCGGCAGTGCACCCGAGCTTGTCGAACTGCTGCTGGAGTGGCAGCGCTTGGGCATCGACGGAGCGCGGCTCCGGCCCGCGGTCAACGGCACCGACCTTCCGGTGATCGTCGATGAAGTGGTGCCACTGCTGCAGCGCGCCAGTCGCTTTCGCACCGCGTATTCCGAGAGCCAGACGCTGCGTGAACGGCTCGGCCTGCCGGTTGCGCCCAACCGCTATGCGAAGGTGGTGCCATGACCGTGGTCCCGCTCTCGATTCTCGACCTGGCGCCGATCAGCGCCGGCAGCGACGCCGCGACGGCGCTGCACAACACCATCGATCTTGCCCAACGTGCTGAACAATGGGGATATCGCCGGTTCTGGATCGCCGAGCATCACTTCGTCGGCGTCGCCAGCTCGGCTCCCGCCGTGCTGATCGGGCAGATCGCGGCCGCTACCAACACGATTCGGGTCGGCTCGGCCGCGGTGCAATTGACTCACACCACGGCAGCCGCGGTGGTCGAGAGTTTCGGCATGCTCGAGGCCTTCTATCCGGGCCGGATCGACTTGGGTGTCGGTCGGGGGCAACGACGTGACAGCGGGTTCAAGCCGAAGCCGCCGTCGACGAAGAATCGCCCGCCGCGGGTGTGGCGCGAAGTCGACGGGGTGGTGATCCCGCTGCCGTTCGACCTGCGTGGGCTGCTCGACACCGAGCGCGTCAAGGCGACGATGGAGATACTGCAGCAACCGGAGGCGGTGGCGCCGGACTTCGCCGAGCAACTCGGTGACATCCTGGCGATGCTCGACGGTACGTACGAGGTCGCGGGTTTCGATGTGCACGCCGTCCCGGGCGAGCGATCCGGGTTGGCGCCGTGGATCTTTGGCAGTACCAGGGGTCAGAGCGCACGATTGGCCGGCGCGCACGGACTGCCGTTCGTGGCGAGCTATCACATAACTCCGGCGACCGCGCTGGAGGCCATCGATGCCTACCGGGATACGTTCGTTCCGTCGGCAACGCTGCGTGAGCCCTACGTAGTGGTGTCCGCCGACGTCGTTGTCGCCGAAGACAGCGCTACGGCAAGGCGACTGGCGGCCGGCTACGGCCAGTGGGTGTACTCCATCCGTACCGGGGTGGGCGCGGTGCCCTACCCGAGCCCCGACGACTGCCGACCGATACCCGAAGAACAGCTGCCGGTGGTGAAGGACCGGCTGGAGACGCAATTCGTCGGCGACCCCGATGAGGTGGCCGAGCGGCTGTCCGCGCTGCAAAGACTGACCAGCGCCGACGAGCTTGTCGTCACGTCGGTGACCCACGACCATCAAGATCGTCTCCGCTCCCACGAGTTGCTGGCCAAACGCTGGGGAGTCGGCGGATGAGCACACGGGAAGGAAAGCACCGCAAGCCCATTCACCTGGCTGCCCACTTTCCGGGTGTCAACAACACCACCGTGTGGACCGATCCCGCGGCAGGCAGCCAGATCGAGTTCGACTCGTTCGTGCACATGGCCCGCACCGCCGAGTGTGGACTGTTCGACTTCTTCTTCCTGGCCGAGGGCCTGCGGCTACGCGAGCACCGAGGCCGGATCTACGACTTGGACGTGGTCGGCCGGCCTGACACCTTCACCGTGCTCGCGGCGCTGGCCGCCGTCACCGACCGGCTCGGCCTGACCGGGACGATCAACACCACCTTCAACGAACCCTTCGAAGTGGCACGGCAATTCGCCACCTTGGACCACCTCTCCGATGGTCGTGCCGGTTGGAACATCGTCACCTCCTCGGATGCCTTCACCGGCGAGAACTTTCGGCGTGGCGGCTTCCTGGATCACGCCGATCGTTACCGCCGTGCCGAGGAGTTCCTCACCGTGGCAAGCGAATTCTGGGACAGCTGGGCGGCCGACGCGGTGGTGGCCGACGTCGACGCCGGGACCTACATCGATCCCAGCCGCATCGGGACCGTCGACCATCACGGAGCCCAGTTCGACGTCCGTGGGGTGGCGACGCTGCCGGCCGGGCCGCAAGGGCGCCCGGTGCTATTGCAGGCCGGCGACTCGGACGAGGGTCGAAATTTTGGCGCGCGGCACGCGGACGCGCTGTTCACGCTGCATGGATCACTCGAGGACGGTCAGCGCTACTATGCCGATGTGAAAGGGCGTGCGGCCTCCTCTGGGCGAAACCCCGACCAGCTCAAGGTTTTTCCCGCAGCCACATTTGTGCTCGGCGATTCCGCGCAGGAGGCTGCCGACAAGGCGGTGCACATTCGGCACCAGCAGGTCAGCGGCGCGACGGCGATCGCGATGCTCGAGCAGATATGGGGCCGTGACCTTTCCGACTACGACCCGGACGGGCCACTGCCGGACGCCGATCCGACCGGTGACACCAGCATCACCCAGGGCCGCGTTCGGCACGGCGACCCGTTCGCGGTGGCCCGCCAATTCCGTGCACGCGCCGAAGCCGAGAAGCTCTCGATCCGCGAACTGGTCATCGCGGTCACCAGCCGCGAGCAGTTTGTCGGTACCGCTGCGCACATCGCCGACGAGATCGACCGCTACATCCAGGCCGACGCGTGCGACGGATTCATCCTGGTGCCGCATCTGACCCCGCATGGTCTGGACGACTTCGTCGACCAGGTGGTGCCGCTATTGCAGGAGCGTGGCGCCTACCGCACCGAGTACACCGGCCAGACGCTGCGCGAGCATCTGGCCGGCTGACCCGGTCGGCGTCTAGCCGGCCATGAACTCGTTGTAGGCCGACTCCAGATCGGGTGACAACACCGTGGTGTTGCACGCGCGCTGCGTATCCCCGATCGGCGCCAAAATGCCACGCAATTCGACGTACTCCTGCGGGTGGGCGGTGAAGTAGTTCCGCAGATCCGACGCCGCTTGCCCGCGCGGCTCATTCCTCGCAGCCGTTACGACCGCGTTGGCGTCCGGGTGACTGCCGAGGTACTGGTTGGCCGATCCCGTCACCGAGCTGACCGTGCTTGCCACCCCGGCAGCACTGCAGTCTGGCGCTGCGGATGCCGTCGGCGCGGCGATCACCGTGGCAGCGAGACCGGCGAGCAGACCGCACCCGGCGGCTTGCCGGCGCAGCGTTTTACCACTGAATTTCATCATTGTTTGCTTCCTGTAAGACGCAGATTGATCACGGGGTTGCCGATCCCCCAAGACACAAGGCCCAAGGTACGCCGACGTCAAGTGACGGAAGTCGGTGCGGGAGAAGCATTCAGCCGCCTGACGTGAACTGAGTCTCATTTGACGCCGGTTTTGCTGAGTAACCGATCAGAGCTGCACGGCAATTCTTAGAGAACGCGGTCGAACCTTAACTAATCGTGACCTGGACTGTGATCGAATTGTGACCGCGCGATGCCCTCACCGCGCCAGCGCGGACGCCGCATCGGTGGCTTGACGGATCGGGCCCCGCCACAGGTCACCGTGCCCGGGCAGCAGAACTTCGGTGTCCAGCAGCGCCAGCGCCGCCAAGCTGCGGATGCAGCCGTCCTGGTCGTGGCTGAACACTGCCGGCAGCAGTTGCGGTCCGCTGCGTGTCAGCAGGGGATGGCCGGTGACCAGCGCGTCGCCGCTGGCCAGTACGCCGTCGATCAGAAACGAGCAGTGACCGCCGGTGTGACCGGGGGTGGGGATGGCCATCGGCTGGCCGGGCAATTCCGCGGCTATCTCGGCGGTCAGCGGCTGGGCGGTGGGGATACCTTCGCGGCTGAGCCCGCCGTTGCGCACGACGTGGGCAGACCATAACGCCCACCGAGGCCGCCAAATCCGCAGCGCGATGTCGACCGGCGACGCCTGCTCCAAATACTCCCGCTTGGCGTGACCGACCTCCGCAGCATGGCAGTAGACCGGCGTGCCATGGGTTTTGGCGAACCAGATCGCCGAACCCAGGTGGTCGATGTGGGCATGGGTGAGCAGGATCGCGCGCACGTCGCCGGCCTGGTGTCCCAGCTCCCGCAGCGATGCCAACACGTCGTCGCGATCACCCGGGTAACCGGCGTCAACCAGCATGACCCCGGCATCGTCGGCGACTATCAGCCAGTTAACCGCCCCGCCCTGAACCAGATGCACGGTCTCGGTGACGGCATTGAGCACCGGTGCCATGCCCGCGAGTCTAAGACCCGGGCGATCGCAAGCGCGGCGAAGCCGGGCGCAGCGGGTCGCCCGGTGAGGAGAAGGGCGATCGCAAGCGCGGCGAAGCCGGGCGCAGCGGGTCGCCCGTTGAGTAGAAGGGCGATCGCAAGCGCGGCGAAGCCGGGCGCAGCGGGTCGCCCGTTAACTTGGGGGAGTAGAAACAACAGCGTGGCTGAACTCAAACTCGGATATAAGGCGTCGGCTGAACAATTCGCGCCGCGCGAACTCGTCGAGCTGGCGGTCGCCGCCGAAGCGCACGGCATGGACAGCGCAACGGTTAGCGACCATTTCCAGCCGTGGCGGCACGAGGGTGGGCACGCGCCGTTCTCGCTCGCCTGGATGACCGCTGTCGGGGAACGGACGAAGAGGCTCCAGCTGGGGACCTCGGTGCTCACCCCCACCTTCCGCTACAACCCCGCCGTCATTGCGCAGGCGTTTGCCACCATGGGGTGTCTCTACCCGGATCGCATCTTCCTCGGCGTCGGCACCGGTGAATCGCTCAACGAGATCGCCACCGGATACGAGGGCGAATGGCCAGAATTCAAGGAGCGCTATGCCCGGCTTCGTGAAGCGGTGCGCCTGATGCGCGAGCTGTGGCTGGGTGACCGCGTCGACTTCGAAGGCGAGTACTACCACACCAAGGGAGCCTCCATCTACGACGTGCCCGAGGGCGGCATCCCGATCTACATCGCCGCGGGCGGCCCGCAGGTGGCCAAGTACGCCGGCCGCGCCGGTGACGGATTCATCTGCACGTCCGGCAAGGGTGAGGAGCTGTATAAGGACAAGCTCATCCCGGCCATGAAAGAGGGCGCGGAGGCGGCGGGCAAGAACGCGCAAGACATCGACCGGATGATTGAGATCAAGATCTCCTACGACACGGATCCTGAACTGGCGCTGGAAAATACCCGATTCTGGGCGCCACTGTCGCTCACCGCCGAGCAGAAGACCAGCATTCACGACCCGCTCGAAATGGAGAAGGCCGCCAACGAGCTGCCGATCGAGCAAGTCGCCAAACGCTGGATCGTTTCCTCGGACCCCGACGAGGCAGTGGCGAAAGTCAAGGACTACGTCGACTGGGGCCTTAACCACTTGGTGTTCCACGCGCCGGGTCACGACCAACGCCGCTTCTTGGAGCTCTTCCAGAAAGACCTCGAGCCCCGGTTGCGACGGCTGGGCTGACCCGACATGCCTGAGACCTCTGGGCTGTACATTGCGGCGACGGAGGGCGACACCGGCAAATCGGCGATCGCGCTGGGCATCCTGCACCGGCTGGCCGCAACCGTGGCCAGAGTCGGTGTGTTCCGGCCGATTACCCGCGCAGCCGATGACCGCGACTACATCTTGGATCTGCTGCTGGCGCAGACCACCGCAGGCTTGCCCTACGAGCGCTGCGTGGGGGTGACCTACAAGCAGCTCCATGCCGATCGTGACGGTGCCATTGACGACATCGTCGAGCGGTATCACGCTATGGCCGCCCGCTGCGACGCGGTCGTCATCGTCGGCAGCGACTACACCGACGTTGCCAGCCCGGCCGAGCTGGGCGTCAACGCCCGAATCGCGGTCAACCTCGGCGCGCCGGTGCTACTGGCGGTGCGGGCCAAGGGCCGCAGCGCCGAGCAAGTCGCCCATGTTGCCGAGGTCTGTCTCGCCGAGCTGTCTCTCCAACACGCGCATACAGCGGCCGTGGTGGCCAACCGCTGCGAGCCGTCTCAGTTGACCGCGGTCGCGGAAGCGCTGCGCCCGCTTGGCCCGAGAACATATGTCGTGCCTGATGAACCACTGCTGGTGGCGGCTTCGGTAGCTGACCTGCAGACCGCGGTGAACGGGACGCTGGTCAGCGGTGACACCGCGCTGATGAGCCGGGAAACGATGGGTGTGGTTGTCGCGGGGATGACGGCCGATCATGTGCTGGAGCGGCTGCGTGACGGCGTCGCGGTGGTTACTCCCGGGGACCGTTCCGACGTCGTGCTCGCAGTCGCGAGTGCCCATGCCGCCGAAGGGTTTCCGTCGTTATCGTGCATCATTCTCAATGGCGGGTTCGAGTTGCACCGTTCGGTCGGGGCGCTGGTCGCCGGTCTGCGGCTGCGGTTGCCGATCATCGCCACCACGCTGGGTACCTTTGAAACCGCGAGCGCGGTGGCGTCGGCGCGAGGCCGGGTCACGACCTCGTCGCAGCGCAAGATCGACACCGCGCTGCAGCTGATGGAAGACCATGTCGACCTCGATGACCTGTTGGCGCAGTTGGCGATTCCGATCCCCAAGGTGACCACGCCGCAGATGTTCACCTATCAGCTGCGTGAGCGGGCACGGTCGGATCGCAAGCGCATCGTGCTGCCCGAGGGCGACGACGATCGAATCCTCAAGTCCGCCGGCCGACTGC
>DATJOR010000323.1:0-5807 GCA_035506875.1 Mycobacterium sp.
AGTTGCTCTAACTGCCCGTCGCGATGGTCGGGCGCGCTGGGAATCCGTGATGCAGTCCGCCAGCGCAGTTGGGTGATAGGTCCCACGCCGGTCAAGAAAGCCCTCGTTAAGACAGCTGCTGCGGTGGTGTCCTTTCCGGCGGCCGCAGCCAGCATGGCGCCCATTCTGGTTCTAATCCCACCGAACAACCAGGCTGCACGCTCTGCGGCGACCTCGACATCAGGTGCTTCGAGAATTGAGAGCGCGGCCGTCACCCCGACCGCAGCGTCAAGTGCTCGGGCAGGCGGCGTGGTAGCCGACAGGCCACGACTCTGCGGTCGTGTTCGCACGTCCATGCCGGTGGCTGTTATGAATTTGACGAGCTCCTCTGGTCTGACTGATGAGAAGCCCGTAGTTGAAGCACGCGCCAGCACTTGGTTCGTTAGTGTCGCGATGTCGCTAAGCACCGACCGCGCAGCAGGCCTATCGATCGCGTAAATCCCGAAAGACGCACAGTCTCGGACGATGACGTTCAGGACGGCTTTCTGTGCGGCAATTACAACTTCAGGGCGCCGGGTCGAGGACTCGTGGCTCTCTGCGAGATCGGCACCGCAAAAGCAACGGCTTCGCAGCGGTACGAACGGCCATGAGCCGCGTCTGGGACTTCGCTGGCACCTCATACAAGCATCCATTAGGAGCCGTCCGTGGCGAGTGCAAATGAAGGACCATCCAAGTCGCCAGTGAAGCTTCCAGCGTCCTTGCGTTTCCGCGAGGCAATCGGGGCAGAACCGCGATCCGGCACGACGCGCAAACGGATATCTCTTGGTGACGAGGCCGGTTACAGCGTCAATTTCAATAGCTGTTCCGACATACCGGCTCAACGTCATTGACAGCAGCCTGGCTGACGACACGCCCGTCAGATCTGTGAGGAAATTCAGTTCGTCTGCCGTCGGGCGGACGATAAGCCGAGTGTGCCGAGCGACGGGGATACCCAGCATCCCTAGAGTCTGGCCGAGCGGAACGTCCATCGCCCGGGCGGTTGCCTCGATCCATGAATCGATCGCCTCACCGTCAATAGGAGCAACTCTGACAGGAAGCACGTTGTAGCCTCGCCGCTGTTCAATCTCTGAATACGCGCTGAGCAGCCTGGAAGATGGGGCTCGGCTTTTTTAGCAAGCTAGTGCCTTTTGCTAATCTTGGCTGCATCTCGACATTTGAGAACCTACAACTAGCGTGCCATGTTGGCGAAGCGTGACAGGTGCAGCTGGTGAGCGACGGTCACCGTCTTCGTCGGGCCGTTACGGTGCTTGGCCAGAATTAGGTCGGCCTCACCGCCGCGCGGGTCGTCACGCTCGAACGCATCCGGCCGGTTCAGCAGAATAACCATGTCCGCATCTTGCTCGAGACTATTATGTGCTGAAATCCCTTGTGCTACAAAGTTATTCGTGCCAGGAACGGTTCCGTCGTAGACATCACGGTTGCCGATGCTACTGATCTCGACGATCTTGTCCCAGAAGACATCGCTCGTGGCGAGGGTGTGAATTTCACGATCTCCTAGCAGGGCGGCCACTTGATGCAATCGTGGTCGCCCCGGAGCGAAGCGCCTTGTCGCACCGGCGAACCGTGAGTTCATAGCGGCTGAGAGTTGGCGATGGGAAAGGCCCTTAGCTGAAAGGGCTTCCCCGATTTTGTTCCACACCTCTTTTGGTATCGTGTCAGTACCTGGCCGGCCCGTGCGAGCCGCGAGATGCGCGAGCACCTCCCGCGCCCGCTCACCTCGCATACCGTGCACTCCAACTCTGCTCAAAAAGCGGGCCTGATTCTCTGCTCTGTCGACATACAGGTGCCAACAATCTCGATACCCAGTCTTCTTGACACACGCCATCCGCGCGAACACACCGACCCGAAGCAGCAGCTGAGCGATGTCGTCAACCAGTCGCCGGCTCGTCGACGCGTAGTAGATGCGCGCCCCACCCAACTTGTCGTCCCAGCGCACCGATCCGTCCGTCGCCCACAAATGCCGCAGGAAAAGCGCCACCTGATCGGTCGGCAATGCGAAAACTGGCTGTGGCACGAACTTTTCGTAGCTTCGCAAGCCGAACAGCCCGAGCTCGTCCAGCCATGCCGCGATCGGGTTGCGTCGACCGTGCGTCAACCGGTACGGCGCGGGCAGCCGCAGCGTGGTGACCCGCGCAGCTGGGTAGTCGTCACGCACCGCCTTCACACCGAAGTACGCCGCCGAAACGGTGACCGCCGCCAGATTGGCTTCATCCACCGAGGCGTACCGAATCGGCTGCCTCTTGACGCACGACCCGTCACCGATCATGTGCGCGAGCAGAATCACCTCGGATTCCGCCATCCGCTTGGTAGCGACAGGTGAAGGAACGCTGCGTGGCACCGCAAGGCGGTCCCCAACCGTCAATTCTTCCAACGGTGTCCAGCCATCAAGCGTCATGAACGGATGGTTGCCGGTGGCCTCGACCTCGCGCCCAGACGCCAGCCGGAGCTTGAACGCCTCTTTGCGGCCACTCGGGAAGACGTTGGTCATCGGCCGGGCCACCATCCGCAGCTGCTCATCTAACGACCACACCAGCGGCCGCTCGCCGGTGCGCATCAGCTCGCCAAACGTCACTTCACCACCGGTGTCGGCGCGCAGGATGCGGGTGTTCGCGGTGAGGCATCCCGACTCGCGAAGGTCAGCCAGCATCGGCTTCTTGTCGGTGCGCTGCTCAGGACCGCGGTTGAGCTGGCTGATCGCGATCACCGGAACCTCGAGCTCCTTGGCCAAAAGCTTGAGGTGCCTTGAGAATTCGGAAACCTCGACCTGCCGTGACTCGACCTTCTTTCCAGACGTCATCAGCTGCAGGTAGTCGACGACGATCAGCCGCAGATCGGCCCGCTGCCGCAGCCGGCGCGCTTTGGCGCGGATCTCCATCATCGTCAGGTTCGGCGAGTCGTCGATATACAGTGGCGCCTCGCTGATTTCGCTCATCCGCCGCGCCAGCCGGGTCCAGTCGTCGTCGCTCATCCGGCCCGAGCGCATATCAGAGAGCTTGATTTTCGCCTCGGCAGACAACAGCCGCATCACGATCTCGGACTTGCTCATCTCCAGCGAGAAGATGACGCTGGCCATCCGGTTCTTGATCGAGCAGGAGCGCATGAAGTCCAAGCCGAGCGTCGAGTTGTGTGTCGGGATCATCCCGCGGCCGGCGAGGTACAGGTGTGCAGGATTGTCCACCTGCACGCAGCGCACAGGGACGCTCGGAACCGGGCGCACTGCGTCTACTTGCAGCACCGGAGCCATCAAGGTGGTTGCGCCCGGGCGCTCCCCGTAGCGCACGATCGATCCCGCCGCGGCGATAGTGTCCAGGCCGGCCCGCAACAGACCCGTGGTGCGGACTCCATAACCCGTCGGCCACTGGTGGTCGGCATCGGCAACGATGACCGTGCCGTCGGAGAACTCCACTTCGTAGCACGGCCGGCCCAGCATGACGTCCGTCGCGGCCACCACACGCGTCGGTCGCCCGTCGGCGCCCAGCAACAGATCGCCGACGGCGACGTCGCCCATCCTCGTCCAGCCATGGGGTGTCGGCAGCGGCGTATTCAGCGCCAGCGCCTTGCCCACCCCGGGCCTGGCCGCCACGATGATCATCTGACCCGGATGCAGTCCGTTGGTCACTTCGTCGAGCTCGGTGAACCCGGTGGGCACCCCGCGGGCCAGACCGCCATTGGAAGCGATCGCGTCGATCTCGTCCATGGTCGGCTGCAGCAGGTCCTCCAGCGGGACGAAGTCTTCGGAAAGCCGCCGATCGGTGACGTCGTAAATCTCGGCCTGCGCGCGGTCGACCACCTCGGCGACGTCGGCGCCTTCGGCGCCCGCGTAGCCGTACTGGACCACCCGGGTGCCGGCCTCCACCAGCCGGCGCAGCAACGCCTTCTCGGCGACGATCTCGGCGTAGTAACCGGCGTTGGCCGCCGTCGGCACCATCGAGATCAGGGTGTGCAAGTAGGGCGCGCCACCGATGCGGCGCAACAGGCCGCGGCGGTCCAATTCGGCGGCAACCGTCACCGCGTCAGCAGGCTCACCCCGCCCGTAGAGATCCAGAATCGCGTCGTAGACGTTCTGGTGAGCCGGGCGGTAGAAGTCGCCGGGCCGTAGCTTCTCCAGCACGTCCGCGATGGCGTCCTTACTGAGCAACATCCCGCCCAGCACCGACTGCTCGGCTGCCACATCCTGCGGCGGTTGACGGCCATAGTCCTCGCTGGGCGCGTCCATGCCCGGGTGGCCGAGATCGTCAACGACCGCCATAGCCTCCCCGCTCCCTCCGGCACTGCTCGAACGCACATTCGATGTTGGCGTATTGACGCTAAGCCCTGCCTCCGACACCGCTTAGGTCAAACACCGCGATCGCCCCTCGATCCGAGTCGACGCTAAAGGTTGCTGGCAAGGACTCAAAACGAGGTTGTTCATAGACCTGTGCATCGTGTGTGCATATCCGTGAGCGGCTGTGTTGAGGGGGTGTGGAGAACTTGTGGAGCAATTCGCGGCATTACGACATCACTGCAGATAAGCGGACCACACAGCTACACACTTCGTGTGGATGGGAATCTCTTCGGCGTGTCGGGCCGGGTTGCCGCTTCGGGCGTGTTGCGTTTCAGATAATGATTCGCCGCGTAAACGGACGGTTACGTTCGCTAACAGTCGCGCTTGCGTGCAAGTTCGCCAGCATGAGCAGCAACGACAAACCCCGGTGGCGGCCCGTCAGGCCGCCACCGGGGTAGGTGTCGAGCTTTAGCCCTCGGCGACTACGTCGAGTGCGATTTGCACGTCCACGTCCGGGTGGACATGCAGTGTGACCGGATGGTTACCAACGGCTTTGATGTGCCCCTTGGGCAACCGGACAATGCGTTTATCGAGATTGGGTCCGCCGGCTTTTTTGATCGCGATGACGATGTCGCTAGACGTGACCGAGCCAAACAGCTTGCCCGAGTGGCCAGAAGTCTTCACCGGCAAAGCAACGGCGCCCAGCGCTTCGATCGCGGTCTTGATTTCGTTGGCGTGCTCCAGGTCTCGCACTTGCTTGGAATCACGGGCACGACGGATGTCCTCAACCTGCTTCTGCGCGCCGCGCGACGCGACGATCGCCAGGCCGCGCGGGAGCAAGAAGTTGCGGCCGTATCCGTCTTTGACCTCAACGGTGTCGCCGACGGAACCAAGGTGGTCGACGTCGGCGGTCAAAATGAGCTTCATCTTTTCGTCAGTTCCATTCTGATCCGTGCTGCTTAAGCCGTTTACCGCGTCGAAGAAGTGAACGGCAGCAGGGCCACCTCGCGCGCGTTCTTGACCGCGAGCGCGATGTCACGCTGGTGCTGCACGCAGTTTCCGGTGACGCGGCGCGCGCGGATCTTGCCACGCTCGCTGATGTAGGTGCGCAGCAGCTGGGTGTCCTTATAGTCGATCGCTTGCTGCTTCTTGCCGCAGAACACACACTTGCGTGTCTTGACCGGCTTTTCTGGTGCCGGTCGCCGCTTGTTGGACTTGGCCATGTTTGTCTCTTTCGTTTACGTCGAGCTGAAGTTAAAAGGGTGGTTCGTCGTCGCCGCCGCCGAACGAACCGGACGCCGGGGCGCTGCCCCACGGGTCGTCGCCGCCGGCGCCACCGGTGGTCTGGGCCGGCTGACGAGAGCCGCCGCCACCGCCGCCACCGAAGCCGCCACCGCCGCCGCCGCTGCGGCTGGCCTTGTTGACTTTGGCGGTGGCGTAGCGAAGCGACGGGCCGATCTCGTCGACCTCGACCTCGACCACGGTGCGCTTCTCGCCCTCGCGG
>DATJOR010000324.1:0-3745 GCA_035506875.1 Mycobacterium sp.
CCGCTGCAGCGCGGCCGCCAGCACGTTGGTCAGCACAACCGCGTCATCGAAGGCGTCGTGCGCGCGCCGCTGCGTCACACCCCAGTGCGCGGCCAGCGTCTCCAACCGCAGGTTGTCGATGCCTAGTTCGAGCCGTCGGGCCAATTCCACCGTGCACATCACGCTGTCGATCGGCAGCTCGACGTCGGCCATCTCGGCCTCCGCGGTCAGGAAGCCGTAGTCGAACGCGACGTTGTGCGCGACCAGCGTGCGCCCCCGCACGAGTTCGACCACGTCGCCGACGATGTCGCTGAACTGCGGCTGGTCCTCCAACATCGCAGCGGTCAGCCCGTGAATGTGGGTGGGCCCGGGATCCACACCCGGGTTGAGCAGGCTGACCACGGACTGCTCGACGTGGCCCTCGGCGTCGAGCGCGAGCACCGCGAGGCTGATGACGCGGGCGCTGCCGGGTCGAAAGCCCGAGGTTTCGACGTCGATGACGGCCCATCCGGTGTCGGGCGCTGTGGCCGGCCGACCCCAGGGCATCGCCGTCGAAGTGTCCCGCATGTCTGGAGGATTTCACGCCGAGCCGACTTCGTCGGGTCGCTGCGCCTCGTGTCGCCAACCTACTTCCTTAGGTCGACCCGCTGCGCTCGGGAAAGCGCCGAGCTTGCGATCGCCCTAAAATGCCCGGGTGATCAACGCCCGAGGACGCCTGGCCCTCGCCGCCGGCTCCGGCGCGCGATGGGCCTCCCGGGTGACCGGTCGCGGGGCGGGGGCGATGATCGGCGGCCTGGTGGCGATGACCCTCGATCAGTCGATTCTGCGCCAGCTCGGCACCGGTCGGCGCACCGTCGTCGTCACCGGAACCAACGGCAAGTCGACGACGACCCGGATGACCGCGGCCGCCCTGCGCACACTGGGCGGCGTGGCCACCAACGCCGAGGGCGCGAACATGGACGCCGGTCTGGTGGCCGCGCTGGCCGCCGACCGCAATGCCGCGCTCGCGGTCCTCGAGGTCGACGAAATGCACGTCCCGCATGTGGCGGATGCCGTCGAGCCCGCCGCCATCGTCTTGCTCAACCTGTCCCGCGACCAGCTGGACCGGGTCGGCGAGATCAACGTGATCGAGCGCAGGCTACGGGCGGGACTGGCCGCACACCCGCAGGTGGTCGTCGTCGCCAACTGCGACGACGTGTTGATGACCTCAGCCGCCTATGACCACGCCAACGTGGTCTGGGTGGCGGCGGGCGGCAGCTGGGCGGCCGACTCGGTCAGCTGCCCGCGCAGCGGCGAGGTGATCATCCGCGAGCCGGGCCACTGGTATTCCACCGGCGCTGACTTCAAACGGCCCAGCCCGCAGTGGTGGTTCGACGACGACACGCTTTACGGGCCCGACGGGCTGGCGCTGCCGATGCGGCT
Source organism: Mycobacterium sp. (assembly GCA_035506875.1). Classification (GTDB taxonomy): domain Bacteria; phylum Actinomycetota; class Actinomycetes; order Mycobacteriales; family Mycobacteriaceae; genus Mycobacterium. The sequence goes on from DATJOR010000324.1 coordinate 1,402, forward strand.
GGCGCTCCCCGGCGCGGTCAATCGGGGAAACGCCGCCCAGGCGGTGGCGGCGGCCGTCGCCCTGGGCGCCGATCCGGCGGCCGCCGTGGCCGCGGTATCCGGGGTCGACGAAGTCGCCGGGCGTTACCGGACCATCCCCGTCGGCGCGCACACCGTGCGAATGCTGTTGGCCAAGAACCCCGCCGGCTGGCAGGAAGCCCTGTCGATGGTCGACAAGGACGCAGCCGGGGTGGTGATCTCCGTCAACGGACAGGTGCCCGACGGTGAAGATCTGTCCTGGCTCTGGGACGTTCGGTTCGAGCATTTCGGAAATCCGTTTAAAAAAACCCCAGTGGTGGCCGCCGGTGAGCGCGGAACGGACCTAGCGGTACGGCTCGGCTATGCCGGTGTCGAGCACACGCTCGTACACGACACGCTGGCGGCCATCGCCTCGTGCCCACCCGGTCGAGTCGAGGTCGTCGCCAACTACACCGCGTTTCTTCAGTTGCAACGGCGGATCAAATGACCGTGCGGATCGGGCTGGTGCTGCCGGACGTGATGGGCACCTATGGCGACGGCGGGAACGCGGCGGTGCTGTGTCAGCGGCTGCGGCTGCGGGGCATCGCCGCAGAGATCGTCCAGATCACGCTGGCCGACGTGGTGCCGGACAGCCTCGACCTCTACACGTTGGGCGGGGCCGAGGACTACGCGCAGCGGTTGGCAACCAAGCATCTGATTCAGTACTCGGGATTGCAGCGGGCGGCGGCCCGCGGCGCGCCGGTGCTGGCGATCTGCGCGGCCATCCAGGTGCTCGGCCACTGGTACGAGACGTCGTCGGGCGAACGCGTCGACGGCGTGGGTCTGCTCGACGTGACGACGTCCCCACAGAGCGCTCGCACCATCGGAGAGGTGGTCAGCACGCCGCTGTTGGCCGGGTTGACGCAGCCGTTGACCGGTTTCGAGAACCACCGCGGCGGGACGGTGCTCGGCGATGCCGCGTCGCCGCTGGGCACCGTGAAGAAGGGCGCAGGCAACCGCGCCGGCGACGGCTTCGACGGCGTGGTGCAGGGCAGTGTGGTCGCCACCTACATGCACGGTCCGTGCTTGGCCCGCAATCCGGAGCTTGCCGACCTGCTGCTGAGCAAGGTGGTGGGCGAGCTGGCACCGCTGGAGCTGCCGGAGGTGGACTTGTTGCGCCGCGAGCGGCTTCGGGCCTAGTCACACGAGCCTCTTGCGTCACTCCGCGGGAGGGACACTGCTTTCTCGTTTTAAAGCCACTGGTGATATCACTCGGCCGGTGATATCACCGGCGGTGCCGTTTCCAAGCACCATGCAGTGGTCGGACTCAGGTACCGGAGTTACCCGTGTGACTAAACGAAGCCCGCTCAGGCCATGGCGCGGCGTCCGGTCAGCGCACGGCCCAGCGTCAGCTCGTCGGCGAATTCCAGGTCGCCGCCCATCGGCAGCCCGGAAGCGATGCGCGTGACGGTCAAGCCGGGAATGTCGCGCAGCATCCGCACCAGGTATGTGGCGGTCGCTTCGCCTTCGGTGTTGGGATCGGTGGCGATGATGACCTCGGTGATGTCGACGCCGTCGACCTGCTGACCGATCCGGTTGAGCAGCTCGCGGATCCGCAGCTGCTCGGGACCGACACCCGATAGCGGATCCAGTGCGCCGCCGAGAACGTGGTAGCGGCCGCGAAATTCGCGGGTGCGCTCGACGGCCTGGATGTCCTTGGGCTCCTCGACGACACAGACCTGCGATCCGTCGCGGCGGGGGTCGGCGCAGATGCGGCACCGCTCGTCGTCGGAGACGTTGCCGCACACCGCGCAGAACTGCACGCCGTCGCGGACCTTGGTCAGCACGGCGGTGAGCCGGTCGATGTCAGGCGGCTCGACGGACAGCAGGTGAAAGGCGATGCGCTGCGCGCTCTTCGGCCCGATACCCGGCAGCTTGCCGAGCTCGTCGATCAAATCCTGGACCGGTCCCTCAAACACCCAGTGCGCCGCCCATACCACCAGCCAGCGGACCCAGCTGCTCCTGCGCCATCGTGGTGACCTGGTGGGAGGCGTCGGCGAGGGCGCCAACGATCAAGTCCTGCAACGTCTCGACATCCTCGGGGTCGACGACTTTGGGGTCGATCTTGACCGCTATGACCTCGCCGCTGCCCTTGACAGTGACCTCCACCAGACCGCCGCCGGCCTCACCTTGTACCTCGGCGTTAGCAAGTCGCTGCTGGGCAGCCATCAGCTGTTGCTGCATCTGCTGTGCCTGAGCGAGCAACGCCGACATGTCGGGCGGGCCTCCGGGCTGCATGACGGTCCCCTTGCATCTTGGTCTCGACTTGGTTGCGCCTGCACCTTGC
>DATJOR010000325.1:0-3383 GCA_035506875.1 Mycobacterium sp.
GTGCCCGATGGCCTACGCCGTGGTGGGGGAGTCGGAGGATCACGCCAAGCACCGCGAACAGGTCTTCCTCAACGATCTGGTGCACCCGATGGCGTCGCTGACCCTACTCTCGGAGTTGATGAACTACGACTTCTCCCAGCATGAACTGGATGACCCGATCACCGACGAGCTCATCGATTCGGTATCCGGTATCCGTGGCCTGGTGCAGAACCTGCGCAAGCACCTCGGCGACACGGTCACATTGCGCGACCTGGCCGGCCACCGCGCGACCCTGCTGCAGGGGCCTCGTTTCGTCGGCACCGGCGTGCAGGTCGCCGACCAGATGGAGGAGTGGTTCCACACCGGCGCGTGCGACGGGTTCGTCTTGGCTGCAACACATCTGCCCGGCGCGTTCGAAGACGTGGTGCGCATGGTGGTCCCGGAGTTGCAACGGCGCGGGCTGTTCCGCACCGCATACGACGGGGTGACCCTGCGCGAACATCTCGGCCTGCAGCGGCCGGCCTGTGCGCCCGTCGGGGCATGATGCTCGAAGGCATCCGGGTCCTCGACGCCGCCACGTTGGCCGCGGCACCGCTGGCTGCCACCTATCTCGGCGAGTTCGGCGCCGACGTCATCAAGATCGAACAGCCCGGCGGTGGCGACCCGATCCGCACCTGGGGTAACCAGGTCGACGGCGTCGGGCTGATGTGGAAATCGTTGTCGCGCAACAAGCGATCGATCACCCTCAACCTGCGCGTCGCCGAAGGCCAGGCACTGCTGCGCAGCCTCGTCGAGCACGCCGACGTGCTGCTCGTCAACACCCGGCCCGCGACGTTGCGCAAGTGGGGATTGGAATACCCAACGCTGCGCGCGATCAACGACCGCCTCGTCATGCTGCACATCACCGGCTACGGGCTCACCGGTCCCAAGAGCGAACGCCCCGGCTTCGGCACGCTCGGCGAGGCGATGAGCGGCTTCGCCAACATCACCGGCCAGGCCGACGGGCCGCCCACCCTGCCGCCGTTCATGCTGGCCGACGGGGTGGCGTCGCTGAACGCGGCCTATGCGGTGATGATGGCGCTCTACCACCGCGACGTGCACGGGGCGTCCGGCCAGCTGATCGACATCAACCTGATCGATCCGCTGGCCCGGCTGCTGGAACAGACGCTGCTGGGCTACGACCAACTCGGCCTGGTGCCGACGCGGGCTGGCAACCGCTGGGATATTTCGGCGCCGCGCAACACCTACCGCACCGCCGACGACCGCTGGCTGGCGATGTCGGGCAGCTCACCGCAGCTGGCGCTGCGAGTATTTCGCGCCATCGGACGCGCCGACCTGGTCGCCGACGCGGACTTCTCCGACCCGCAGCGCCGGCTGGCACGGGCCTGCGAGGTGGACCAGGTGGTCGCCGACTGGGTGGCCACCAAGACGCTGGCCGAGGCGATGGAGATCCTCGACGCCGCCGAGGTCGCCGCCGCACCGGTCTACGACATCGCCGATCTGGTCGCCGACCAGCAGCTGGCGCATCGCGAGGTCTTCGTCAAAGTCGGCGACGACGAACTGGGTGCGATGACCGTTCAGGCGCCGGTGCCGCGGTTCTCGGCAGCGGCCGGGCGGGTGCAGCACCTGGGCCCGCGGATCGGTGAGCACAACGCTGAGGTGTACGGCGAACTGCTTGGCCTGTCCGGCGGCGACGTCGACGAACTGCACGCCCGCGGTGTGCTGTGAAAGGACGCGGTGTGCTGTGAAAGGACGACGGCAATGACGTCACTATTGCGCCGTTCGGAACTCGCGGTGCCCGCCAGCAACGACCATATGTTCGCCAACGCCGCCGCCTCGGAGGCCGACCTGGTCTTCCTGGACCTCGAGGACGCCACCGCGCCCGCGCACAAGGAGGCCGCCCGCGCCAAAGCGGTGAAGGCGCTCAACGAACTCGACTGGGGACGCACGGTGCGGGCGATCCGCATCAACGGGCTCGACACCCAGTGGTGCCATGACGACATCGTCGAGGTCGTCACCCAGGCCCGAGAGAATCTCGAGACGATCATCATCCCGAAAGCGCTTCGGGCCCGCGATGTTTGGTGGGTTGACGTGCTGCTGACCCAGCTCGAAGCCAAGCTCGGCCTATCTCGCCAGATCCGCCTGGAAGTGCTCATCGAGGAGGTCGAGGGGCTGGCCAACGCCGAGGAGATCGCCACGGCCAGTCCACGGCTGGACGCACTGATCTTCGGCGTCGGGGATTTCTCGCTGTCCCAGGGGGCGCGGGTGGACACCAATTTCGACCCGCTCGGCGAATACCCCGGCGATTTCTGGGCGTATGCCCGCAACAAGGTGATCGTCGCCGCGCGCATCGCGGGCATCGACGCGGTCGACGCGCCCTATCCCGACTACCGCAACCTGGACGGCTACGAGCGCGCTGCACGACGGGCCGCGCTGATGGGATACACCGGCAAGTGGGCGATCCACCCGACCCAGATCGCGGTGGCCAACGCGGTCTATTCGCCGACCGACGAGGAAATCACGCTCGCCGAGCGCAACGTCGCCGCCTACCGGAACGGCGAGCAGAAGGGTCTGGGCGCCGTCGGCGTCAACGGCGTCCTTGTCGACGCCGCGCACGTAAAGATGGCTCAGGCGACGCTGGCACGCGCCGCCCTGATCAAGAACGGCGGCAGATGAAAACCTTTACCGACGACGAGATGAACGCGCTGCTGCCCGCGGCGAAGGCCTACAGCGTAGTCATCCTCAAACAGGGGCCTAATTTCGCCGACGACGCTGCGCCGACGGTCATTTGGGAGCATGGCCGACGCAACTTCGGGCTACGCCACGAAGGCCTGATGCCGGTGGTGTTGCCGGTCATCGACGGCTCCGAAGTGTGCGGTATCGGCGTATTCACCGGGACCGTCGACGAAACCGTCGCGATCATGAACGACGATCCCGGTGTGCAAGCCGGTGTGTTCAGCTTCGAGGCGCACGCGTGTCGCGGGTTTCCCGGCGACTCGCTGCCCTAGCCCATTGCCCGACTCCTCCTCATCGCGCTACGCGCTCTGCATCGTCGCCGGGCTGGTCAGACCAGCTCGGGCACCCGCAGGTGGGCGATCGCGAGTTCAAATTCGCCGACGTCGAACTGGTCGGCGCCGAGGTCGCGAAGCCGAGCGGTACGTAGCGAGCGGGCACGCTCTTCGTTGCGTTGCATGGCCTCCATGCTGTCGAACGTCGACGACGACACCGCCCGCCAGGACGTGCGGTCGATCATCAGGCTCGCGCTGCAGAAGCCGTCGAGCTCCTCGATCGCGGGCAGCACCGACGCACGGTAGAACTCGATGGCCCGGTCGAACTGGTCAGGTCGCACCGTGAGCCAGGTGGCCCGCACGCCGGCGCCCGGGCCGGAGTGGTGGTCACGGTGC
>DATJOR010000326.1:0-6246 GCA_035506875.1 Mycobacterium sp.
ACAGCCCGCCGCGTAGCGCACCACTTCGTAGATGGCGGAGACGCGCTGCATCGCCGTGGCGATGATGCGGGCATAACCCGCGATGATCTCGGCGGGATCGGTCATCTCGAACAGCGTGCGAGCCTGAGGCCGCTGCAGCAGCGGCAGCGGCTCGTCGTCACCGACGATCGCACGGTCATAAGCGGTCTTGAGCAGCCAGGGCTTTCCCTCCGAAGCGGCGAAGACCGTCGAACGGCCGACCCCCGCCGCCTGGGCGATGGCATCGATCGACGTGGCCGTGTAGCCGCGTTCCACAAATAGGCGGGAGGCCGCGTCCAGCACCAGTCGGCGTGTCGCCGCAGCCTGCTCCGCGCGCAGCCGGGACCGGTACGGCCCTCTTTTCGCCGGGGGGGAATTCATCAGACTCCTGATGCATTGAGTGTACTAGAAGTACGACAAACTATGCCGGTTCCTTGCTCGCAAAGGAGAGTTCCATGTCTGATCTTCCAGCGAAATACGGCAGGTATGCCCTGATCACAGGCGCGTCGTCGGGTATCGGCGCCGAATTCGCCGTCCAGCTCGCCGAGTCCGGGTTCAACCTTGTCCTGGTCGGGCGCCGCAAGCAAAAGATGGATGCCCTGGCCGCCTCGCTACACGCCCGGTTCGACGTCGCAGTCGAGACCATCGAACTGGATCTCGCAGCCGAAAATGCAACCACGGAGCTGGTGAGGCGCACTCAGCACGTCGATATCGGCTTGGTCATCGTCAGCGCCGGCATCTTCACCTCGGGCCAGTTCATCGCAAACCCACTCCTCGACGAGACTCAGCTCGTCACCGTGAACGCGCTCGTTCCCATGCAGCTCGCCCATGAATATGGCCGCACCATGGCAAAGCGAAACCGCGGAGGCATCATCCTCGTCGCCTCCACCGTGGGCCATCAGGCCGCGCCTTACCTCGCCAACTACGCCGCCACCAAGGCCTACATCGCCACCCTGGGCCAAGCCCTGAACTACGAGCTCAAAAAGTCCGGTGTGGACGTCCTTGTCCTCTCACCCGGCCCCACCAAAACCGAAGGCGTCCACAACGCAGTCGGCATCGATTTCACCCAGCTTCCCCTGCCCATGATGGAACCGTCACGCGTCGTGCGGAAAGCGCTGAAGGGCCTCGGTCATCGATCGCTAGTAATTCCAGGTGGCACCAACAAGTTCATGGACGTCGCGGGTAAGTACCTCGCCCCCCGACCCGTGCTGACAAAAATGTACGGCCTGCTGCTGCATCGAGCCCTGAAGACGCCCTGAACGCAACGGGAGTACCGCCTCAGACGGCGGCCCAGGCAGACAACGGCGATCGACCGCGCCGCCACAACAAACGCGGCGTCGCCCCGAGTTAGAAACAATTTCACCAGTGGCTTCGAGCGGTACGCGCATCCCACCGACGGCCGCAGCACCATCGTCGAGATCACCGACGCCGGCCTCGGGCAGCAACGCCTTGTCTGGCAGGAGCATCAAGGCAAGGTTGCCGTTGCCTTCAGTGATCTTTCTGACGACGACCAAGAACGACTGCGCGACATCAGCCACCAACTCACCAATGCGTTCCGCAAGCGCCGCGCTGAACTCGCCACACCCTCGAATCCGGTCTGCGAGATCGATCCTGAGGCCACGGTGATCCGAAACAGCCGTCGCCAACGTTGTCACGAGGTTGCATCAACCTGTGCGCTTCGCGCGGATTCATGGTGACACCCTCTGAAATCATCAGCGCAGGTAGCACGTCCTTCGAGATGCCGTGCGTGGTCATCGACGAGCTATCGCAGAGTCGGGTGCGGTCCCGTCGGTCGACGCTATGCGCCGCACAGTTGCTGATCACTTGGGCTGATGCCAGCGCCACACCAATAGGGATTGCCACCCTGCCAACTGGGAGAGCCATTTAGCACTGTCTGCTTGAGCAAGCCCTGCCTCTGCCACACCAACTGGACCGAGTCCCCCACGGCAGTCGACGGACCCGGGAGGCCACTAACCGACGTTGTCTGGCCGTTGCTTAGCTTGTAGCTGACGGAGGTGACCGTGAGCGTCAGCTCTGTGTCGTTGCCGGAATCGACCGCCAGCGTGTCGCTCTCCGAGCAGGCGACCTGGGGGTTTTGCATGCACGGGCCTGCGCCTGGGCTCGAATTGATCGTGGCCGTCGTTGGGGTGATGTCGAGGCTCGCGTCGTGGACGTGCCATTGCCCGAGGAAACGGGCGCTGGCTGTCGCCGACGGCGCGGTCGAACCGCTTGGGCTTGAAGATATTCCGGGATTGGGGTTTGGGGGCCCGCCCGTAGCCCAGGAGGCGCCGCCGCCCGACATAGGCTTCGGGCACCACGCTCCGACTATTGCGACGATCACCGTGGCGACGATGGCCACCATCGCGGCCGAATGGCCACCCCGCTGCAACGTATTTGACTTGCGTACTAGAGCGATCATGGGCTGACAGTACGGCACTGCGTGCGGCTCAGTGGGTCATTCAGCAAACACAACCCGTGCCGTGGTCCTGTGGGATCAGCTGTCGGACGATTGCCGAGCCACCACCGAGTTCGGGGCGGCCCAGTCGGTCGAGACCTTGCGATGCTTGATCAGCCAGCTACCGCCGTCGGGCACCAAGGTGTCGCGGTAGCGGCCGATGTGATCGAGCCCGATATGGGTCACCACCAAGAAGTAACACGAGACCTGCGCCTGGTCGCGGGTCACCTGGGTGAACAGCACATTGGTGACGTTGTGCCGGACGATCGGCTTGACGTCGGCGCTGACGGCGACCTTCCCTGTGACACCGCCGAGGAACGCGACGATCTCGGACCGACCGCGCAGCGGTTGCATGCCTCGTATCTCGAGTACGCCGTCCGCGCAGAAGGTCTCGGCCAATTCTTCGAGACGTCCGCCGTCACCGGCCCAGTTGTACCGCGCGAGAGTGTCGCGAATCTGCTCGCGGGCGACCAGTTCCCAAATATCCACCGTGCTAGCCCGTTGCGATGACCCCCGCCGACGACCACGGCGTCACCCGGCCGTCGGTCTCGGACCGGAAGGCGTCGGGTATGTCGTCGGTGACATCCCATGTCGCGGTGAGCCTTCCGATGCCAAGGGCGATGGCGCAGTGCACGCCGAGCTCGACGAGTTGGTCTTCGGTGAAATGCTCACGGAGCTCGTCGTAAACGGCGCTGTCGATCGAGAGATGGTTGGTGGCAAATAGATCGGCGAAGTTCAGTGCGGCGCGCTCCGCGTCGGACAAGTCAGGCGCGTCTGCGGGACGTTCCAGGGAACACACGGCATCTTCGGTGAGCCCGTCATCGATGGCGCTCTGGTAACGGACGGACATGCAGCTTCGGCACTGGTTGTGAAACGCGATGCGCAGCCGGACCAGCTCGAGCAGCCGCGGTGGCAACGTCCCCGTCGACTTGAGCGCCGCGTTGAGAGCACCGAGCCCCTCGGCGACCTTCGGCAGGCGGCTGACAATCGCCGCGACGCCGAGATTGATCCGATCACCCTGTCCTAACTCGACGACGGGTACGTCGGCGAGTGCGTCCGATGGTGCGATGCGAGTCATGATTGGGTGTCACCGCTTTCGTCGCTGAACTATTGCTGGACGACCGCGACCGTCCACGCCGGCAGGATCGGCGCTCGGGTGAGGAAGTGATCGCCTTGCCCAATGCTGCGCAGCAGAACCTGTGTGCGCAAGATGCAACACCCCATCCGCGCCATCGCGAAGACCTCATACCAGTCGAGATCGGCGAGCGGTCGGCCGATCATCTCCTCGTAGCGTCGAATCACCTGCTCGCGGCTGTCGAACCCGGGCAACTCGGGGTCGGCATCAATGCCGTTGACCTCCAACATTTGCCGACGGGTGGCCAGCCACCATGCGAAGTCCGTCTCGGCGGGGCACAGGCAGGCCTGTTCCCAGTCCAGTGCGCCGATGAGCTGACCGCCGTCATCGAAGATGGCGTTGGACAAGCGGGCATCGTTCCAGCACACCGCGACGTCAGCCGTCTGATCGGGTTGGCGGCGCTCCAGCCAGTTGAACGTTTCGGTCATGATGTCCGGAACGTGGTCGTCGGTACCCCACCGCGCATACTCGTGCCACCAGGCCAGTTCGGCCGAAACCCCTACTCCGCCAGGCCGTTCAAGCCACGGTACCTCTGCGATGGGTACACACTGCAGACCGGCGAGCGTCTCGAGAAACGAATCGTGGGCGCGCCGTTGCACGGAAGAACCTGCATCATGCAGCCAACCGCGACTCGCATACGTCGTGTCTGACGGTGTGTGCCCGACGATCCGCGGCATCACCAGAAACCGGGAACCGAGCCATGACGTGTCAGGCTCGTAAATGATCGGCGACGGCGTCGCAATTCCGTATTCGTGCAGCAGCTCCTGGGTTTGTGTCTGCGCTTCCAGGTCGTATTCGGGGAAGATGCCACCACCGGCGGGCGGAATCCGCAACACGTATTCGCTTGTGCCGTCGGCTAATTCCGCAGACAACAACAGGCTTTCGCTCGACCATCCGGCCGCGCGGTTCGCTGCGCGCAAGTCTGACACGGCGGCGGTGCAATTGAACTTCTGCCCGAACCACGCCTCCAGCTGAACGCGAGTTGCTGCGAGGTCGCGCTGAACGAGGGCGATGCCTGCCATGTCCCATAGATTTACATAGGAACGCCGAGATGTAAATCTTAAGCAGTTTACATCTGACTGCCCAGATGTAATACGATCCGTGGGTGAACCCGCCATCTCCTCTCACCTTCGCAGCTACCGCGCAGACCACCGGGCGGTGCTGATCGGCCATGACTGGGGAGCACAGGCCGGATACGGCGCAGTCGCCACCGAGCCAGCTGCATTCGCGCGCTTTGTCGCCCTTGCGGTTCCGCCGATCGGCGCGTTGGCCGCGGGGATGTTCAGCTACACCCAGCTCAGGCGGTCGTTCTACATCTGGTTCATCCAGCAGGTCGGCCTCGCCGAGTCCGCGTTGCTGGCGCCCGGGTTCTGGGAGTCGCTGTGGGCCGACTGGTCGCCCGGCTACGACGCCAGCGAGGACCTTGCTGAGCTGCGTCGACACGTGACCGCGGACAACATCGCCAATGTCATTGCGCCATACCGAGCGTCGTTCAACCCACAGTTCGCCGACCGGGATGCCGAGGCTGAAGCATCAGCCTGCATACAGCCGCCACCAGTGCCGACGTTGTATCTGCGCGGCGCTCGCGACGGGGCGATCGGCGCTGAGTTGCTCGGCGACTTAGCGACGCACCTGCCGGCCGGCGGATCTGTTGTCGAGATCGTCGACGGCGTCGGTCATTTCCTGCATCTGGAGGAGCCCGAGGTGATAGCGGCCAAGATAGGCGACTGGTTCAACATCGACCTCAGCAGCCCCTACGGGAGGGATTAGTACGTGGTCTGATTTGAGTGCGTATGTGATATCAAAGCCGAGCAGCTGGACCGGTGATATCGCATGTGGGTCGTTTTCGGAAAACGTGTGAGGGTTAGTTCTTGTTGTAGGCGTGGCTGCTGTGACTTGCCCCGAGGCCGGCCGCATGGCGCAATTCGGCGAGGAACTGATCGGGGCCATCGCCGCCGACCACGTAGTGGCACACGGCGATTCGCACCACCGCGGCGGCCGCGATGTCGCTGTGGTTGCCGGGAATTATGCGGGCGATTCGGTCGTGCATGATCGGCAGCACCCGCTTCATCTGGTAGAGCACATGCTCGGGCTCGATTTCGGCCAGTGAGCCCAGCGAATACGTGCTCTGGAAGTCGACGATGAACTTGAGCGCGGCGTCAAGACGGTCGGGCCCGCTCAGTCCCGCGATGGCAGTGGCGATGCCGGCGTCGAAGTTGTCCTGCTCGTAGAGGCCGAAAGCCTCGAGCAGCCCATCCTTCGAACCGAAGTAGCGGTACAGCGTGGGTCGCGACACCTTGGCCTCGGCGGCCACGTCGGACAGCTGCAGCTTGCGCCGACCATCGCGCGCCAGCACGACGAATGTGGCTGCCAGAATCCGCCGTCTGGTCGACTGCTCGGCGTCCATCGCGTCCTTTACATATTGAGGGTCAAATGTCACACTGGCCCGTGATACACCGATCCAGCCAATGTTAAGCCCCGGAGGTGGCGACGGGTGACCAAGCTCGTGGTCCGCAAGATTCCCTGGGAATTCGACGCGAGCGTCCCCTTCATGTGGCAACCGGCCAACCCGAACTTCGGCCTGTTCTGTAATGCCTTCACGTTCATCGCGGTGCCGTTTGAGCGCTACATCGACAAC
>DATJOR010000327.1:0-6401 GCA_035506875.1 Mycobacterium sp.
TCCGGTGGCGCACACCGGACCGCGGCCGCCACCCGGGTGCCGTTCAGCGCCAGGCCGTCGGCGGCGTCCACGCTGGTCGGCGAATTCGCCAGCCCGGCCCGGTGCATGGCCGCATACAGCACATCCCCGGACCGGTCACCGGTGAACACCCGACCGGTGCGATTGGCGCCGTTGGCGGCCGGGGCCAGCCCAACGATCATCAGCCGCGGACGCTCGGACCCCCAGCCAGGCACCGGCCGGCCCCAATACGGCTGCTCGGCGAACGACCGTCGTTTGGTCAGCGCGACCTGCTCCCGCCACTCGACCAATCGCGGGCAGGCGCGGCACACCGACACCTCGGCGTCAAGCTGTGCCACGGATTCGGCGGCCTCGGCCATCGCGACCACCTGCGCTTGCTCCGACGCCACCGCGGTGCGGGCGGTCGCCGGATCGCCGGGCCAGCCGGTGCCGGGCGTCACGGGAGAACCAAAGAAAGCACCGGTTCGTGGGTGGGCGAGTCGGGCGAGGTTCACCGCTCCACTGTGCACGAACGTTGAAAATCGCTCGCCGGTCGGGCTTACGCGCTGCTAGATTGCCTCCCCGAACTCCCATGTCCACGCAGACCCAGCCATCCCGCCGGCCTGTCTATCTCATCCTGTTCGCGGCGCTGGCCGCTGCGGCCGGCAACGGTATCTCGCTGATCGCATTCCCCTGGCTGGTGTTGCAGCACAACGGCAGCGCATTCGACGCCTCAATCGTCGCGGGAGCGGCTTCGTTGCCGCTGCTGTTCTCCACGCTCATCGCCGGGACAGCGGTGGATTATCTTGGCAGACAGCGTGTTTCGATTATCTCCGATGCCCTGTCGGCGGCGACCGTCGCAGCGGTTCCGGTGCTGGCGATTGCCTTCGGGCACGGCAGCATCACCGTCGCCGTGCTCGCCGTGCTGGCCGCATTGGGCGCGCTGTTCGATCCCGCCGGCATCACCGCGCGGCAATCGATGTTGCCCGAGGCCGCCACCCGAGCCGGGTGGACGCTCGACCGCATCAACGGCTACTACGAGGCCGTCTTCCAGGGCGCCTACATCGTCGGCCCAGGGCTCGGCGGTCTGCTGATCGCCACCGTCGGCGGCATCAACACGATGTGGGTCACCGCCGGCGCGTTCGGTGTCTCCATCCTGGCGATCAGCGCGCTGCGGCTGCACGGAGCCGGATCACCACCGGTAGAGGCACGCCCGGACGGGCCCTGGTCCGGGATGCTCGATGGGCTGCGGTTCGTATGGAATCTCGATGTGCTGCGCACGCTGGCACTGATCGACTTGACGATGACAGCGTTGTATCTGCCGATGGAAAGCGTGCTGTTTCCCAAGTACTTCACCGACCGACACGAGCCCGCGCATCTGGGCTGGGTGCTGGTCGCGTTGAGCATCGGCGGATTGGCCGGCGCGCTGGCGTACCCGCTGCTGATCCGCCGGGTCAGCAGGCGGTGGACGCTGCTGACGGCCACGTTGACGCTGGGGTTGTGCACCGCGCTGATCTCGACGCTGCCACCGTTGCCGGTGATCCTGCTGCTGTGCGCGCTGATCGGACTGGTCTACGGACCGATCGCCCCGATCTACAACTACGTCATGCAGTCCAAGTCGCCGCCGCAGCTGCGCGGTCGGGTGGTCGGAGTTATGACGTCGCTGGCATACGCGGCCGGCCCGCTGGGCTTCATGCTGGCCGGCCCGCTGACCGATGCCGCCGGGCTTCGGACGACGTTTTTGGTGCTGGCCATTCCGATGATCGCCATCGGCCTGATCTCGCTGCGACTTTCCTCGCTACGAGACTTGGACGAGCCGCGGCGTCCGTAGGATCGCTGCCATGGGCGCCGATGTGCTGGCAGGCCTGGTCGCCGAGCTGCCGGAGGGGATGGTGGTCACCGACCCCGCGGTGACCGAGTCCTATCGACAAGACCGCGCCTTCGACGCGTCGGCGGGAAAGCCGATCGCCGTGGTGCGTCCGCGGCGCACCGAAGAGGTGCAGACCATCCTGCGATGGGCCACCGCTCATCACGTCCCGGTGGTGACGCGCGGTATGGGCACCGGCCTGTCCGGCGGCGCCACCGCCGTGGACGGCGGAATTGTGCTGTCCACCGAGAAGATGCGCGACATCGAGGTCGACCCGGTCACCCGCACCGCGGTGTGCCAGCCGGGACTGCTCAACGCCGAGGTGAAGAAGACGGTCGCCGAGTACGGACTGTGGTACCCGCCTGACCCGTCGTCGTACGAGATCTGCAGCATCGGCGGCAACATCGCGACCAACGCCGGCGGGCTGTGCTGTGTGAAATACGGCGTCACCACCGACTACGTGCTCGGTGTGCAAGTCGTGCTGGCCGACGGCACCGCAGTCCGGCTGGGCGGCCCGCGACTCAAGGACGTCGCCGGCCTGAGCCTGACCAAGCTGTTCGTCGGCAGTGAAGGCGCCCTGGGCGTGATCACCGAGGTCACACTGCGACTGGTGCCGCCACAACAACCGTTGAGCACAGTGGTCGGCAACTTCGCGTCGGTGGAAGCCGCCGCCGAGGCGGTGCTCGGGGTAACCGCGCGGTTGCGCCCGGCGATGTTGGAGTTCATGGACTCGGTCGCCATCAACGCGGTCGAGGACAAGCTGCGGATGGGCCTGGACCGTGACGCCGCCGCACTGCTGCTCGGGGCATCCGACGAACGCGGCAACGGTGGAGGCGAAGACGCCGAGTTCATGGCCGAGATTTTCAGCAAATACGGTGCGACCGAAGTGTTTTCGACCGACGACCCGGAAGAGGGCGAGGCGTTCGTCGCCGCCCGCCGATTCGCCATTCCGGCGGTCGAGAAGAAGGGTCCGCTGCTGCTCGAAGACGTCGGGGTGCCACTGCCCGCGCTGGCCGATCTGGTCACCGGGATCGCCCGTATCGCCGCCGATCGCGAGCTGATGATCTCGGTGATCGCCCACGCCGGTGACGGCAACACCCATCCGCTGATCGTGTACGACCCCGCCGACGCGGCGATGAAGGAACGCGCCGACCTGGCGTACGGGGAGATCATGGACCTCGCACTGCACCTGGGCGGCACGATCACCGGCGAACACGGTGTCGGTCGGTTGAAGCGTCCCTGGCTGGCCGGCTATCTCGGACCCGACGCGATGGCGCTCAATCAGCGCATCAAAGATGCGTTGGACCCGTTGGGCCTGCTGAATCCCGGCGCGGGCGTCTGACGCGCAGCCTGCCTAGAGGAATCCGGCGAAGTGTTCCAGCGCCGCGGCCTGCCCCACCCGCCTTAGCTCACCAACAGGTTGAACGGAGTCCAATCTCTGAACCTGCTCGGGGACAACATCATGAAGGCCTAAGTCATCGAGACCTCGACGGGACAACTCCGGGTTGTAGCGGACATAGAGCAGGCCCTGCAACTGTTGCCGAAGCCGCACGCTGCCATAACGGTAGTGGTAGCGACGCCGAAGCGATGCGTGATCAAACATCTCCTCGCCCCGATGCACATAGAGGTCCAGAAGCTGCGCCACCCGAACTCCCCTGGCGAGCCCGGCCGCGATCACCGCCCCGGTGCTGGTTCCACCGATGTAGTCGAAATAATCGGCGAGCACGAATTCGTCTCCCGCACCCAGATGCTTTGCCAGCAGCGACTCAAGCCGCCGGAGTACCTCCAGGGTGATGACGCCCCGAATGCCTCCGCCGTCCAGGGCCAGCAGCTTCTTCGGTCCCGGCGAGCTCACTCGGTCTCGATAGGACATCTGACCTCTTCAAATTCAAGCGCCACACTGGCCGGTTGCTTCTGCGGCGGTGTCGCAGAACGGCAATTGCGGCATGCCGTCGACGGTGAGCTGAAGGAGTTGACCTGGCGAGCCGGCGGTGAGCGTGGCGGTCACCGGCGCACCGACGGCGTGATTCGCTGGATCGGTACTGGCGGTGACGCTTCCGGTTGCCACGCCGTCCAAGGCTGATGTCAACGTGAAGGTGAGGGTGCCGCGCGGCGCATTGCCTTCCGAGCAACTCGAGCACACCCCGATGTCCGGGTAGGTATCGACGCCTGTGCCAGTGTTGTCGATCACGAGCATCGCGTCGTGCTTTTGCCAAGTCCCGACAAACGGGGCGAGGCCGGGAACATCGGCACTGGCTGATGGAACAAAAACAAAAACTATTGCGGCGCTTACTAATCCCGCGAATACCGTCTTCATCTTATCCTTTCCCCAAGGCTGAATGCCTGTTCAGTATGGAGGAGGTTCGCACTTCGGGTGGAACTTCGGGGCGGCGGCCTTCTTGACACAGTCGGTCGAGTGTCGTACGAATAAGACATGACGACGACTTTGTCTCACGCGCCGCGGTTCGAGCTGGCGACCGCCGAAACCTGGCCCAATCCCTGGCCGATGTACCGCGCGTTACGCGATCACGACCCAGTGCACCACGTCGTCCCGCCGAAACACCCCGAGGACGACTACTACGTGCTGTCCCGGCACGCCGACGTCTGGTCCGCGGCCCGTGACCACGAGACGTTCTCCTCCGCACAGGGGTTGACGGTCAATTACAACGACCTGGAGTTGATTGGGCTAAAGGACAATCCGCCGTTTGTCATGCAAGACCCACCGGTGCACACCGAGTTCCGCAAGCTGGTGTCACGCGGCTTCACTCCGCGCCAGGTCGAGGCGGTCGAGCCCAAGGTGCGCGAGTTCGTCGTCGAGCGGATCGAGCAGCTGCGCGCCAACGGCGGTGGCGACATCGTCACCGAGCTGTTCAAGCCGCTTCCCTCGATGGTGGTCGCACACTATCTCGGTGTGCCCGAGAAGGATTGGACACAATTCGACGGCTGGACCCAGGCGATCGTGGCGGCCAATACGGCCGAGGGTGGCGTTGCCGGCGCGCTGGAGACCGTCGGCGACGCGGTCGGGTCGATGATGGCCTACTTCACCGAGTTGATCGAGTGGCGCCGGCGCGAGCCGGAGGATGACACTATCTCCCACCTGGTCGCCGCCGGGGTCGGCGCCGACGGTGACATCGCCGGCACGCTGTCGATCCTGGCGTTCACGTTCACGATGGTCACCGGCGGCAACGACACCGTGACCGGCATGCTGGGCGGCTCGATGCCGTTGCTGCACCGGCGACCCGATCAGCGAGAGTTGTTGGCGGACAATCCTGAACGCATCCCGGATGCCGTTGAGGAATTGCTCCGGTTGACCACGCCGGCGCAGGGCCTGGCGCGCACCGTCACCCGCGACGTGACGATCGGCGACGTCATCGTGCCGGCCGGCCGGCGGGTGTTGCTGCTGTACGGGTCGGCCAATCGCGACCAGCGTGTATACGGTCCGGATGCCGACGAGCTCGACGTCATGCGCTGCCCGCGCAACATCTTGACGTTCAGCCACGGCGCGCACCACTGTCTGGGCGCGGCCGCGGCCCGGATGCAGTCGCGGGTCGCGCTGACCGAATTGCTCTCCCGCTGCCCAGATTTCGAGGTCGACGAGGGCGGCATCGTGTGGGCCGGTGGAAGCTACGTGCGGCGTCCGCTGTCTGTCCCGATTCGAATCGCGTCCTGATGGCGGCCAATGACTGGCTGTCCGCACGTCGGATCGAGGTAGCCGCCGATCGGATACTCGACGCCGCCGAGGAGCTGTTCACCCGGCATGATCCCGGCTCGGTGGGAATGAACGAGATCGCCAAGGCCGCAGGCTGTTCCCGTGCGACGCTCTACCGCTACTTCGAAAACCGCGAAGCGTTGCGAACCGCGTATGTGAACCGGGAGACCTATCGGCTCTTCGATGCGATCAAAGAGAAGATCGGCGGCATCACCGAGCCGCGCGAACGGCTGACTGCAGGCGTCGTCACCACGCTTCGACTGGTCCGGGAAAGCCCGGCGCTGTCGTCGTGGTTTGCCATCACGCAGCCACCGATCGGTGGTGAACTGGCCGAGCAATCCGACGTGATCACCGCGCTGGCCGCGGCGTTCGTCAACTCGCTTGGCGCCGAGGACCGGGCCGTCGCCGAAAGCCGGGCTCGCTGGCTGGTCCGGGTGATCACGTCGCTGCTTATTTTCCCGGGCCGCGACGTGGCCGACGAACAGGCGATGATCGAGGAGTTCGTCGTGCCGATCGTGATGCCGGCGGATCAGACGGCTTAACTGCGCACGCGGGTGAAGCGGTGCAGCAGCCAGGCCACCGGGATGGTCAAGACCAAGGTCGCCACGAATAGGTTCACCATCGACCCGGTGTAGACGTGGTAGCGGACCACGTCGACCATCGCGATTTCCATCGTCACCAGGTGAACAAGGAAGATCTCGTAGGAGATCTCGCCGAGCCACACCATCGGTCGGCTCGCGAGAAACCGGGCGTACCAGCCTTGGTTGCCCAGTGCCAGCGGGGCCACCGCCAGTGCGGCGATCGCCGCGTAGAACACCGCCTTGTACA
>DATJOR010000328.1:0-8027 GCA_035506875.1 Mycobacterium sp.
AGCACGGCAGCTGCTATCGGATCACACTTGATCACCATGACGCCGCGAAGTTCAACGCCGCCTTGGCTTCTCACCGGGATGCGCTGATCGCCCAGTGGAAGCACGACCACGGAAATGCCGCGGGCGCATCAGATATCGCGCCGCCATTGCCGGGCACCCTGGAGGCGTTTATGCGCCTCATCGAGGCGGGCTGGGACGCCGAGGCCACCCGCCGCCCCCACGGGCAGCACACCACCGTGGTCGTGCACCTCGACGTTGAGCGCCGCGCTGCGGCACTGCATCTGGGTCCGCTGCTCACCGAGGCCGAACGGAAATACCTGACCTGTGATGCCACCTGCGAAGTCTGGTTCGAACGTCACGGCGAGCCCATTGGCGCCGGTCGGACGACCCGGCTGATCAGCCGGCGGCTGCGCCGCGCCCTGGAGCACCGCGACCGCATGTGCGCAGTTCCCGGCTGCGGCGCCACCCGTGGTCTGCACGCCCATCACCTGCGGCACTGGGAAGACGGCGGCCCCACCGAGTTAGCCAACCTGGTATTGCTATGCCCCTATCACCACCGGCTGCACCACCGTGGCGTCATCACCATCACCGGACCCGCCGACGCCCTCACCGTCACCGACAGCGCCGGCCGATCACTGAGCCCGGGATCGCTGGCGCGCCCACCCACTCAACCCCCGCCCGCGGTGGCGCCCTGCCCGGGACCCACCGGCGAGCGCGCCCACTGGTGGTGGTATGAACCCTTCCAACCCCAACCACCACCAACAACCAACTAACCCGAGTATCGGGGCCAGCCACTACCGGCAATCTATCGAAGCTCGAACACATTGGGGTATAAACCAATTCGTTCGAACTATCCGGCTGACTGCCGCGTTGTGAAGATCGGGTCGGCAATCAAACTCGCACCGCCGACGACCCGCGAGCAGTATCAGTGTTGGCAGGCTTTTGTGTGAGTGCAGGGAGCAAATTTATGGGAGAAGTGAATGAATGACTTCCTAGCGCTGCCGCTGCCGCTGTGGGGCGGGATGATCGGCAGTGCGAGCAGTCCTCGCTGAAAGAGTGTCCCCGCCGGGCGGTATTCTCGGCGCCGTGTCGATCCGGCCGGTCAGGCTGAGCGCCGCGCAGGCTAGGCGGATAGCCGTTGCGGCCCAGGGTTTTAGCGAGCCGCCGCCCAGCGGTGCGGTAACTCGTGCGCACCTGCGGCGGCTGATCTCGCGGATCCAGGTCCTGCAGCTGGATTCGGTGTCGGTCGCGGTGCGGGCCCATTACGCACCGGTGTTCAGCCGGCTCGGTCCTTACGACCGGGCTGTTCTGGACCGTGCGGCCTGGGATCACTCCGCTCGCTCGCCGCGACTGCTGGTGGAGTACTGGGCGCACGAGGCCGCGCTGATGGCCGTCGACGATTGGCCGATGCTGCGCTGGCGGATGCGTCAATACCGGCACGGCCGGTGGGGCACCCACATCGTGAAGGCCAACCCGCAGCTTGCCGACAAGATCGTCGACGCGGTCACCGAACTCGGTCCGAGTACCGCGGCGCAAATCGAGGAGCATCTGTCCGCCGGGCCGCGCGGTCCACGGGGAGCGTGGTGGGGGAGCCGCAGCGACACCAAGTGGGTCGCGGAGGCGCTGTTCGCCGCAGGGGTGCTCACCACGGCGACCCGGGTCGGGTTCGCCCGGCATTACGACCTGAGCGAGCGAGTGTTGCCACCCGATGTGCTGGCGCGGGAGGTCGACGAGGACGACGCCGTCCGAGAGCTCACGCTGCGGGCGGCCACCGCGCTGGGCGTCGGTACCGAGGCCGACATTCGCGACTACTTTCGGCTGACCGCAGGCCAGGCCAAGCTGGCAATCGCGAAACTGGTGTCCGACGGCGAACTGGAGCCCGTCGATGTCGAGGGCTGGTCGGCGCCTGCGTATTTGGTTGCGGGGCAGACGATTCCGCGGCGCGCACGCGGCACGGCGCTGTTGTGTCCGTTCGACCCGCTGATATTCTTCCGTCCGCGGGTGGAGCGGCTGTTCGGATTTCATTACCGCATCGAGATCTACACACCGGCCAACAAGCGCCAATACGGCTATTACGTCTGGCCGTTTCTGCTGGACGGCGAGTTGGTCGGGCGCGTCGATCTCAAGGCCGACCGTGCCGCCGATGCCCTCCACGTCGTCGGTGCGTTCGTCGAGCGAGATCGCTCGCCGTCACGGGTGGCGGCGGCGTTGGTCGGTGAGCTTGAGACGATGGCCTCGTGGCTAGGATTGGCTGGCGTCACCGTAGGTGGCCGTGGCGATTTGGTCGCCGAACTGCGCGCGGCTGTCTGAGCATGACTTCGGGCAAACGCGTCCGGCTGCCGGCCGCTCCCGAGCTGACCGATGGGCCCGACTTGGTCTTGCGGCAGCCGCTTCCCGGTGACGTGGACGACATTGTTGCGCAATGCCGCGACCCGGAATTCCAGCGCTGGACAACCGTCCCGGTGCCATATCACCGGTCTGACGCGGAGGATTTTCTGACGCGAGTCGCCGAGGGCTGGCAGGGTAACGTCGCGCGGTTCGCGATCGTGTACGAGCGCCGCTTCGCCGGAACCGTGGACTTGCGGTTCGACGGCATCGGCGGCGCCGAAGTGGGCTACGGGCTGGCCCCGTGGGCGCGGGGCAAGGGCGTGATGACTCGCGCGCTGCGGCTGGTGTTGAGTTGGGGCTTCGGGCTGCCTGGCATCGAGGTGATGTATTGGCGTGCGCAAGTAGGCAACTGGGCGTCACGACGAGTCGCCAGACGGTGTGGGTTCCGGATGGAAGGGACGGTCCGCGGGCTGCTCGAACAGCGCGGTGAGCGGCGTGACGGCTGGATCGGCTCGCTGCGCCGCGGCGAGCCGTTGAGCGGTGCGGTCGAGGAGCCGGGTCAGGGCATGTAAAGCCCGCGAATGCGGTGATAGCGATGGCGGCCCATTAAGGCGTTCGCGGCTTGGAGACCGGACATCACCGCTGCCTCGATGCAGCCGGCGTTCATGCCTGAGTCGGTCCAATCGCCGGCCAACACCAAGTTGTCGTAACCGCTTTCGTCCGGTCTCAGCCGGTATTTGTCGCTGCCGGGCAACGACTGCACATAGCGGTCCGACGGATCGATATTGACGCTGACATGCTGGGTCGTCAGCGCTTCGCGTCCGCGCTGGCCGTTCACACCGCAGAGCAGATGCCAGGCGAATCCCTCTTCGGTGACGGCGTTCGGAAAATACAGCCCGGCATGGTGATCGAGAAATCTGGCAGCCCCAGAGTGGACCTGCTCGGCGTATCGATTGACGTAACCCAAATGCTCATCCGTGGTGGGCCAGGGTGCATCGAGGCTGCCGCAGAAGTACGCGACCGTCCGGGGTTGTTCAGCGCGCGGCCAATCCTCGGCCCACAGCGTCTGGGGCATCGATGCAAAGGTGTCGAACGGCGGCAGGTAGGCGCTGACGGTCGCGCCGGACTCATTCCAGCCGAGTGACGCCTCGTCCGGTCTTAGCCAGATCTGGAAGGCCTGGGTCGCCACCGTGCGGACATGCGCTGCCATGCTGCGCCATTCCGGGCGATCCTCGATGAGCTCGCCGGCCACGATCGGGACCATTCCGATCGACACCGCGAGCACGACGTGATCGAAATCGACACCCTTTTTCAGCGTTCGTATTTCGACATCGTCTCGCGCGCCGAAGTGCGATTCAGTCGCATCCAGTCTCGCGGTTGTTCGGAGCTGTTCGGTGATGGGCTCGTTGGGGAACACCGGAAGCCCGCGAATCTTGATGAGCGGGTCGTAATGCTGAAGGCCTTCGGCGAGCCGCACTTGGCGGCCCATCGTGATTGTGGCAACCGACTGACGCGAGGCATCCAAGTGCAGGGCGTCGAGACGGTGGAAGAACTCGAATCCCACCCCGCGCCTTCGCAGTGCCTGATACAGCGGTGCGATGACGACATCGCCCATTCCGGCCGTCATTTTCCAGAAAATCGCTCCCCGGTAGCCGAAAAGCACTTGGCCGATAAGGAATGTCATGACGCCGGCGCCAACCGCAGGTTGCCGCGGGTCACCGTCGCGGTAACCGAATACCAGGTCATAGACGCCGCGCACCATCGCCGAATCGAGGACATCGGGATGCGCGCCGTGGCGAATGATCCAATCGCAGAAGTCCTCGTCGTTGATGGCCGCGAAGCCGCGGGCATCGGTGATCAGCGTGTCGGCAATGATGCCCCGGACAGCAGCGACGACAAGAGAGATCAGGACCCAACTGCGCCGACGATCCACGCGATCGTCAGCGTCGATCGCGTGGCGGACCGCATCAAGCGCGTGCTCGATGACATCGGAAGCCGGGGATTCGGTGAATTGCGGATCCACGACGGCCAGTAGCGCTGCCAACGTCGCACGCATCACCGCCTGGAACGGGGGCGCGGGCGCCGGCGCCGGAGGATCGGGCGACACACTGAGCGTCAGTCGCCCCGGGGCCGCCTCGCGCAGCGAGTCGGCGAAGGCGAGTATGAGCCGTAACGCGCGCTCGACGAACCCCGCCGCGGTAAGTTCGCGGCCCGTGCTGTCTGGGTCGCCTGGCAGCTTGTCGTCGCGCGGGTGCGTGCCGTGCCATGTCAGCCAATTGCCGTTCCAGCTGTCGGCCAAGCCGGGGTTGTCAGCCGGCGCGATCGCTTCTTCCCAGATCCGTATCGGTATGGTGGGATCTGTTGTTGTCCGGTCTAATTCGGCGTAGCACTCGCGCAGGAGGGCGAACGCGTTCTCATAAGATCCCAGCCAGATGTGCAGCCCGTGTTCCTCAATGCGCCCATTGGGGCCGCGGCTTGATGCGGCCTTACCCCCGAGCCGCCAGCCGCGCTGGTACACGGTTATTGACTCGTAGCGGTCGCGCGAACCGGGCTCACTTAGCCGCCAGGCGGCGCTCAACGCGGCCATGCCGCCACCAATGATGGCGACCTTCCCACCGGGCCGTCTCACTCGAGCATTGTCCGGGCGGACGCGACTTCCGGCCAACTGGTTCCGTCGGGAAACAGGCTCAGCGCGTCCGAGAGCTTGTCCCGGGCCGGTGCGCCGTCGAGTTTGAAAAGGTCTGTGGCGGCTCGTAGCTGGAAGATTGGCGCATGCTGACGCTGAGCCAGTTGAAAGGCCGTCTGAAGGTCCGCGCGACGCGCCTGGAGATCGTCGCTGGTCTGGGCTCGCAGCCGCAACAACTCCGCGTCGTAGAAGTGCATCCTGGTCTGTTCGGCCAATTCCAGTCCGATATGCAGGCGCTCGCGGGCCTTGGGCAATTCGCCGCTCGCTATGAGCAGACGTGCCAGGATCGCATCGTAGAAGGTGATCAGCGAGATCGTATTCATCGATCGCGACATCTCGACGAATGCGGTCAGCGCCGCGATGTGTGGCTCCAACGTTGCGCGATCCGCATTGTCCGCCAACGCTGATACAGCCGCGACGGTGGCCTGCTGCGCCGTCCCGACTAACGCCCAAAAATCAAAGCCGTGCTGCTCGCCCAGGGTGATCAGTTCGACCGCCGTCTCGGCGGCGCGCTGCAGCTGCCCGGCTTCCAATCGGATTAGTATTTCCATTTGCCGCGCATAGGCCAGACTGAAAACGCCTTTGGGGAAAGGTATTTCGGCACAACGCTGCTCGGCTCGACCCAACTCGGCGGCCACGCCGGCGAGATCACCGTCGATGTATCGGGCCAGTGCCAAATGCGTGTACAGCCCAGCCGTGGCATCGTTGGGCATGAACAGCATCGCTTCGAGGTCATGGGTGCATGCGTCGGTCAGCGTTGCGGCCGCTACCTCAAGCTTCTGGTGGGCGTAGCCGAATTCGCCTCGATACCAGGCCAACATACCCAGGCCGAATTCGTTGATGGGTAGGAAGCACTCCCGGGGACCGGTTAGCTGCGCACGCACCGACTCGACGAGTCGTTCGGCCCGGTCGAGGTCGGCCCGCATCGTGTAGTACGGGTAGAGCGACATGACGGTCGAAAAGAGGTCGTCGTCGGCTAAGTCGCTGCTGCACAGGGCCAGACAGCGTTCGAAGTCAGCGGCGGCGTTCTGGCTTGCCACGCCCTCGGCCGCCTGAGCCAGGAACGCGCGTCCGAGTCGAAGCGCGATTTCATAGCGGTCGCGTTCACCTCCGGATGGGGCGCGCTCGGCTTGCGAAATGGCATGCGTCAAGTAAGTCAGCGCCTCCCGGAGTGCGCCGCGCAGCCGGGCATTAGCCGACGCCGCCGCGTATGCTGATGTCGCCTCAGAAAAACGCTCGGCCCGCTCGTAGTGATGCGCGATCAGCGGCCAGTCGGGATTCCCCTGCGCCGCCGCCAGGCCGTCGGCGATGCGGCTGTGCAAACTGCGGCGAAGCGTAGGAGGCGAGAGTTCTTCCGCGACTTCGCGGAGCAGCTCATGACGAAAGCGAAAACTCTGTTGGGCAAGCGGTTCCAGCACACGAGCGTTCACCAGTTCGGCGATTACCGCGTCGACTTCGGCCTCCGGCATATCGAGCACTGATAGCAGCAGCGCACGTTCGATACGGCTGCCGATGATCGCTGCCGCCTCGACTACCTGCACCGCGCTTGGACTGGACCGAAGACGCGCGAACAACGCCTCGTACAGACTGTCGGGCACGCCGTGCGAGTTTGACGCGTCGGACGGTTGCTCTTTGAGTTTCGCGACCACTTCTTCGATGTAGAGCGGAATTCCGACGCAGCGTTGGCGTATCGCACGTTGTTGATCGGCGCGCACGGCCGGGTGCAAGGCGGTGATCAACTGGTCGGCTTCGTCGTCGCCGAGCGGTTGGAGTTCGAACACCTGCACTTTCGCGTCGTCGGGCAGAGACATCCGGGCGCGGTTGGTCATCACGACAAGGACGTGCCCGCCGAGGTCGCCGCCCAAAAGTGAACTGACTACGTCGAAGGTGTCCTCATCAAACCAGTGCATGTCCTCGACGAGGATGAGCGAGGGCGCATCACGGCTGCATGCCCGCAAATATTCGTGGACCGCAACGGTGATTTGCTGATAGAGCTTGCGGCCCTCGGCGGCTACCGCGCTATAGCCGGTTTCGGGACCGATGCCCAACACCGGAGCCAAAAGCGGGAGTGTCGAAGCCGGGTCGAGTGAACATTCTTCGAGCTCGCGGCGCAGGTGCCGAAGGCGTTCCTCCGGTTGGGATGTGCGCCCGATGCCGCAACGGCGTTCCACAAGCCGACGTACCGGTCGCAACCCGACGTCGGTGTAGAACGGTGAGCCGATCAATTGAAGAATGACGCCGTGCGACTGCTCGGCCATCTCGGCGGCCGACCACGCCAGGCGGCTCTTACCGATTCCGGCCTCGCCGATGAACGCCACCCCGGTGGTTTGCAACTCCCCGACGCTCGCCTGCGCCCAGGCTTCCTGTAAGTAGGTGATTTCGCGGTCTCGACCGACGAGTGGGCCTACCGGAGTGCGGGTCACGTCGCGCTCGGCCACCACCAGGAAATAGCGAACCGGTTGGTCGACTCCTTTGACGGCCTTGGGAAGCTGCGCTTTGAGCTCGAAACGGGTACGGACGAGTTGCTCGACGGCCTCGGAGACTGCGACGGTGCCGGGTTCGGCCAGGCTGCACATCCGAGCGGCGAGGTTGGCGGCGAAGCCGTAAACGTCATCCTGGGCGGTATCCAAATACGCGATGCCACGGTGGATTCCGACTCGAACGTCGATATCGAAACCGAAGCGCCGTCGCACTCGTGTGCTGAGTATGGCCACCTCGCGGGTGATGTCCAGCCCGGCCTGAACGGCGCGGTGGACATCGTCCTCATGTGCTTCCGGGTGGCCGAAGACGGCCAGCAACCCGTCGCCCTTGGTGGTGCCGAGATGGCCACCGTATTGCTCGATGACGCGCAGCACCTCCTCGCGATAGCGTCCAACAACAGTGCGATACGTCTCGAGCTCAATTCGGGTCGACAGCGCTGTCGAATCAACGAGGTCCGCGAAAAGAATTGTTATTCTGCGGATTTCGCCTGGATCGGCCGGTGCGGCAAGCAGATCCTCGGCATCGACGTTGT
>DATJOR010000329.1:0-47485 GCA_035506875.1 Mycobacterium sp.
ACCTATACCTCGACGACATCAATCGGATCCGAATAAAGCGGAGTGGAGGCCCTGACGGTGCTCCTCGGCGTCGGCAGAACCCCGACGGGGCCGGCTGGCGGGAGTGACTGTCCGTACTCCAGCCGTCCCGGATCCCTTGGCCGCGGGCCCAACCAGCCCGCGGACCCAAAGCTACCGTCGTATGCGACATTTGGGGCCTACGTGCTCACCCATTGCGGCCCAACAATTTTAGTCATTGCTGCGAAGTCATAGTGCTCGGCATGGAATAGGACCGCATCGCTGAGTTGAAGGACTCGGGCGCCATCGCATGAGCAACGTCGCCCCCATCGGCGAGAGTCTGCACCCAATCGGGACTTTCGCCGAATAGAAGTCAACCCCGACTACGACGTCGTACGACGCATGGCCATTGCCTTCACCAACCAGGCCCTGTATTACGGAGGAAAAACGAAGGACGCACTCGACGACCCGATCGGACTATTCGGTCTCGGCAACTAAACCGACGAGTTTTCGCACGACGGATCTCGTCCAAGACGGAAGATGTGCGGCGGCCCCTGGTGTCCGGTCATAGATCGACGCCTCTGAAGGCACCAGAAAGTCGGACGGGCAGCGAAAGGCTGGGGCGTGTTTGGGTTGGGGATGGCTATGGGTCTGAATATCAAAACAATTGTGCTTTCAACATTATGACCGGGTGAGCACAGCATCCGAAGGCTGTGCTCCTGACAGCGAGTTCTGATCGCGTGTCCGGGGTCGTCTGCAATCCGGATTTCGTCGCCGTGCCGGCTCGCTCGGTGGTGATCTCACGGAGGCGGTACGAGTCCTAAACGGACCAGGCTTCCTGCAGTCGCGAGGAGGGCTTCGTCGATCGGGCCCGGAGTGAAGCCGAGGACGGTCTTGGCCTTGCGGTTGCACGGGCGCAGGACATCACCGATCACGGGCATCGCAATGACCGATTTGACACCGGCCCAGTCGCGCAGGATGTAGGCGGCCTGCAGCATCGAGATGGGTCCGCCATCGCAGCAGACGATGAACCGCTCACCGGCCGCGGCGTGATGGGTCATGGCCCGCATGTGGATGTCGGCAACGTCGCGCACGTCGGCGACGGGAAAACTGATGTTAGGCATCAGTGCCTGCGGGTCGACTAGCAGAGTCAGTATGGGAATGAGCGAGGCGGGGATGTCATCACTCAACGTGGGTCCGAAGGTGGCGGTCGGATTGATGACACTGAGTTCGGTTTGCTCACCTTCGTTTTTGATGAAGTCCCAGGCGGCGCGCTCGGCCAGCACCTTGGATTTGACGTAGGCCGTGACGCCGCCGCCGTCGAGGTTGGTCCAGTCGTCCTCGGTGAACTCGCGGTCGACCTTGCCGTGGCCGTGGGCAATCGCGGCGAACGACGATGTGAGTACGACCCGTTTGACGCCTGCATCCCGCGCGGCCCGCAGGACACGCAGGGTGCCGAGGCCGGCCGGCACGATCACCTTGTTTGCGTCAGTGGGCTCATCCGGCGGGAACGGCGAAGCGACGTGAAGCACGTAGTCGCATCCGTCGACCGCCTCGGGCCAGCCGTCGTCGGAGGTGAGGTCGGCGACGGCGAATGTGAGGGTGTCTCCCGGCTCGGCGCCACCGCGCGCCACCATGTCTCGTACATCGGCCTCCCGCGCGCTAGATCGCACGCTCGTGCGGACGCGATAGCCGGCGTTGAGCAGCGTGACGACGCAGTGCGAACCCACAAAACCGGAGCCGCCGGTGACGAGGACTTGTCCGCGAGCCATGATGCCCCCAACCGCATTTGGAAGATCTTGCCGCCCACGCGTAGCCGGCCCGGTACTTCGATACTCTGCGCAACACCGGTGTACCCGCTTGCGACGGGCTTCATCGTCGACCGATTCTGCTGGTCTGCCACCGGCCTGGGCGCGTGAAACCGCGGCTCGCGATTCGTCTCGACAGTACGAGGCGCGGTCGGCCTCGACGGAGCGGTCTTGCGCGGCAGCGAACTGCGGGTAGCCGGGAGGGTTGAACGAGCGCAAGCGCGGTGGTCGGCGATCGCTGCTGGCGCGGCCTGTCTCGGCCTGGCAGGTCAGCGTCTGACTGCTCGCGACGCCTTCGTCTCTCAAGGTCAACTCGAGCACGCGTTTATCGCTCCGGGAGGCTCAGGTGCGAAGGCCGCGCGTGCGCGCAAGCTACTCGATAGCGCGCGCCGCCCGACGCGAACGACTTGTCAGGAGCTCAACATGACGACCCAGGCTGGCGTTGAGAATGCAGAGCGCGACTTTTTGCGCGGTGCCTAGGAGGTGACGAGATTCCCGCCGAGACGTGCAGTTGCCGCGTCGCCACGGCAGTGACGTCGTCGCTGCCCGAATGATCAGGGGGTAGTAAATTGACCCATCCATCGGGGATCCCTGTGTTCGAGCGGTTCTTCCGTTCGGTCGGGAGCGTCAAGATCGACAAGAACGATGTGCGCCGTTTCCGCAACTTCGTCGACGAACAGATCGACAACATCACCATTGCCGGACGTGATTCGGCGAAGTGGAACGGACGAGACGTTATCGTGCCACAAGACCTGCCGATCACCGCCGGCCTCCAGGAAAGGATGCGCGAGTTCGACAAGCTGGAGGCGGCCGGAGAAATCCGCGAGTTGTTGCGCCAGCAGCTGCGCCGACCACCGGCCACAGTCACGTTCGCCGAGGACACCGAGCAACTGCTGCCTGAGCTTTTCGGCGGCCTGGCCGTCGCGCTAGCCCGGTCATTTCGGGTGATTGACCCAACCTTGGAGAAGCCAGCGACCCAGCACTGGGAACGGGCTTTTCAGTTATTCAGGCTGGTGTTCTAGGGTGTCTCCCCCGAAGTTAATCACTACACAAGACGCAACTCGCACGGGGCAACCGGCGACCGTGGCCCGATTCCCACCAGGCGTGGTGCTGGCGCTGCGTGGTGTTCTGAGGACGACGGTCCCACCACTCGTGACTGACCCCGGCGTGTGAAATCGCAGGCGTGAAATCGTCCTGACAGCGCGAGGCGCCGGGCCGTTTCGGAAGGCAGTCTTTAACCACAGCCGGTGGTGAATTAGAAGGGGTGCTGACATGACTCTGTCCGTGAAAGGTTCTGCTGGTCAGGCGCAGTGGCGTCCGTTTCGCGAGTTCGAGAATCTCTATGCGGAGATGGATCGGTTGGCGCAGTCGGTATTCGGTGGCCTCACCGGTGATGGTGCTTGGTTGCCGGCGGCCGACGTCGTCGAGACCGACAGCGCTTATGTCATCGAAGTCGAGCTTCCGGGTGTGCGACGCGAGGATGTCGACGTCGAGTTGAACGGCGACGAGTTGGTAGTAACCGGCGAGGTGAAGGAGCGCAAGCGCGAGGGTCTGTTCCGCCGCCGTACCCGACGAGTCGGTGGGTTCGAGTTTCGCGTCATGCTGCCGGGCTACCGTCGGGACGGCGACATCGAGGCGTCGATGTCGAACGGCGTGCTGACCGTTCATGTACCGAAAGCGGAAAGCGCCAAGTCGACGAAGATCACGGTGCGTGAGTTGGGCAACGGCTCACCCTAGACGCCCCCTAGACGCCCGTTGCAGCGGATACCCGCTCCAGTCATCGGGATTCAGGAATCGCCACGCCCGCGTCACAGCGTGCTGCGCGAAACCTTCGACCGCCCAATCGACATGGGTGGCGTCGATGAGGCGATGGAAACCGAGTTCGTCGAACCGTCCTGAGGCCGCGGATATATTGGCCGTCCGCAAAGCTTTGGTCGGATTAGATATCACATTGTTGGCCAAGGCGTTCCATGTCAGTGATTCACCGACATCGCGCGGGTACAGTGGGTGACACTGCTTATGAGCTGGCCACTTTCTTTGCTGCGCTGTACTTCTCGTACCTTGGCCGCGCTGGTGACACGGGCATCCTGGCCCGCGCATGCTCGGTCCCCTCGGCTGACAAGGGAGCAGACTGGCGAGTAACGCGCGCGAATTCCTCGACAATGGTGCTATAGAACGCGCGCAGCTCACGCGGCGAGACCAGGCCGCCCCCAAGTACGGAGGAGCCTGTCCGTCGCTGAGCCAGCATCGTCACAGACAATGGGAGACTTTGGCCCCGGGCCACTCCTGCTTCAAGCAAAGTCCAGGCGCCGTGGCAGACAATACCGACCGGCTTCCCCGACGTGATGAAGTCACGCACGAAGGAGACCACGAGATCATCGCTGGAAAGCTGCTCGGATTTCAGCATTCCCGGCACCAGTAGCAACGCCTCGTACTCGTCGACCGTCGCTTCGGCCACTGTCTGATCGACGGCATACGTGCGGCCCGGTTCGAGGTCATTCTCGAGCGATTCGATGTGACCGGTTCGGAGCGACAACAACTGTGTCTGCGCCCCTGCACGTCGCACCGCCTCGCCGGATGCCTCCAATTCGATCTGGCCGACGCCATCCGCTGCGAGCAGCGCGATTCTCAAACCTTCAAGGTGTTCAGGCATGTCGTACTCCGCTGGGCAATGGGTGTGGTCGGGAATATCCCGCTTGATGCAAGCTTCGCCGTTACGGACGTGGATTTCCTGCTCCCGCCGGAGCAAAGATGCCAAGTGGTATTCGCCCCGCCGTGACAGGATGGGTAACGCTCACTCTGAAGAGCTTTGAACGAACTTTATTCTGCTCGACAGGTCCTCTGGGGCGGATGACCCCGGACAAGGGGGTGCGCGAAGCCGTACTGGCTGCACGTGCCGCATGCGCGCCGCTGGTAATCGCCTGCCCCAACGGCGCCGCACCGGAGATCGTGGAAACCGGCAGTACGGTTCCTCTGCTCTGATCCCACCGAACTGGCGGCCGCGATCCACCGAGTCGACGAACTCAATCGTGATGCATGTCGCGCAGCCATCGTTCGACGCTTTTCCGCCACACGAATGATCGCCGACCACCTCGCCCTCTATCAGGAGATGGGGCGACGTACTACGGAACCGCCGACGCAACACCACTTTTCGTCATGCTCCTTGCCGAGCTCGACTGGTGGGGCGCCCTTCCCCATGCTGACCGCCCGTCGCTACTGGCGGCGGCTGACCGCGCTATGGCGTGGATCCTCGAGTACGGGGGCGTCGATAGTGACGGTTTCGTGGAGTACCGCCGCCATACCGACCGCGGGCTGGTTAATCAGGGCTGGAAAGACTCGTTCGACGGAATCAACCACGCCGACGGGCACCTGGCCTCCCCGCGGGAGTGCGGCTGGTCACAGGTCGTCCCACGCATCCGCCGAGCCGGGCCGCAGACCCTAAAGGTCAAAGGCACTGAGCGGGCGGGCCCCAGAGATCCCAGCGGCCGCTCTCGTGAGCGGATGTGACCCGCAACGTGTTCGGCGGCAGCGACGGGATCTCCGTCCTCGATATCGGGTCGATCGACGGTAAATCGATGACCAGTCAGTGTCTGCTATGCCGTCTTGCTAAAAACGTCAGCAAGTGGTCCAACCGCAGCAGCACTCAGCTCTGTCGTGTCGCTCATCGCGGATATTTCCTTTCGGCCGTGACCGCTCCTCATCTCCCGTCGTCTCGCCGGCGTCACGGATGCTCATTCGAGCATCGTCGTCGTGCGCCCTACGGCGGTCGACGAGGCTAGCGGCAAGGTGCCGCACCGGTGTGTTGGTCCGTTGTGAGATTGCTTTGAGCATTGTGAAGGCACGAGCGGAGTCGACGCCGAACCGTTCCATGAGCATGCCTTTCGCTTGCCCGATAACGTCGCGCGTAGCCAGCGCCGCTTTGAATTGGCGTTCGTGTTCTTCGGTAACAAGCGCCATGGCGGCATGATTGGCGAGCATCGCGGCGGTGGCATCCGAACTTGCCCCGAATGCCCCAGGTTGAGATCCGAAAAGGCTCAACGTCGCACCGCTCGCGCCAGGCATGTCCAACGGGAAGCACAAAACGCTGCGCACGCCGGCGGTCGTCGCCGAGCGCGCAAACCGCGGCCATCGGACGTCGGTGCGTAGATCGCTGCAGTGGATCGGTTGTTGCGCGTTGATCGCGTCCAGGCAGGGGCCTTGCCCGGCTGTTTGTTGAGCGCCGTCCAGCAACGCGGTCAACTGCGAAGTTGCTGCGATCGAACGAAGGTGGCCGTCGTCGATCAGCGATATCTTGGCGAAATCCGCTCCCGGTACCAACGCGACCGACGCGGAGGTCAACTTGGCAAGCAGGTCTTCGATGCCCGCGCCGCGAACCAACGCAGTGACCAGTTCTGCGATTGTCGACTGAACCGTATCGTCGTGGGGCTCGCGATGAAGTCGTTCTGGGTCTGCGACGTTGCCTAATTGCGCCATGACAAGGCCATTTCGTACGAAACATTGTGGTTTGTCAGGCCAAAGCTTTGCTGCCTGGCCGCCTTTTTAGTACCCATCGAACCCCCTTGTTTGGTCTCCGCGTACGTCGGTGCGTGACGACTATGCCAACCGATGTGCGTTCAAGCGTCGACCCAGCAGATCAATAAATCAGAAGCGCTGTAGACCTCTGGGAGCCAGTAGATCCAGCCCGTGTGCCACCCAGCAACCGCGGATGCGGCACCCTGTGTGGTGTTCTGCGTTGACGTCACCACGTGGCATTGCATGAGCTAAGGATGCGGTTAAGACGTCGCCTTGCCGGGAACGAGGTATACGAGCAGTCGATGCCCGGAACGGAGGTGATCTGTAAATGGGTACCTGCGAGACTGCCCTCGCTGATTCTGCTGATTCTGCCGGTAGCCTGCGGCGACACCGCATGGATCGAGAAGTTCTGCATCACCTCGGCAGGGTGCGGTCCGATTGGGCGGTCATGATGGACACGACCGACATCGACCAAGCGAGGGAGTTGCTACGGCCCGCGTTCTTCCCCGTCGATATCACCCCGGGCGGCAGGGGCTCGCTGCGTATTCGGGTGAAGGCACAGCAGCTACCGCTGATTAGTATCGGCTACCTCGACATGGGTGGCGAGGCGGTGCTGCGGGCTTCAGATATACCCGGCTATCAGATCGCCATCGCAGTGTCGGGTCACAGCGTAACGAAGTGGCCCGATCGTCACCCAACCACCGTCACCGTCCCCGGATCGGCGACAGTCTTCATGCCCGGGATGGGCGTCGAGCACTTATGGTCACACAATTGCGCCCAGGTCGGCATCAAGATCGCCCCGGCCGAGATACTGCGAGAACTGGAAATGTTACTCGACCGGCCGGTTCATGGCCCCGTGGAGTTTGCCCGTCGGCTGGATCTGACGACGAAGGCCTCGCGAAGTTGGCTCGACCTGGTGGGAGTGCTGGCTCGAGAGGCCGGTCAGGACGATGGACTGTTCAGCCACCGTCTCGCCGTCGCCAATTTGCAGCACCTGCTCGTCGAGGGGCTACTGCTCACGCAGCCGCACAACTACACCGACGCACTAAACAGTGATGGCAGGCCGGCGTCGCGAGCGGTGGCGAAGCAGGCCATCGACTTGATGCGCAGTCATCCCGAAACGGCGTGGACAACTGCGGAACTGGCCCGTGAGACGGGCGTCAGTGTGAGGGCGCTGCAGAAGGCGTTCGCAAAAACTGGCGAGCCACCGCCGATGACATACCTGCGGCAATTGCGCCTGCACCGGGTGCGGGCCGAGTTGACTGATGCGTCGCAAACCCGGTCGTCGGTGGCCGTTACTGCGGTGGCGAGCCGGTGGGGCTTTGTGCACCTCGGCCGATTCTCTCAGCAGTACCGTCAACTGTTTGGCGAGGCCCCTTCGCAAACGCTTCGCTCGCGGAACCGTTAACGGTTGCCAGTCGCTGCGCACACCGTCGGGAAGACTTCGAACCGCTCAGTCAGACCGGCTTCGGTAAGTGCGGCCACGACCGGACCGGCATGCGATGCCACCAAGCAGAATGAGATATCGGGTTCTCCTGCCAACCCCGAGGCGGAGACCAAGGCGTCGACACCGGCGTTATCGACAGACCCCAGGTTCGAGAGCTCGAGCACCACCTGTGCGGGCTCTCGTGACAATTCGTCAGCGACGAGCGTGGCCAGCTGCGAGCTCGTTTCGCTGTTCAGGTCACCTGTCGCCCGGATAATAGTTACGCCAGCGGGAAGCCGTTGCACCGCACACGAGAACGACCCGCCTTGTTGCTCGGCTACATCACCGTCGCTTACTGGTTCACCTCCTCCCCGTCATCTAGTCGAGTCAAGCAGACCAAAACGCGTCTAAATATCCGTCGAGCGTCGTGGCACTGTCCGATTCGCGTCGAGTCCCGTCGGTACGGTCCCTTGCCTGGTCGGTGTGCTCCACCGCAACAAAACCAACCACTTCTCCGAGTTTCTCCGTCATAGCCAGGGTTGTCGGAAGGTCACCCTGGCGCGCGGCCGAGCGTGATCGGGGTCCTTGCGGTGCCTACCGCGATTAGGAAGGCGGTGCGGGGCGCTGACCGGGGGTGCGCAGTGTTTGCGACGGAGTCTCGCCGAACAGCTGACGATATTGATTGGCAAACCTGCCAAGGTGCATGAATCCCCAACGACCTGCAATCATCGTGACCGTGACCGCGTCCGGAGAGTTAGCGGCGAGTTCGCTGTGTACATGGTGCAGCCGAAGCCGCCGCAGATACATCATCGGCGAGGGCAGGTCGGACCGTTCAAATGACCGCTGCAGCGCTCGTGCGCTGACCCCCGTTGCTCGTGCCAGATCGGCAGTGCTCCAAGGTGTTTCCGGATGTGCGTGCATCAGATCGATCGCCCGCTTCGCGACAGCTGGGCTCGCCGGGCTTTCGCTTTCAGTCAAAGCCTCGGTGTAATTGTGGGGTTGTATCTGCAGCAGGCCCTGGATCAGCAGAAGCTGCAGGTTCTGCACGGCGAGCCGGTGGCTGAGAAGCCCCCCGGGTCGCCCGACCTCACGTGCCAAGAGCTGGACTAATTGATACCAATCGTTCGCGGCGGTGGTGCTCAGATTGAATTGCCGGGCAAACGTAATCCGTTTGCGCACGGGACGGTTAAGCATGGACTCCAGCTGCCACCGCATCTGCGGTTCAGGAACCTTAAGACAGATCTGACCGCAGTCGCCGGACCAGTCAAGCATGCATGGCGTGCCCGGTGTGAATACCGCGACTGACCCGAGCGTCGCCGTAACGAGTCCCCCGTCACGCCAGCGACTGACCGCCGTGCCGGACAACGGGGTATCGATGTAGTAGGCAGCCACGTCGTCTGCCCGGATACTGATGTCGGCGCCGAAGCCAAGGTAGCCGGCGGTCAACAGCGGAAGCTGCAGAGCGTTCATCCGCATGTTCACCGATTTGGTGCCGATCGGAGTCAGCTCGGCCGCCACATAGACGCGGCCCAAAGCATCGGCCGCCTCATCGATGTCCGTTATCCGAACCTCAGTTGCCAAGCCGAAGACTAACTCGGTCATTTGTTGCTCCCCGCTTGGATTCAGCAATCGGTGTCTTTCTGCTCCCCTTGAAGCCGCATGCTATTCGCGACCCAGATCGCGCCGCAGCGTAGCGAGAAATGCAACCGTGTACATCTCTACACCAGTTGTTAGGCAGAGAAGCTGGGTAGCAATAGTCCCGTCAGAGCCAAGTTAACCGATTAGGAACTCCGCGATTGTCGCCTATGTGCGTGCCTCCGGTTGACGGAAAGCGGACAACTTCGGGGCGCTTGGCGGATATCACACGGCTGTATCGGTCCGCTTGGCTATGGCTTAGCCACTAGGCATGCAGGGAGGCGACGTGGACAAACCAGGCTATCGGGTGGACGACCAGCTGGCTTCTTCCGCATCGAACTGCAATATGTGCCTGGCGACGACGCCGTCGTAATGGTCGTAATGAAAGCGGCCGGCGACCCAAGGCGTGACCCTGGCGAGGCCAAAGGTGTGCTGGCGTGCGGCGATGGTCGCGGGGTGGCTTCCGACGGGGGGGTGATGACCGTAAACGGCAAAGTGAGGCAAAACCATTCGCGATATTGGTGGCGCGATCGCCGCGGCAAGACGCTGCGTGCGGCCGGTGACACGCTGATCGCCAAGACCGGCGACCAAGACGGGGCCCAAGCCGCGCCTGAAACACGTGCTCAAGAGGCAGCTTTGAGAACGGCAGTCGTCTACCGAACGCAAGCCAAGGCGTTGAAAGCGGGGTGTGCGCAGGGCAACTACGGCGAGCCCGATGAAGTCCAGTTCGAGATGTGCGAATTCACCGACGGCAGGGTCGCGCAACGCTGGCGCATCGGTGCGCGAAGTTGCGTGTGGTGGGACTCGTTACAGGATTTGTACGCCATCCATATTTACGCGCATCCCGACTACGGCACCCGCGTCGAATGGTCAGACGGCTGCGTCGAGGAACTGTAGCGATCGCTGACGCACGTGATCCGTCGCATCACGCTTGCGCCGCCAAGAACGCAGCAGTCTCTCGCGAAACGTCGTTACTGATGCGCGCTGCCACTGCGGCCGAATCCATCCGCACCGGTGCGTCGGCGAGGATGCCGGCGGCAGCCTGGAGCGCATCGGAGGCCAGTGGCTGCCACTTATCTACCCATGCGGAAACCGCGTCGGCGTTGGAAGGCGTGTCGTTGATGAGGTGGTGCAGTAGTGCAGCCGTCCACGCGTGGTGCCAACGGGCATCTTCGTCGAGCGAGAAGTGAATGCTGGTCAGGATGGGATCGCCATTGGCCGTTGCCAGGGAGCCGGCGATTTCTTGATTCACCAGGCGATCAATTCGAGGCTTGATAACCGCGTTCGTCAGTGTAAATGCCTCATCCCAGTCATAGGTGATCAGCGCACGTTCGATGAGCTCACGAAGCGGCTGGAGCTCGGGCGCTTCCTCCCACGTAGTCCGTTGTCGCCGTAGAGTGGCGGGGTCGACCGGGCAACCGTTGACTTGCGCAGTGCGGTAGGCGATGCGCTGGACGCGGCGCATCTCGTCTGCAGCCTGGAAAGCCGCGCAGTTGGTGATGCGGGAGGTAGGCGCCATCTGCGCGACGTAGGCGGCCAGCATTTGTAAACCGTGTACGGGATATCGAAGCGGAAAGTACCAACGGTCCAGAAAGCGCAGCCAGTCGACGTCGAGCTGACGGTCGTAGCCGGTGTCGTCGATCTCCCGAAGGAGCCCGTCGATAACGTCTTCACGGCCGTCTTGCAGCTGGGTGTATTCGCGATATGTGGTCCCCCGCGGGTCGGCGAACTGTTCCCAGCTCCGTGCTTGCAGAGTGGCGCCTTCACGGTGGCGGTAGTACCAATCGACGACGGGAAGGTCGGCCGTCAGCTCGAACCGACCTGGGAAGTGGTAGTGCAGGTCGGTGCTCAACAGCTCATACTCCAGCGGGATTCGCCGGCCCGCGGCAAGTCGCGTGTAGGTCTTACGGCCCGGCGGGCGGCCCGAGGTTGTCATTCGTCGCGGTCCGGCGGATCCGCCGCCGTCGGTTCGGTCACTAATGTCCAGACGGCGCCGTCGTCGGTCAGCTTCAGTACACCTGTGAATGACGACATCACGACTTCGAGGTCGCCCGGGAACCGAATGGCCGGGCCGGTTGCCGCCTCCAGGGCGGCCCTGGGCAGGCGGCAGATGCCGGGCGCCAGCACCCGCAGGTAGGCTCCTTCGTCGTGGACAATGGCGTCGTCGTTCTCGTCCTCGATGACGGCGGCCACCACACGCGCGAACGGCGTGGCGTGCAACACCGGGCCCACCCGGCGATCGGGTTCATCTACCCCACGGGCGGATTCTTGTGGCATCTGGATGAAGATCCGGTCATCGTCGACTCGAACCGGGAAGGGTTTCAGACGCGCGGCTTGCGGGTTCACCCCCTGGCCGGTTCGCGCATCGAATTCCCATTCGTGCGCGGCGCATCTCAGCGTGTTGTGGTTGAGGACGCCATGGGAGAGGGGATTTGCCAGGTGGGGGCACCGGTCCTCATATGCGAACAGTTCGCCGTCGACGTTGCACAGCACGACGTCGACGCCGCCGAGGTTAACGCCACGCACCTCGCCTTCCCACAGGTCGTCGAGCGTTCCGGCGTCTCGCCACACCGCCGGAGGTGTGTCAGCCGCGCTCGACTGTGAAGATGTCGCCATTGCTCAGCCCTGCTTGTGCGATAGTGTCGGCCGGCTCGAGGATCTCGCCGCTTTCGTTGCGTACTGTGATGGCTCCACGCCGCTCTGGCTCCAGGCCCCAGGCCACCAGCTGGCGCCCCAGCTCGGCCACCGTGCGTTCATTCGGCGTGACGATAACGCGCCCCACGAAGTCGTCGCTGGCGTAGCCGAACAAGTAGACGCGCACCGCCGTCGCCTCACGCTGTCGGGACGGGGTCGAGGCGCCACGGATCCAGACCGCGGCGCAGATCCTTGCCGTTCTCCGCCGGCGCGGTCAGCCCCATCCACTCCAGCAGATCGATGAGCTTGCCGGGCGCCTCGCCCGCGACGATCCGATCCACCACGCTTTTGTGGCCGGCGAAACGTTGCGGCTCCTGCTGGAAAATCCAACGGCACGGTTCCGAGCAGAACAGATATCGCCGGCCGTGCATCTCGAGCGTGCAGGCGGTGTTGCGACCGGGCCTGATGAACAGGGTCGGGAGCTGGCAGAGGTTGCACAGCGCCGGCAGACCGTAGGAAAGCGTGTTCGTCTCACCCCCACCCTGCCAGCGTCCTTCCAGCCGATCCCACAGCGGCCCGTAGAGGTCGTTCCAACGCGGGTAGTTGTCGTTCAGCCATGATCGTTCAGCCGCGCTTGGTGACGCGACGTCGAACCACAACGTCGTCCGGTAGGTGTAGAGGCCCAGCTGGAAGCTGTGGTGCGCGTAGTCGAGCTCCTCCACGAAAAGGTCCCAGAACCAAGGTTTTTCCAGGTCGAACTCGGCGAGATTCTTAATGAACTGCTCAGTTACCCATTCGGTCATGAATTCTTTGAACGAGCGTGCCCGCGCGCCGAGCGGGGTGAGGTATTCCATCGCAGTTCCGGTCAACGCTAGGAACACGCGCCAACACCGCCACCACATCTTGTCGACGAGATACTGCGCGCGCTCACGCGACCCGTTGTCCAGTAGCGTCCGCATCACCGGGTGGCCGATCTGGGCGTGGCGGGCCTCGTCGGTCTGAATGCTGGCCAGCGTCTTTTCGAACAAATGATGGTGCGCGCGATCGGCCAGGGCCGCCATGGCCATGAACTGCAGGTTGGTGAAGCCCGTCTCGAAGACGAAGTTGAGCTGGATGGCGAGGTCGAGCGCATCGGCGGCGAGGAACATGTCGTCAAACAGGTGACGCGCGGCAAGGATGACCCATTGGTTGGTGTGGTACGCCTTGTGCGTCCAGTCGAAGTTGCCGTCGTGGGAGAGCATGTCGCTGCCGATCAGCAGCGGAATCTGGGTATGGCGGATCTCATCGAGCGCGCCGAGGGTCGCCATCATCCGCCAGGCGCTGTCACGGCCGAACCGAGCCATGCGCAACTCAGCGACCGCGCCGGCGTATTCGGCCAGAGCGATCGCGCCGTTGTGAAATTTGACCAACTCCAGCCAGCCCGCGTCGAGTTCGTCGACCAGTCGCGGCTTCGACAGTGCTGCCCGTACTCCGAGGACGGCCGCGTCCTTTTCGCGCTGATTCGTCACATACTCCCGGTAGGTGGTGCGGTAGGCCTCGCTCCAGCCCTGCCAGGCCTCATGGGGCA
Organism: Mycobacterium sp.; assembly: GCA_035506875.1. Classification (GTDB taxonomy): domain Bacteria; phylum Actinomycetota; class Actinomycetes; order Mycobacteriales; family Mycobacteriaceae; genus Mycobacterium. The sequence goes on from DATJOR010000329.1 coordinate 13,580, forward strand.
ACCAGGGGTGGCCGCTGATCTGTTCAGGAAAGAGGCTGCGTTCATCGACGTAGCGCGGGGTCCAGTCGACCTTGCGCGCTATATCGAGCCAGTCGTCTCTTCGAAGTACCATTTCGCTGCCTCGGCAATCGACGTTCCGGAGTCGTATGCGGCCCCGGCCAAGAGTTCATCGGGTGTCACGTAGTACGGGTTCTCAACGAGCATCCCGCCAATCAGCATGCGAGGGTGTGTCTTGAGCAGGCTGACGATGATTTCGGCGCCGAAACGGTCGATGTCGTATAGGCAGACGATGACCTGCGGGTAGAGCGGCAGGTACCGGTTCATTTCGGACTCCAGCAGGAGTAACTCGTGCATATCAGGCACAACTTCTCGCCGCGACCAGGTCTCGACCGCGCGCACGAGGTCGAACCGCCCGTCGTACATGGCGTCCGAGATCGCGGCTTTCCATGCGCCGATAATCTCGTCGGCGGAGAATCGGCCCGACCGGAGGTACAAATCAGCCGCCCGGATCACTTCGAGCTGTTTGGCAGTGGCTGACGCCGACGTCTCCACGCTGTGCCCGAGCTTCTTGAAGATTTTGGCCGGATCCGTTTCATCGACCACGCAGATGCACTTATCGCCTGCGGTCAGCCCAGCCTCCAGGAACGGGATCACCACCTGGTCACGTTGGGCGTGGCCGGAGTAGAGACCGCAGATGTGGTCACCCACCTGAGCCTCGACGCCGCTCACTCCCAACGCAATAACAGAAGACACCGAACCCCCATCAAGGTCTGATCAGCATAGTCGAAGTCGCGGACTGGTGGAGGGCACAGATTTCGCGCAGGCGCCGTCGTGAGATCTGTCCCGTCTTGCGGCTCGGCGTGGCTGCTACTCCTGGCAGGGCAGTTCGCACCGTGGATTTTCGGCCCATCGGGAGCACGCGCGGGTAATCCCCTAACTGCCAGACTTCTTCCACGGTGGCGTTTCTAACGACGTGTGAGAGGTCCGGATGACGCCGCCCGACAACATTTCGTGCTGCGCGCTAGGGGAAGCCGTGACTCGTCGCCTCTCCGCCGGAATCTGGATTGTCGAGGGGACTACCGGCGGTGCAGATGCCCTCCGGCCGGTCTGCGTTGGCCAGGGGGCGGATCGGCGGCCCATGGAAACCGCCATTTCGATGATCCCGGTCGACGGCCACGTCCACGACATCACCGCGAGCCGCGATGGCGAGCACGCCTATGTTGCCCAATCCAAATCGGTCACGGTCCTCAACGGCGAGAACCGAGTGGTTGCCAGTATTCCGCTGCCTGATCATCCGAAAAGCCTGTTGATCGACGCCGACGGCAAACAATTGATTGTCAGCCAGCGCGAGGGATCGGTGTCGGTCGTCGACACCGACACCTACACGGTCAAAATCCTGCGAGACTGCTTTGTTTCGGATGTGGTGGTGAGCCCGGACGGACGCTGCCTGTACGCTATCTGTCGCCAGGCCCCCGAGACAGGGGGCAGTGGCGTAGTAACGGTAATCGACATTGCCAGTGGGACAACGGTTTCCAACATACCCATCGACGACGTCGCCGGACTTGCGATCAGCCCCTCCGGGACCGTGCTGTACGCGATCTCATACGATCGCCGCACCTACTACCAATATCCGCCGGGCCGGCTAACTATCGTCGATGTCGCTAGCGGTACCGTCGTCGACGCAATCGCGGTCGGCGTTTGTCCGGGGTCAGTAACCGTGAGTCCGGACGGCACCTGGCTGTCCGTCACTCACTACGACACACGTTCGGTCTCGATGGTCAACTTGGCGACCGGCAACGTTAAGGCAGTCGGCCTGCGGGACGCTCCGCTCGGCGTGGTGTTCACCCCGGACGGCACACACGTCTATGTGACCAATGAGCGTTCACTGACCGTGATCGACACGACGACCAATGACGCATCCGACCTTGTTACCGGGGACCTACCAAGAGGTTTGCAGCTCAGTCCCGACGGAAAGCATGCTTACAGCACCAATTTCGGCGATGGCACGATCTCGGTGATCGATACCATCACCAAATCGATTACGGCGACCCTCGATGTGCTCAGCCATCCAGAAGCGGTTGCGGTCAGCGCAGACGGTGAGCGTGTCTATGTGGGCGACTACTGGTCCCGTGCCGTCGCGGTGATCTCGGTGCCAATGCTGCGCGACCTGCTCGGCAACACCTGAGACCCACGTCGTCGGCGCGATCGCGCCGCACAACGGCCGATCGTCAATGGATCATCCGGGATGCCGAACCGGTGTCGCCGCCAGTAGCAAGACCCGCCAGCGTGATCAGGCTCGTTCGGCTGTCGACGGTGACTCGTGCTGTCAGGACGAATCCGTACGTCGATTTTCATCCCCCCGGGCGCACGCGCAGACTCAATCCGATTGCAAGGCTGTCTGTCTAGAGGCGTACCGATGTGGCCATGACTCGCTCGGCCTACGCCCCGGGAACACTCACAATTCGAGGAGAAGCAATGACTCTCATGCGATTCGACCCGTTCCGCGAACTCGACCGGTTTGCCGACCAGGCACTGACAAGTGCGCGGACGCCACGGACAATGCCGATGGAAGCCTTCCGGCGTGGTGACCAGTTCATCGTCGCAATCGATGTACCGGGCGTTAACCAGGACGATGTGGACATCACCGTCGAACGCAACGTCATTGAACTGAGCGCTCGTCGCCAACCTCTGCGCCAAGCGGGCGACGATCTCATCATCGATGAGAGGCCGCAGGGCGAGTTCCGTCGGCAGCTTTTTCTCGGGGACAACCTCGATCCGGATAAGCTGACGGCGCAGTATGACCGCGGCGTGCTGACATTGACGATTCCGGTTTCGGAGGCGAGCAAGCCCCGCAAGATCGAAATTGGCCAGTCGAGTGAAACGCCGCACGCCGTTGACGCGAAATCCGAAGCCAAACAACACGTCAACGCATAGGCGACACGATGGCTAACACCACGCACGCGGCGGCCCAGGCCGCAGTCCGACCAGATCAACCCGCCCGCCGGGTCATCGCCACCTTCGACAACTATGCCGACGCGGAGCGGGCCGTGGACCACCTCGCGGATCAACAGTTCGAGGTAGAACGGGTCACCATCGTCGGCCGTGATCTGGAACTGGTCGAACAGGTGACCGGTCGGATGAACTACGGCTGGGCCGCGCTGCGTGGTGCCGCCGCCGGCGCACTGACCGGGGCGTTGATCGGCTGGATCTTCGGCCTGTTCAACTGGTTGTACCCGTTGATCGCCGGTCTGGTGCTGGCTTGCTATGGCGTCGTTTTCGGCGCCGTCGTCGGCGCGTTGACCGGCCTTGTGATGTACGCGTTTCAAGCCGGTCGGCGCGGCTTCACCGCCGTGCGGTCGCTGCAGCCCAGGCACTTCGACGTCGTCGCCGATGTTGACCACGCTGACCGCGCGATGCAACTGCTGAGCGGCGGCGCAAACCAGAGGAGCGGGTAATGGCAACAGCAGTAGGAATCGATCTCGGTACCACCAACTCGGTGATAGCGGCCTGGCAGGGCGGCGAGCCGATCGTGATCCCCAACGCCGAGGGAGCCCGAACGACGCCGTCAGTGGTGGCGTTCACCGAAAGCGGTGAACGCCTCGTCGGCCAACTGGCCAGACGGCAATCGATAATGAATCCCAAAGGGACAATCTATTCGGCGAAACGGTTCATCGGCCGGCGCTTCGACGAAATCTCGGAAGAGGCCAAGGCGGTCAGTTTCGACGTCGTCAAGGGCGACGGCGATGCTGTCCGTTTCGACGTACGCGGTAAGAAATACGCGCCGGAGGAGATCAGCGCACAAGTGCTCCGCAAGCTCGTCGACGACGCCAGCAAGTTCCTGGGCGAGCGGGTCAAGGAAGCGGTGATCACCGTTCCGGCGTACTTCAACGATTCTCAGCGCAACGCCACCAAGGACGCCGGGCGGATCGCCGGCCTGCAGGTGCTGCGCATCATCAACGAGCCGACCGCCGCGGCGCTGGCCTACGGGTTGGACAAGAAAGGCCACGAGACCGTGTTGGTCTTCGACTTGGGCGGCGGCACGTTCGATGTCAGTTTGCTGGACGTGGGCGACGGCGTGGTCGAGGTGCGTGCCACCGCTGGTGATTCGCATCTCGGTGGCGACGACTTCGACCGCCGACTGGTCGACTACCTGGCCGACGAGTTTCAACGGGACAACAATATTGACCTGCGCAAGGATCCGCAGGCGTTGCAGCGGCTGTTCGAAGCGGCCGAGAAGGCCAAGGTAGAGCTGTCGTCGGTAGCGCAGACTCAGGTGAATCTGCCCTTCGTCACCGCTGACGCAAGTGGTCCGAAGCATCTGACGACGACGATCATGCGGTCGAAGTTCGATGATCTCACTGCCGATCTGGTGGAACGCTGCATGGGTCCGGTGAAGCAGGCGATGGACGACGCCAAGGTCACGGCGAACGACATCGACGAGGTCATCCTGGTCGGCGGGTCGACTCGCATCCCCGCCGTCCAGGGTTTGGTCCGCCGCCTCACCGGCGGCAAGGACCCGAATATGAGTGTCAACCCGGACGAGGTGGTCGCGCTGGGGGCCGCGGTCCAAGCCGGTGTGCTCAAGGGTGAGGTGTCCGACGTCTTGCTGCTCGACGTCACACCGTTGTCGCTGGGCGTGGAAACCCGGGGTGGTGTGATGACCAAGCTCATCGAACGCAACACCACGATCCCGGCCCGTCGCAGCGAGGTGTTCACCACTGCCGAAGACAGCCAACCCGCAGTCGATGTCGTCGTGCTGCAGGGCGAGCGTGAGCTGGCCAGAGACAACCGGGTGCTCGGCAGGTTCAAGTTGGAGAACATCCGCCCGGCGCCGCGGGGTGAACCGCAAATCGAGGTCACCTTCGACATCGACGCCAACGGCATCCTGAACGTGACGGCACGTGATAAAGACACCGGAGCCGAGCAGAGCATAACGATCAGCGAGCAGTCGAACCTGGATAAAACCGAGGTGGAGCGGATGGTCTCGGAGGCCGAGGCGAACCGCAGCGAGGACGAGCAGTTGCGCAGGGTGGTCGAGGCACGCAACGAACTCGATTCGGCTGCCTACCAGTTAGAGCGGATGCTGACCCAGTTGGGTGAGTCGGCGGCGCCGCACGACCGGGCGCGCGCCGAGATGCTGATCGGCGATGCGCGGCAAGCTATCAAAGAGGAGGCGCCGCTGGAGCGGGTGCAATCGCTGACATCGGAGCTGCAGCAGGTGTTCTACGGGCTGCAATCGGCGTCTGCAACTGCGGGGGGCAACGGCCACCCCGGCGGTAACGGCCAGGGTTCGCAGGCAGCTGACGAAGACGTGGTCGACGCCGAGTTCGATCGGGGCTGAACTACCGTGGGTACCCCTGCAGAGCAGTCGACAAGTCAGGAGAGCCGCGACGGCCCAGTCGAAACGCCCGCTGACGCATCGCCTGAAACCGTTGATTCGCAAAGTAACTCGGATATCGAGTTGGCGAAGCTCGAGGATCGCTGGCGCCGCGCTCTCGCCGACCTGGACAACCTGCGCAAGCGGTATGCCCGTGAGCTCGACCGTGAGCGCAAACTCGAACGGTCCAAGGTCGCCGGCGCCTGGCTTCCCGTCGTCGACAATCTGGAAAGGGCACTGCACCATTCGGGAGGCGATGCCGACTCCGTCATCGCCGGCGTGCGAGCCATCCTCGACCAGGCGGTGCAGGTGTTAGACAACCTCGGCTACCCGCGCGACACCGAGACAGGTGTTCCGTTCGACCCGGAGCGACACGAAGTGGTTAACGTGACCGACAACGGCGGCAGCGCACCGGGAACGGTGCTTGGGGTGCTACGCCCGGGTTACGGAAAGGGATCTCAGCAGCTGCGGCCGGCGGCCGTGGTCGTCAGCGGCCGCGAGGGGTGAAAGCGCCGTGGCGCGTGACTATTACGAGGTTCTCGGGGTGTCACGCGACGCGACGCACGAGCAGATCCAGCAGGCGTTTCGGACGTCGGCGCGCAAATACCATCCCGACGTCAACTCCGCCCCCGGCGCCGAGGATCGGTTCAAAGAGCTCAACGAGGCTTATCACGTACTCTCCGATCCGGATACCCGACAACGCTACGACCGATTCGGTGAAGATTTCCGTCGGGTGCCCGAGGATTACGACGAGCGGGTCGGAGCGGGGTTCGGCGGCTTCCGTGCTGGCGCGCCGTCCGGCACCGGGGTGCGCGTCGGTCAGGGCTTCGGCGGCCGCAGCGGCATCAATATCGAAGATCTCTTCGGTGATTTCTTCGGTGGCAGCGGCGGATTCGGACCGATTCCCGGTGCCGACCAGCAGGCCGAGCTCGAGCTGACTGTCGAGGAAGCCTATCGGGGCGGTCGGCGTTCGATCACGCTGGACGGCCGCAGTTATCAGGTGACCATCCCTGCGGGGGTGGTCGACGGACAGCGCATCAGGCTCGCCGGCGAGGGCGGCAGGGGCAGCGGCGACGCACCGGCCGGGGACCTGTACCTGGTCGTGCGGATCAAACCGGATCGTCGGTTCCGGCTGGACGGACGCGACATCGCGACCGATCTCCCGGTGTCGCCGTGGGAGGCGGTGCTGGGTGCCACCGTTGCTGTCCACACCCCGGGCGGTGAGGCGAAAGTCAAGATACCGCAGGGTTCTTCGACAGGCAGGCGGCTGCGGCTTCGCGGCGAAGGGATGCCCAATCCGCGCGGCAAACCCGGCGACCTCTACGCCGAAGTCAAGATCGTCGTACCACCGAAACCCACGAAGCAGGAACGTGAGTTGTTCGAGCAGTTGGCCACGGTGTCCACGTTCGACCCGAGGAGAGGGCGATGACCGCAACGGCCTCGCCAGCACGCTACGTGCTGGCGCGACGACCCGGCATGGATCTGGACACGTGTGCCCGGCGCTCTGGCTTGCACCCCGATACGCTGCGCAGGTTCGTCGCGCTGGGTCTGCTGCCTTGTCAGCGAAACGCCCGCGGCCAGTTTCGCTTCGACGCGTCGGCGCTGCGCATCATCGCCCGCATCCAGCGGCTCCGAATAGGCCTCGGACTCAACTATGCGGCGATCGGGCTGGTGCTGGACCTGCTCGACCGAATCGAGGAACTGGAATCTGAGGCCCGCCAAAGGAGGACATCGCTGTGGACATCAGCAAGCTGACCCAAAAGTCGCAGGACGCTTTGCAGGAGGCGCAGGCTCTGGCCACCCGGATGGGCCACGTCGAGGTCGACGGTGAGCACCTGCTGTTGGCACTGGTCGACCAGCCGCAGGGCTTGGTGCCGCGGCTACTGGACCAGGCGGGCGCCGACACCGAGGCGCTGCGCGCCGACCTGGAACGTGAGCTCGACCGCCGGCCCAAGGTCAGCGGTCCGGGCGCCGTCCCGGGCCAGGTCTCGATCACCGGAAGACTGGCCAAGGTGTTGGAGGCGGCCGAACGAGAAGCCAAGCGGCTCAAGGACGAATACGTCTCGGTAGAGCACCTGGTGATCGCGCTCGCCGAAGAGGGCAGTTCCACGGCCAGCGGACGGATTCTGGCGTCCCACGGCGTGACCCGCGACGCGTTCCTCGGGGCGCTGACCAAAGTGCGCGGCAACCAGCGGGTCACCTCGGCGACACCGGAAGGCTCCTACGAAGCGCTGGCGAAATACGGCCGCGACCTGGTCGCGGAGGCCCAGTCGGGCAAGCTCGACCCGGTGATCGGACGCGATGCCGAGATACGCAGGGTTATCCAGATACTGAGCCGTAAGACGAAAAACAATCCCGTGTTGATCGGCGACCCCGGTGTCGGCAAGACCGCGATCGTCGAGGGACTGGCTCAGCGGATTGTGCGCGGTGATGTGCCGGAAGGCCTGAGGGACAAAACGATCTTCGGGCTCGACATGGGCTCGCTGGTGGCCGGTGCCAAGTACCGCGGCGAATTCGAGGAGCGGCTCAAAGCCGTACTGGCGGAGGTGAAAGCCGGCGAGGGCCGCATCTTGTTGTTTGTCGACGAGCTGCACACCGTGGTCGGCGCGGGCGCCGCCGAAGGATCCCTGGACGCCAGCAACATGCTCAAGCCGATGCTGGCTCGCGGTGAGCTGCACATGATCGGCGCCACCACCCTCGACGAGTATCGCAAGCACATCGAGAACGACGCCGCTCTGGAGCGAAGGTTCCAGACGGTGCTGGTGGACGAACCCGATGTGGAGGACACCATCTCGATTTTGCGGGGCCTACGCGAACGTCTGGAGGTCTTCCACGGTGTGCGGATCCAAGACGGTGCGCTGGTAGCGGCGGCGACGCTCTCGCACCGCTACATCACCGACCGGTTCCTTCCGGACAAGGCGATCGACCTGGTCGACGAGGCCTGCGCGCGTCTGCGGACCGAGATCGACTCCATGCCTGCGGAATTGGACGAAATCACCCGGCGGGTGACTCGGCTGGAGATCGAAGAGGCCGCACTTACGAAAGAGACCGACGCGGCCAGCAAGGCCCGTCTGGAGGAACTCCGCAAAGAACTGGCCGATCTGCGGGCGGAGGCCGATGCGCGGCACGCACAGTGGGATGCCGAGCGACAGTCGATCCGTCGGGTGCAGGAATTGCGGGGACAGCTGGAGCAACTGCGGCATGAGGCGGAGGAAGCTGAGCGCAACTACGACCTCAACCGGGCAGCCGAGTTGCGGTACGGGCAGATCAGGGACCTCGAACGCAAGCTGCAGGCGGCCGAAGACCAACTCAAGGCTAAGCAGGGGGAGCGGCCGCTGTTGCGTGAAGTGGTTGACGCCGAGGAGATCGCCGAAATCGTGGCCGCCTGGACCGGGATACCGGTGGCCCGCCTGCAGGAGGGCGAACGCGAGAAGCTCTTGCGGCTGGATGAAATCCTGCACGAACGGGTGGTCGGCCAGGACGAGGCGGTGCAACTCGTCGCCGATGCGGTGATCCGGGCCCGATCAGGAATCCGGGACCCGCGCCGGCCGACCGGCTCGTTCATCTTTCTCGGGCCCACCGGTGTCGGCAAGACCGAACTGGCGAAGACGCTAGCGGCCGCCCTGTTCGACAGCGAGGACAACATGGTGCGCCTGGACATGAGCGAATACCAGGAACGGCACACGGTGAGCCGCTTGGTCGGTGCACCACCGGGGTATATCGGATACGACGAGGGCGGCCAGCTCACCGAGGCGGTACGGCGCAAACCCTACTCGGTTGTGCTTTTCGACGAGATCGAGAAGGCGCACGCCGACGTTTTCAACACGTTGTTACAGGTGCTCGACGACGGTCGGCTCACCGACGCGCAGGGACGCCAGGTTGACTTCCGCAACACGGTGGTCATCATGACGTCTAATATCGGCTCGCACTATCTGTTCGACGGGGTAACCGCCGATGGCGAGATCAAGCCTGACGCGCGCGACCAGGTGATGGCCGAACTGCGTGCGCACTTTCGGCCCGAATTTCTCAACCGGGTTGACGACATTGTGTTGTTCACCCCGTTGGCACTATCCCAGATAGAACAAATCGTTGAGCTACAGCTGCAGGAGCTGCGAGACCGCTTGGCGCAAAGGCAGATCGAGTTGGAGATCACACCGGAAGCTCGTCGGCTGATCGCCGAACATGGCTTCGACCCGGTGTACGGCGCTCGGCCGTTGCGCCGCTATATCGCCCACGAGGTCGAGACCAAGATCGGTCGTGCGTTGATGCGCGGCGACATCGCCGCCGGCGGCAAGATCCGGGTCAGAGTCGACGGCGGCGAAATCGCGGTCAGTTACGCAGAGAGCGTCGTTGCGGCGTAGAGGCGGCAGGTCATGAAGAGCACCACGGTGGTGTGCCCGAATTGCGGAAAACGCAACCGGGTGCCGGCGGCTGCCGACGGTAAACCGCGCTGCGCCAACTGTCATCACTGGCTGCCGTGGGTGGTCGATGCGGGTGACCGCGATTTCGCTGAGATCGTTGAGAAGTCCACGGTTCCAGTGCTGGTCGATTTGTGGGCGACGTGGTGTGGGCCGTGCCGGATGGTCAGCCCGGCGCTGGAACAGCTGGCCCGCGAGCGGGCAGGCAGCCTCAAACTTGTGAAGGTGGACGTGGACTCGGCACCCGCGACCTCGCAGCGGTTCAGCGTACGTGCGGTTCCGACCCTACTGCTCATCGACCAGGGTGAGCTGTTGGCGCGTCAGTCGGGCGCCGCATCCGTTGCTGCACTGCGTAATTGGCTTGACCAGGCGATGTCAACGACAACCAAGGAGGCGTAATCATGACGTCGATATTCGTCGACCCCGACGTGGCGGCTATCCGCCGTGTCACTCCCAGAACTCCCGAGGGCTGCGAGGAATGCTTGCGTCTGCATACCCCGTGGCTGCATCTGCGGCTGTGTCTGACCTGCGGGCACGTCGGATGCTGCGATTCGTCTCCGATGCGCCACGCCCGCAAGCACGCCCACACGGTGGGCCATCCCATTGTCCAATCGTTCGAGCCCGGCGAATCGTGGCGCTGGTGTTATGTCCACGAAATCTACGTCTGAGGTGGCTGATGTCCGAAGTAACGTCCGTTGAATCGCCGTCCCCGGCCACCCAGGAGTGGGAGGAAACCCCGGACCTGTTCGGTGCCTACCCACGGTTGACCGAGGACCAGATCGCAACACTGCTCCCCGGCGGTACCAGGCGACCGGTCGGCGTTGACGAAATCCTGATTCGCGAGGGGACGCGCTCCGACGAGTTGTTTGTGATTTTGTCAGGCAAAGTCGCAATCGTGACCGATGACGAGTCCGGTGAAAGTCGGGTACTGCGCGTGCACGGACCCGGGAGGTTTTTAGGGGAGCTCGGTGATCTGGAAGACCAGCCGGCGTTCTACACCGCGATCGTCGTGGTTGAGGGCGAGGTGTTGGCGGTTCCCACCAGTCGCGTGCGTGCTCTGGTCGCGCATGACCAAAATCTGAGCGATCTGGTTTTACGGGCATATCTGGTGCGCCGTTCTCTGTTGATCGGGCAGGGCGTCGGGTTCCGCATTATCGGGTCGTGCTTCTCGCCGGACTCCGCCCGTTTACGAGAGTTCGCCGCCCGCAACCGATTACCCCACCGATGGCTGGATCTGGAAAGTGACCGCAACGCTGAGCGGCTGCTGCGCCATTTCGGCATTGCGCCCGAGGACACACCGGTGGTGATCTGGGGAACCAGGGTGCTGCGCAACCCCAGCAATGCCGAGCTTGCCCGGGTGGTGGGCCTGTCCTTGCCAGACGTAATCAGCGACGAATGCGACCTGATTGTGGTGGGCGCCGGTCCGGCCGGTCTAGGTGCTGCGGTGTACGGCGCTTCGGACGGATTGCGGACGTCGGCGATAGAGCGAATCGCGGTCGGCGGCCAGGCCGGGACGTCGTCGCGCATTGAGAACTACCTGGGTTTCCCGGCCGGAATCTCCGGGTCGGACCTTGCCGAAAGGGCATTCCTGCAGGCCAATAAGTTCGGCGCGCGGATTTCGGTGTCCGCCGAGGCCGCCCGGCTGGAATCTGACGGCGGACAGCTCCAGATCGTGTTCGCCGACGACGCCGTGGCCGTCGCCCGCTCCGCGGTGCTGGCCACCGGAGCACGTTATCGCCGCCTGGCCGTCCCGGGGATCGATACATTCCAGGGCAACGGCGTGTATTACGCCGCGACCTATCAGGAAGCGCTGCTGTGTGGTGACGGCCCGGTCGTTATCGTCGGGGCGGGTAACTCCGCCGGGCAGGCGACGGTGTTCCTGGCGACTCACGTGTCGCGGGTACGTCTGCTGGTGCGGGGGGACGACCTGGGCAAGAGCATGTCACGCTACCTCGTCGACCAGATAGTTCAGCAGCCGCGGGTGACGGTGAGTCTCAACACCGAAGTCCGCGAGGTCCACGGCGAGGAGACGTTGAAAACCGTTGTGGCCGAGAACAATCAGACCGGCGAGAGGCAGTCCATCAATGCGCGCGCCTTATTCGTGTTCATAGGGGCGGACCCGAACACCGAGTGGTTGGTCGGCACGGTCGCCCTCGACGACCACGGTTTCATCGAAACCGGGCAGGCGGCAGCGACACACATTGCCGGCGTGGACGGGCTCACCACGGTCCGCCGCCCAGTGTTCTTGGAAACCAGCGTGCCCGGTGTCTTCGCCGCTGGAGACGTGCGCAGCGGGTCAGTGAAGCGAGTGGCATCCGCGGTCGGGGAGGGGGCCATAGCGATCCGGCAGGTAAACAACTACCTCATGACCTGAATCCTCTGCCGTAGGCCGGGCTACAGCCGAGAACAGATGGTGCTGTCACAAAACCTCGAGTGGACGCGGCCGGGTAGGCGGCGGAAAGGCTCGGTCGAGGGCATGCAGGTCGTCGCGGGTCAGCTCGATGCCCCGGGCGGCGGCGTTTTGCCGAACGTGAGTAAGTGTTCCGGCGCGCGGGATCGCAATGACGCCGTCGTGCTGAAGCACCCAGGCCAGCGCGATCTGCGCCGGAGTCGCGTTGTGCCGCTGCGCGATTGGCTGCAGAGTGGGAGATTCGATCAGTCGGCCCTGCTCGATCGGCGAGTAAGCCATGGTCGGGATGCCGTGTTGGGCCAGCCACGGAAGCAGCGCGTATTCAGGATCTCGGCGGGTTAGGTTGTAGAGGATCTGATTCGTCTGGACCTCGTCACCGCCTGGAACAGCTGTCAGTTCTACCATGTCGTCGAGGTCGAGATTGCTTACGCCCCAGTGGCGGATTTTTCCTTCCCGCTTCAATTCAGCGAAGCCTTGGATTGTCTCGACCAGCGGGATGGAGCCCCGCCAGTGCAGAAGGTAGAGATCAAGGTAGTCGACGCCGAGCCTGCCCAGGCTTGCCTCGCACGCGCGAACGGTACCTGCCCGGGTCGCGTGGTGCGGGAGCACCTTGTCGACAAGAAATACTTCCTTTCGCCTTCCGGCGATCGCCTCGCCGACCAGGACTTCCGCCGCGCCGTCGCCGTACATCTCCGCGGTATCGATCACCGTCAATCCCAAGTCGACACCGAGCCGGATCGAGGCGACCTCCTCAGGCCACCGCGCCTGATCTTCGGCAAAATGCCAGGTTCCCTGGCCGAGGGCGACGACCTTCTCGCCGGAGGGCAACGCAATAGAGCGGGCTGTGTTCATCCTTAATCGCCTTTTCGAGGGTCCGGCTAAACGGGGAGAACCACCACCGCGTCGGACTGATCTACGCGTTGGCTGACGCCCTAGCCGAAGAATCCGGTTGTCGGCTGGGCACCGCGCTCGACCACCCGCACCAGCTTCGCGTTGAGGAATTCCTTAATGCCCAGCGGACCGAGCTCACGCCCGTAACCGGAGCGCTTGACACCTCCGAAGGGCAACTGCGGTTCTGAGCTGGTGGGGTAGTTGATCCACACCATGCCGGTCTCCAACCGTGCGGCCAGGTTCCGAGCCCGCTGCTCGTCCCCGCTCCACACCGAACCACCGAGTGCGAAGGGTGTAGCGTTGGCGAGTTCGATGGCCTCAGCTTCGGTTTCGACCCGGTACACCTGCGCCGCCGGACCGAACAACTCCGCACGGAAGACCGGATTGTCCGGTGTGATATCGGTCAGGATGGTCGGCTGGACATAGGCGCCGGGGCGGTCGATGCGGCCACCGCCGAGCACCAGGGTGGCGCCGCTGGCGACTGCCTGTTGAATCTGATCGATCAGGTTTTGTGCGGCCTGCTCGGAGCTGAGCGGGGCAAGGGTGGTGGCCTCGTCGGTCGGGTCTCCCGGCCTAAGCGCGACCATTCGTTCCCGCATAGCCTGCAGGAAGCGGTCGTAGAGATCGCCGAGGACGATGAATCGCTTCGCGGCGACGCAACTCTGGCCGCAGTTCGCGACGCGGGCGGTCACCGCGAAGTCCAGCGTGCGCTCGAAGTCCACATCGTCGAGCACGATGAACGGATCGCTGCCGCCGAGTTCGAGCACGCTCTTCTTCACCTCGTGTCCCGCACTCTCGGCGACCGACTGGCCGGCGGCGTCGCTCCCGGTCAGCGAGACTCCGCGCACCAGGGTATTCGAGATGACCCTTCCCACCGTACGACCGGGCACGAGCAGGTTCACGTAAACGCCGCGCGGCAGGCCCGCATCGGTCAGCAGTTTCTCGATGGCGATCGAGCATTGCGGGCACTGGCTCGCGTGTTTCAGCACGATGGTGTTGCCGGCGGCGATGTTGGGCGCCGCGAAGCGGGCAGCCTGGTATATCGGGAAATTCCACGGCATGACGCCGAGCAGTACGCCCAGTGGCTCGTAGCGTATCTCCGCGCTGCCCGCGTCCGCGTTGAGCGGTTCGGGCGCAAGTAGCTTCGCGGCGTTTTCTGCGTAGTAGCGAAGGATCTCAGCGCTCAGATTCACCTCGCCGTGCGCTTCGTGACGAAGCTTGCCCATTTCCAATGTCACCAGGGCGCCGAGCTCGTCGATACGTTCCAGCATCAGGTCGGCGGCGCGGGCGAGCGCGGCCGCCCGTTCGCTGACGGGACGCTCGCGCCAGGACAGGAAGGCCTGGTGGGCGTCGTAGACCGCGTGATCGACCTGTTCGTCACTCATCGGGTTGAACTCGCGCAGCAAGTCTCCGTTGGCCGGGTTCACGGTGGCAATGGGTGAACGGTGTTCGACTTTGACCGAATGTGAGTCCATGGTCTCCTCCAGCACTTGCGGGCGGCTTCTCAGCTCGTGCAACTGGCCCCGCGTTCCCGACGCGAGGGACTTGATCGCACCTTCAACACCGAGTTCGCCATGCGCCCTCCATGGCAGCCGACGTCTTCTAAGTGTGGTAATCCGGTATGCGCGAATCTTGGACCCGGTCATACTATTTCGCGGTGCGCATTCGTCCCGTCAGTACCAAGGCCGAGGGCGGCTCGGCACACGACTTTTCACCTATGCCGGGTTGGTCACGGCGACGTGAAGGTGACGTGCAGAGCATTGGGTCCACGCAGCGTGGTACCGACTTGGCTTGCGACACGAAAACGGTGCCAGTCGTGGCTCCAATGTGGCCTGCCGCGCGCCTCAAGCGTTACCAAACCTCGTTGAAAGTTGAAAAGGACGCAGCTGCCGGTGTCGTTCGGCTCGGTGACCTAGACGCGCTTGCCGTTTCGGAGGGCCAGCTCGTGATGAGTCGGTTGGCCCCAGCGATGGACAAGGCCGGAATCCACGTCGAACAAGTCCAGCACCCGCCCGATGGTGTGGTTGACGATGTCGTCGACGGTCGCCGGCCGGTCGTAAAATGCCGGTACCGGCGGAAAAACGATGGCTCCCGCCTCAGTTGCCGCGAGCATGTTCCGCAGATGAACCGTTGTGAGCGGAGTTTCACGCACGAGTAGAACGGTGCGACGGCGCTCTTTGAGACAAACGTCGGCGGCTCGCGTTAACAGGGTGGTGGTCACGCCAGTGGCGATTTCGGCCAGTGTCCGCATCGAGCATGGCGCGATGATCATCCCGCGCGTCCGGAACGACCCGCTGGCAATGGCCGCGCCTACATCACCGATGGGGTAGCTTACGTCGGCTTTCGCCCGCAGTTCTCGCGCCGAGCAGGCGGTTTCGTATGACCTGGTCATTTCACCGGCTCGGCTGATGACCAGGTGGGTCTCAACTCCAGCGGCATGCAATTCTTCCAAAAGGCGGACACCGTAGATAATGCCAGTGGCACCCGAAATTCCCACGATGACGCGGTTCATCTCCCTGCCGGCCGTGCGATCCTCGTGAGCACTGTGTGCCACACCAAGCTCCGTTAAGTCCATCTCTTCCAGCATCTTTGACTCCTCACCGACGGAAACGCGAATAATCTGAGCACGTCCGCCGCCAATCACGGATTGGGCGAGCGACGTGGTTACTCCGGCGGGTAGCCGTATTTTTGCCAGTTTGCGAGGACCTTTTGTTGCAACGCCTTGGGGTAAGCCGTGGTGAACGAGGCAACCTCGGGCAGGGGCCGTCCAAACGACTGGGGGTGCATCAGGCAGTTGTAGAGTGCCTGCCCGCCTCGGCCGGTGTATTTCTCCGATGAGTCGAGGTAGGCGACCCAGAAGCCGAGTTTGGTCTTCGTGAACAAGATTTCGCCCGATCCTGGGTGGCACCGGGTCGCATACGCCCACACCACCTGGGCAAGGTCGGTCGGGTCGATATCGTCACCCATGACCAGGATCTTGGGGAACTGCCAACCCGTGTGCGACGCGAAGATCGTCTGTCCGATGCGGTGCAAAAAATCGTCGACCGAAAGGCCGGTATCGTCGTGCCAGCTGTCCGGGACAGTGACCACCATCCAATGCGTCGCTGAGTCCAGCGGAATCCAGCACGCGGTGACAGGCAAGCCGGCCTTGCGACACAAATCCAGGGTCTCGGCCGAGATTCCCAAACCCCATATCGTGTGCACGTCCTCCACAGGCCGACCCGGGGCGATCACCGGGAGTATCGCGCGGTTGCGATAGGTCACGGCGGTCACCGTGAACAGCGGCCACGGCTCCGGCTCGCCCATCGTGTACCCGCCGTATTCACCGAGTGGGCCTTCCATCGCGGTCTCTGTATCGGATATGAAGCCCTCTAATACGATCTCGGCCGTGGCCGGCACCTCGATGTCGACCGTTTCGCATTTGACGAGTTCGACTGGTGCGCCGGTGAGTTGGCTGACGAAGTCGTGCTCGTTGACATAGGCGGGCATCGGTGCGCCGGCAGCGAGCATCGCCGCCGGAGGCGCGCCCAGCGCCAGGGCCCATGGTGTCGGCTTACCCTCTTGCTTCCACATGCCGTGCACGATGCCGATGTGTTGCTCGGGTATTACAAGGCCGGTGAGGTGATTGTTATCCACCAGCATGGAGCGGTTCACTGACCAGTTTGTCCACGTGCCGTCCGGTGAGCGCACGATATTAACGCCGGCCGTCTGGATGTAGCGGCCGCCGTCGCCATCGTGAATATAGGGCACCGGAAACCGGGTGAGGTCAACATCTTCGCCGAGCATTACGTTCTGCTTGCATGGCGCTTCGTCCCTGGGTACCAGAATCGGCGCCAGTACCGGGCGTGACTTCGCCTCAACGTAGGCTTCGACGAGTTCGAGACCGGTAGCGTGTGGGTCGTGGCCCATCATCATGGCCAAACGTGCCAAGTAGAGGCCGGGTTGGCGGCTCGTCGCCGCGGGCGCGCCCATCGCACGCAAACCCGGGTCGGCTCCGATTACGTTGTTGAACAACGGAGCGGCAGCCTTCGTCTCGGTGGAGTGACGAATGATTGCGCCCATCTCCAGGTTCCAGTCGACGGCTTGGTCGATCTCTTGGATTTCGCCGATGTCCTTGAGCGCTTCGACGTAATCGCGGAAGCTGTTGAAGTGGCGACCGATATGCGCCTCAGGGTCGACAGGCCGCGCGGGATAGGGGGCATTTTGCATCTGCGCGACGCTCATGCCATCTCGCTAGCATTGTTTGCCGGAACGCCACCATCGCATGATGGGGGAGCTTGAGCAGTCAGAGCGATCCGTTCCGGAGTGGCGTTGTGCCACCTCGCCGGGCTTTCGGCAAAATGCCAGGTCCGCTGGCCGAGGGCAGCGATCTTCTCGCCGGAGCGTAACGGCATAGACCGAGCTGGGTGCATTCTTCAACCGCCTTTTCGAAGGTCCCGGCTGAACGGGGAATGCCCCGCTCCGGCGGATTGACCTAATTCTGTTGGCGGCATTACGCGCCGCACTTCGGCCTGGGAGTGCACAACTGCGCGACGAATGTAGCTCTTTCGGGGCCAAGCGCCGCAGCCAGTCGGGGTCTAGTCGCACGTGCATGCTCCCTGGCACGGCGATAGGGGAAGGCGGGCGAGGCCCCTGCGCCAATGGGAGTTTCGCTTTGAACTGAGTGATCGGCGACGAATTGATCAGATGTCAGGTAACAGGGTTCTCGACTCGTCTATTAGACAGCAGTCCGTACGAATGGATCTTGATCAGCATGTTCCCGGCATCGTTAAATCCAGTAGTGCCTTGGGATTTCAGTATTAGCTCAGTCCTGCCCGTGGCCGTCTTTGGTCGAATCAGTTCCAGCGAGGACGTCGAGCACCCGGGTCGCCAAGTGGAGGTTGAGGCGAGTGTCCACATTCTGCAGATCACGGCCGGTGATGTCGCGGATTCGCGCCAACCGATATCGCAGCGTACTGCGATGAATTTGCAGCGCTTGTGCCGTCAGATCGTAGTTTCCGCCGCAATCGAGGTAGTGCGCGAGGGTCTTGACCAACTCGGCATGTTTGGTGCGATCGTAGTCGAGTAACCCCCCCAGCCATTCCTGCACGAAGCCGCGGACCTCGGGCCGCCGATCGCCCGGATCGAGGATGCGGTACACGCCAAGGTCCTTGAACCGTCGGCTGCCATACGGTGCGGGGGAT
This sequence comes from Mycobacterium sp., assembly GCA_035506875.1. Taxonomy (GTDB): domain Bacteria; phylum Actinomycetota; class Actinomycetes; order Mycobacteriales; family Mycobacteriaceae; genus Mycobacterium. The sequence continues at coordinate 31,859 of DATJOR010000329.1, forward strand.
GCTTGCTTGATCTTGAATGCGCGCTGCGCCTCTGAGAAGGATTGTGGAAGCGCGCTGGGAGCGTCAACCAGCGAGCCGATCCCGATCGAACCGCGGTTGGAACGCACGTCGGCCGAGATCGCGCGATACAGGTCGATGTGGTCCAGGTCTCCGGAACTGACCAGGATCGTCGTCGCGTGTCGGCGAGTGACCAGGCAAGCCTGTCCCATGCGTTTGCACCAGTGCGCCACCGCCTTGGCAACAAGACCGGAATCGATGTTCTCCCAACGCAGTACAGCGACACAGTGAGCAGACCGCAAGTTATGTTCTAATGCCTCGCCACGAGCGTAAGCGCTCTCGTCATCGGCACCGTCCAGCAAATCTTCGATTAGGTCACGGCGGCGGCGGAGCTCGGCCTGTGCTAACTCCCTGCGGTGGGACAGCTCGAGCGCGAGCACGGTGGCTCCGTAATCGAGTGTGAAGTTGTCCAGGGTTCCGGTGCGCCCGTCTGGGTCGCACAGCAGCAGCACCCCAAGCACGTCGCCGTGTGATCGAACCACGCTGAATAGCCGGTCTCCCTCGCGCGCCGGTTGTGCGCTGGCCGCGGCGCTTCGAATCACCTCTTCACGGTTCACGCCGCCAATACAGCGGTAGTCCCTCGGCTCCGGAGCACCGGCCCACGCCATCAGGTTGCCGAACGGGTCCTCGATGCCGACGGTCAGCGAGGTGAGTTCATGCAGCTTATCGGCGATCCCCGCTTCACCGGCTCCAGCGGCCGACAGGGCGATCAGCGCCTCGTGGATCCGCTCGTGTCGCTCAAGGTCGCTCACCACCCGCGCCAGGTGTTCGATCGTTTCGTCACGTTCCCCGATCACGTGCCGGAGTCGGAGCTGCTGATCACGCTCTCGTTCGATGAGAGCGGCAGCGGTCATCGCGGCAGCGGTCTGCTGCGCGAGAGCCTTGAGCAAAAAGAGCTCGTCGGGTGACAGCGCAGTCGTGGCCCGCACCACCAGCACCCCGGCAATGCCCGCCAATGCGCGCAGAGTAAGCGCGTAGCGCCAAATTCCGTCGGCCAAGCAAATTTCCCGATCGACACCGACGTTTTCCGCGACGGTTGTGTCGAGCTCGTTCTCCAACGGCCGTCTAGGATCGCGGCTGTCCGCCAGCGAGCCGGCGATAATCCGGTAGGCGCCGTCGGTGGTGGATTGGGTCAGCGAGGATACCGAGTCGGCAGCCAGCTCGAGAATGTCGTTCGGGCCGCGGCCATCGAACATCAGCGATGAGATGACCAGAAGGGCATACATATTAGACAGCTGGACCTTGCCGGCGCTGCCTATCCCTGCCGAGCTGGCGTTGTCCACGCCAGATGACTTCGTCTCAAGTCCCCCGTTCGATACCACGGGTGGTTGATGACAGCTGACCCGCGGAAACCCCAGGTACTGCCAATCAACGTTACGCCGGTCAGGGACGACTTGCAGTCTCCGGCGTATCGCGGGACCTAAAGAGGCACCGCGAACTCGACCTGGCAGGACGAAGATGTCAAAACCACGCTCTGGGAGCCTAGCCACTGGATGTTGCGGCATCGTCTGCGCATTCGGTCGACAATGCGGCGTCGGCCTCTCGGGATAGCTCGGGATAGCCGGGGCGGTTCGGTTTTTCGATTGGAGAGGTCATGAAAGCTGTTGTTTACGAAGGGCCCAGGCAGGTCCGCGTCGAGGATGTTCCAGACCCGGTGATCGTCGAGCCCACCGATGTGCTCGTCGGGATCACCACCACGAACATTTGCGGGTCCGACCTGCACATGTACGAGGGCCGGACCGCGATGGACACTGGCAGGGTCCTCGGCCACGAGAACCTCGGCGAGGTCGTGGACACCGGAGCCGCCGTGGCCTCCGTGAAGGTAGGTGACCGGGTCTGCCTGCCGTTCAATATCAGCTGCGGCTTCTGTCGCAATTGCGAGAAAGGACTGACGGCTTTCTGCCTGACCACCAACCCCGACAAGGAGATGGTTGGGGCAGCTTACGGGTTCGCGGGTATGGGCCCGTACAACGGCGGGCAAGCCGAGTACCTGCGGGTGCCGTTCGGCGACTCGAACTGCTTGAAGCTGCCCGACGACGCGCAGGAGAAGGAAAACGACTACGTCATGTTGTCGGACATCTTCCCTACTGGCTGGCACTGCACCGAACTCGCCGGACTGCAGCCCGGCGATGAGATCGTGGTGTATGGCGCCGGCCCGGTCGGTTTGATGGCTGCCCATTCGGCGATGATCAAAGGCGCGGCCAGGGTGATGATCGTCGATCGTCACCCCGACCGGCTCAAGCTCGCCGAACAAATCGGCGTCATCGCGATCGACGATTCGAAGGGATCTGCCGTCGAGCAGGTCCTGGAGCAAACCAACGGCGCTGGCGCCGATTGCGGGTGCGACTGCATCGGTTATCAGGCACATGACCCCCAGGGCCATGAGGATCCCTCGATGGTGCTCAACGATCTCGTGCGGGCGGTGAAGTTTACCGGCGGAATCGGCGTGGTGGGCTTGTATCTGCCGCAGGATCCCGGCGCGCCGGACGAAGAACGAAAAAAGGGCAGGATCACTTTCGAAATGGGCGAATTCTGGCTTAAAGGTCAACGGATGGGAACTGGTCAGGCCAACGTCAAGCACTACAACCGTGAGCTGCGGGATCTGATCCACGAAGGTAAGGCCAACCCGTCGTGGATCATCTCTCACGAGCTGCCGTTGTCTGAGGCCCCGAGCGCGTACGAGCATTTCGATGCCCGCGACGACGGTTGGACCAAGGTGGTGCTCAAGCCGCACCTCGCGCCGGTGTGAAAGGACGAATTCCGATGTTGAACACGTTTCAGGGCAAGTTGATTGACGGATCGGGTGCGAAATGACACTCAACGAAATGTCGGTTTCTCTCGACGACGCACAGCGCGTGGTTGCTGCGGGCAGGGCCAAAGCCGACGAGATCTTTTCCCCGTCGAATATCGCGGTCGTCGACGTCGGCGGCAACCTGGTGACGCACATTCGGATGGACGGCGCCTGGATCGGTAGTGTCGACATCTCCATAAACAAGGCGTTCACTGCGCGTGCATTCGACATTGCGACCGAGGAGCTGGCGGCCGACGCCAGTCCGGGCGGTCAGTTCTATGGAATCCACGCCTCCAACGGAGGCCGGGTCATGATTTTTGCGGGAGGAATTCCACTACAGCGGGCCGGCCAGATAGTAGGTGCCGTCGGCGTCAGCGGCGGGAGCGGCAAACAGGGCCAGACTGTGGCCGAAGCCGCTGCCGCCGCTTTTTGACAGTGCATCTGCACACCGCGGAAGTCAGCCAATCCTCAACGTAGACAGACGTGTCCGATGTCAAAGGCCATCTCGGAGGATGGTCGGATCTAGCCGGGCTTGAATTGGCGTTGAGCCCTGCACGGTGCTGCTTGAGGGCCGTAGCCAGGCCACCAACTCGCCTCTCGTAGCAACGTAGCGATGGCGGGCACCATCAACGTCCGGACGACGAACGTGTCCAGTAGCAGTCCGCATCCGATAATGAAACCCATCTGCACCATCGTTGCGATGGAACCGACCATCAAACCGAACATGCTCGCCGCAAAGATCAAACCGGCCGAGGTGATGACCGAGCCGGTGCTGGCAACGGTCCGTAGCACTCCTACCCGGATATTGTTGGCCGACTCTTCGCGAAGTCGCGAGATCAGGAGCATGTTGTAGTCGGCGCCCACTGCGACCAGGATGATGAACGACAACAGCGGCACCGGCCAGGTGATGTCATGGTGCCTGACGATCCGGTGTCGCGGGCTGCGCGCGGTGTGTACGGCATCTCGGTGGCCTCGGAGTTGAGCGGCTTCGATCCGCAGACCTTGCGGCTCTACGAGCGGCGTGGATTGCTCACGCCGGCGCGCACCGACGGCGGCACCCGCCGCTACAGCGACGACGATCTGGATCGCCTGGCCCGCATCAGCGAGCTCGTCGGTGCCGGGGTCAACATCGCCGGAATCCCTCAAATCTTGAACCTCGAACACCGCAATACCAAACTCGAGTCCGACAACAACCAGCTCAAGTCCGAGAACGCACGACTGCAATCCACGGAGCCGACTGCCAGAAGGAGGACGGGAAGCCGATGACGATCAACCCCGAGGACAACCCGCTGGCCGACGAGGTACCCGTCGCCGACGCGGTAGAGCAACAACAACCCGCCGCCCTCGGCGCCGAAGACACGGGGCTAGACCCCGAGCACGTCGAGGACCGATTACAGACAGACGCCAACACCGTGGACGTGATCGACCAAGCCATCACGGTGCAGTTACCCGACGACCAACGTGACGGCGACATCGACTGACCGAGCACCTATCGGGAAGAAATTTCTGTTCCACACCATAAGTTATCTAGCGTGCATTCGCTGGTAGATGGTGCGTAGGTGGTGACTGCGTATGAACATCTCGGACCGATTGCCCGATCCGCGCCGCGCCGGCGCGCGGATCCTCGACACAGCTGAAGGCGTGCTTATCGCGCTGCGGGGCTGCACCCTCAACCAGGCGTTCGTCGAGATCGTGCAGACCGCGAAACGCCACAACGTCAGCACGCTGTCTGGCTGACGCACTGGTGGCCATGACCCAAACCCAGACGTTCCAAAACGTCGATGACGCTGACGCGGCGTTCGTCGCCGCCCGCGCCACGTGGGGCCACTTCGTCGACCAGACTCCGCCGCGCTGCCCAGCACAGCGACCGCGACAACTTTACGACGAGGACGAGGTCGCATCCGGCGCCTAGAACATGCGGCGACATACCACTTGAATGTCGCCGCCAACGGCAGGGACTGCGCGGTATTGGCACCGGCCACCCGACCGCATTGGCGGTCATTGACTTTAGCGACCTGCCACGAAAAGAGGCGCGCGGAGATGGCGACTATTCAGCTTCGTGGCGGGACGAGCAGATCTGCGGCGGCTGCGGTGCTCGACCCGCCCTAAGAATGCTGCGATGCGTCATGACGTTTCAAGAAACGAGCCCGCAACACCACTATCTAATATCTAGAGCGGTTTGGCGAAACTTCCAAATTGGCTACCGGTCGTCGGTATAGGCTGGCAGCCGGAAGGATTGCCCGACAGCCGGAAGGTCCATTCAGCTGTAACCCGTGGTTTCGGACAGGGAGGTTGCCGTGTTGATGGTGCGGGATCATGACGTGGAAGATTATGCGGGTTTACTGGACATGGACGCGACCGATGTTGGCGTCCTCGCCGACGACGATCGCGACTGTCTCGACGCTCTGGGAGAGTATCTACTTTCCACTGGTGCGTGGCCGCGATTTGCTGTTTGGTTGTTGCACAAGCACTTCGAACCTGCACCAGGCGAGGTGTTCGTCGAGCGCATATTCACAGAGCACCGTCAGATTCGCACTAGCCCTCTCCCGCGAAGTGCTTTCGCTCGCGCTCAGCTATCGGCCACCACAATGCGTTTCGACACTGCTAACAACAACAGACTCGGCCTGGTTGGTATGGAGTTCGCCGCGCCAGCCGACTTAGGTTCGGCTATGCCGGTATCGCCAGCGGACGAAGTGGTATTGGCAGGACTAGCCGAAATCCTGCAGGCCCACGACAAGGTAGACAGATTCGGTGTTCGCCTCATTCGCGATCAGTTAGGGCTTTCCGAGGGCGAGACGCTGCTCGAAAACTTTGACATGGAGGCGCGTACTCTGTACTGCGAGGTCACCGACCAGGCAGCTATTCCCGCGCACAGCATCGAAACGACGTGGCGATGGGAACCAGTAATCACAAAAACCAGCCCTACGCCGGTTATGACATGCCAGGTCGCAGCGTGGTGCCAAGAGGCAGGCTGCGCCCCAGCCACACATCAGCGTCTTTCGCAACATGTCACGACTTAAGTGACTAAGTGATCCCCCCTTCATGGGAGGGAGCGGCAGTTGAGCAGGATGGATGTAGACAGCCCGCTAAACGCTGGGGAGCTTCAGCTCCTGTGGCTAGAGTTGACGTCACAGTGCAATTTGACTTGCGTGCATTGCTACGCTGAATCAGGCCCAGGAAAGCTCACACCTGATGCCCTAACAACCGAAGAATATATAGGCATAATTGATTCCGCCGCTAGCCTTGGTTGTCGTGATATTCAATTCATCGGCGGTGAGCCGACATTGTTCCGGGACCTCAATCGCCTGATAGCCCATACGCGGTCCGTGGGTTGCGGGGTTGAAGTGTATACAAACGCACTAAGTATTCCGGCCGATTTACTTGCATGTTTCATCGAACATCGGGTCGACATCGCCACCTCGTTCTACTGTGATGTACCGACGATCCACGACCAGATTACCCAGCGGAAGAATAGCCATGCCATGACAGTCCGCACAATTCGGCACCTGGTCGAGGCGGGCTTGAATCTGCGCGTTTCGATTATCTCGATGGAATTGAACCAGGCCCATATTGAAACTACGAGAGATTTTTTGCTTGGCCTTGGCGTCACGCGCGTGCGCGTGGACCGGGCTAGAGCGTTCGGGCGCGCCTCTGCGCTAGTCCCGTTTGAGATCGAGGACCCGATTTCGGAGCTGTGCGGTTACTGCTGGAATGGCCGGCTATGTGTCTCGCCGGAAGGGATCGTTTGGCCGTGTACTATGTCGCGCGCTTGGCCTGTGGGGTCTTTACGGCATCAAACACTAAGCGAAATTCTTCAATCGCCGAAGTTAGCAAGTGTTCGTCAACAGATTTACTCGGCGCATTTTGTCAAAGACGCTAAGTGCGTCGATGCCAAACCCGCAGGTATCGGTCCCCGTGGTCCCGGTCGATACGACGGCTGAAACGGCACGGCTCAAATTGATCTTTTGAATTAGTAGAAGCAGGTGCACTTAGGGCGGGGAGTCGTAAGTGATGCCATAGTTGTGGTCACGCCAAATCAGCCTCGGTCAGGCGTAGATGCACCACAGCTTGACCACGGCTGAAGCCAGTGTCCTCGATGCGGCGAACGCCATGTCGCGTGCCAGTCCACCCAAGGGCGTTCGCATTGATTGCGATTCCCTCTCCCACACGCGTTGCACTTTGGCCACCTTTATGGTCCTCAAAAAAAACCACCACATATGGAGAACCGCAAGGGAGACGATACGGAAGCGAAGTGAAGGTTTTCTCACTCGGAGGAGCCACCATCAACGTCCCACCAAGCTCTCGTGACTTCGTACCGACGGCAACAGGGAAGCCGCGACAATCGCGAACCTCCCCAGGCCCTAGAAGGACTGTCATTGTGCTGCCGGCATCCATGTGTATGCGACCTCTAAATGCACCGTAGTAAACGTCGCCATTGTGTTTGTTACCGTCGCCACGCTGCTCCTCAGGCGTTGCCGACTTCCATTCCTGATAGAGGGCCAATAGCCGAGCTTCATCTGCTTGTGACGGTCCTATAATCTCAGAACCCGGTCTGTCAGCAGTATATGCAACGACTTCGTAGGAAGAATTGTTATTCTGCCGAAGACTCCCCGCCTGCTCTTGTTGGAGTAGCCACTCGACGCTTGGATGGAATTCTTTTCTATTGAGCGCTAAGGGGCGGCCGATGGCGTTAGTCAGAGAAGTCGGATCGGTTCGGAGGAACTTTTCCACATCCAACAGTGACTCTGGCATGGCATCCGCGCGCCCTTTCCTGGCGCGAGCTACGCCAAGGCCGCAGCGACACAACAGATGCTGGACGGGTAAATCCAGGGCTGCGAACTCGATTGCCGCAGCCTTCTCTTCCACATCCGTATCAAAAGCACGAGTGCCAAGTTGCCACTGTAGGCGGTAGAACCTTTCATACAAAGCACTATGACGCCGGTCCAATTTGATGAGGACGGCACCGCATCCCTTTGATGAAAAGGCACGCTCGATTTGCTCGGCCATAACCCGGCCCTCGGTAAGGCTAATGAATGCGATGGTGGAATGCGCCACTTTTCGCAGCATTTCGCTTTCGCCCGCCAGGGCGGCCGAGCACTCGTCAGCATACATATTCGGTGTTCTCTTCCCGGATATCCCTATGAGCTGGCTAAACCTGCCGAACACCTTCATCATTCTGGCGGCAGTCGGATCGGACTACAACCTTTTACTCGGCCGGTGCCTCGAAGAACCAAAGCTGGTTCATCGGCGTGTCCATCCAGCGCCGCATAATTTATTTCGATCCGCCTGGGCGAGGCGCCCGCCTCAACATGGAGAACCACTTCGATCAGATGACGGTGGTCTCGATCCTCTCGGAACCGTGTGCCGGAGAGGATTTAGTCAGCCAATATGACTATTCTAGTCATAGAGTAGGACCGGTAGCACCATGTGCCAGTCGCCGAAGCGCATGGATGACACCTGTGGAACCCAGCGGGCGCAGCAATGCGCGCGCGGCGTTGCAGCCGTGTCGGCAGCGATCTGACTCGGCAGTGCTGACGTAAGGTGTGTACCTCATCACAGCAGATGGGCGATGGAGCCGAGAACGGTATGGACGACGAGCAGCCGGTTGATCTAGGGGTGGCATTGTTCATCCCGTATCGCTACATGGAGGACCGCATCTTTCGGGCCGTCCAGGATGCCGGGTTCGATGACTGGACCCTGGCGCAGGCCCGGGTCTTTCAACGCATCGCCCCGAATGGTTCACGTCTCACGGAGCTCGCTGATCAGGCGCAAATGAGTAAACAGAGCGCCGGCGTGCTGGTCGATCAACTGGAGCGCTTGGGCTATGTCCGCCGGGTCCTCGACCCGACCGATGGGCGCGCCCGGTTGATCGTGATCGAGGAACGTGGCCGGCGGGCGGCCGAGGTCGCGATGGCGACATCCACCGAGATCCTGGCGGAGTGGAGGGCCTTCCTGGGCACCCGCAACTTCACGCTGTTGCACCAGATTTTGGATCAACTCCGCGAGATCACCGACCCCTACGCGCACCAACCCTAGCCGCGCCGAGCCGCTGGCCCTTGAACCTGTTTGCCAGGCGCCCAAGCTGGGCCGGCGGGCGTACGCAGGCTTTAAACCCTCTTGACATTAGTCAGTTTAATTGACTACTTTGGTCAGTGATTCTGACAGTATCTCGACAGGCGGGTGCCACATCCACGGTGCCACGACGAGCCGGACCCGTCGCCGCACGGCCCGCCGCCACCACCAGAGGCATGACGGGTCCGGCGCAGCACGGGCCCGGCACCGCGCGCAGACCCGCAACACCCACTAAAGGAGTATCGCCATGATTATCAGCCTGACCTGCGGTGCGTCTGGCGCCGTCATCATCGGGGAGACTGACGAGGAGCTGGTGCGCAACGTGCAGGCCCACGCCCGCGAGCACGAGAACACCGAACTGTCCCGCGAACGCATCCTCGCCAAGCTCCGCCGGAGGGACCCCGAGCAGCCCATCGACGCGGCGGCCTGGGCCGACATGAACGCCCCCAGTGCCGCGCCCAAGTTGTGCGACACCAGCGACATGGTGATCGTGCACCGCATGTTCCGCCGCGAATGCGCACTGCTGCCCCAACTCGTCGCTGCGGTACCTGCCGGCGACGTGGCCCGGGCCCGCACCGTCGCTAGGCATGCCCGCGAAGTTCTCGACATGCTCCATCACCACCACCTGGGCGAGGACGAACTGCTGTGGCCGAGACTGTCGGCTCGGACTCGGTTCCACACCGATCTGCTCGCCCGCATGGACAGCCAGCATCACGGCCTCGCGGTGCTGCTCGAGCACGCCGCGACCGCGCTGTCCGCGTGGCAGGACGCGCCCACCGCGCACACCTGCACACCACTGACCACACTGCTGCAGGAGATCTCGAACGGGCTCGACGAGCACTTCGACGAGGAAGAAGCGGAGATCCTGCCGATCGTCGAACGCGTGATCACCGCCGCCGAATACAACGAGGTGGGCCAACGGGGACTGGTGTCGATACCCCTGACACGCCGACTTATCGTGCTGGGCTACCTCCTCGAAGACGCCACCCCCCGGGAACGAACCGACTTCCTCGCCGCCATACCCGCACCCGTCCGACTCGCCTACCGGCTCATCGGAGTACGCCAACACCGCCACGAGACCACCCGACTCCGCGGCCCGCTACAACCCTGATCAGACCGCGGGCCCGGAGCACAGGCCCGGGCGAATTGGCCAGCGGTACCCGCTCCGCCGTCGCTGACCGTCCACCAATCGAGGAGAAGGAGAGAGATCTGATGAGCTTTGACACCCCCGACGGCACCCGTGGTACCCGCCAGCCCGGCGGGAAGCTGATGGCCTGGATGAACCGCCGGAACATGAACCGGATCCGCGGCAATGCCGAGAAGGTGATGGGCATGCAGGCACTGGTCCTGAGCACCGTCGGCGCCAAGAGCGGCACCCCCCGCCACACCCCGGTCGCCTACTTCCCCGACGGTGCCGACAGCTGGCTGATCGTCGCGTCCGCGAACGGGGCGGCAAAGAACCCCGCCTGGTACTACAACCTCGCCGCCCACCCCGACACCGTGCAGATCCAGATCGCCGGCCGCAGCGTCGAGGTCAGCGCCGAGCAGCTGCACGGCACGGCCCGCCAGCACGCCTGGCGCCACATCACCAGCACGGCACACCGTTTCGCGAAATACGAGCAGAAAACCGACCGTGAACTCCCCGTCATCCGGCTGCGCACCCGACCCACCCCAACGCAGTAGGCCGCACGCGCCAACTCTGCCAGCACGTCCCCAGTTGATTCACAACGACTAACCTCCGCCGAAAGGCACCACCATGCCCATCGTCATCGCCGCAGCCACCGGTCTGCTCGGCCGCCTCGTCGTCGAACAGCTGACGGCGCCGCAAGCTGAATACGTGACACATCCGGCAGGACCGGCCGCTCGGCGCACCCAAATAGGGCCATGCCTGGGGTTATTCGGGTTGGCGAATGCATGCTACGGATGTCGCGCGGTAGCAGCTCACCATCGCATCCGTCCGGCGCTCGCGCGGTGGTTGACGCTCGGCGGAAAATTCTTGCCTTACTGTACGAATGGGTTGCCGCAACGCTGAGCAGACCCCGGTGGTCGCACAGCCCCGCTGACCGGCACCGTCGTCATCAACGTCTAAGCTGCCTCGCGACAGAAAGGCAGCTATGGCAGACGATCAGGAGAGCAACCACCAGCCGAAACATGCGGACGTCGTTCTCTCCGGTGGGGGTGTCAAGTTCATCGGCTTGGTAGGTGCAATCGTCGCGCTGATGGACGCTGGATATTCGTTCAAGAGGGCATCAGGCGTCTCTGGTGGCTCGGTCGTGGCGGCAATCCTCGCTGCCGCCTCCAAGGGTGACCAGCTAACGAGCCAGGAAGTCAAAGAACTGGCGCTGTCGGTGCCGCTGGACAAATGGCGTGACGCCGCACCCGTCCCCTTTCTCGGTCCTGCTTGGGGGCTGCTACGGGACACCAGCATGTACCGCGGTGACTTCGCCTACGACTGGATTCGCAGTGAGCTGAAAAACCTGGGCGTCACCACGTTCGGTGATCTGAGCCTCGATGAAGACCACTTGATCGAGGGGCGGCGCTGCAAGCTGGTGGTCACTGTCGCGGACTTGACGGCAGCGCAGCTGGTGCGACTACCGTGGGACTACCGGCGGCTCTATGGGCTGGACCCCGATGAACAACTCGTTGCGGACGCGGTGCGCGCTTCGATGGCAATTCCGTTCTTCTACCGCCCGGTTACCTTAACGAGCGCCACCGGGCAGCCATCCACCCTGGTCGACGGTGGCGTGCTGTCGAACTTTCCGATCGACTCATTTGACCGGCCTGACGGCAAAGCGCCACGCTGGCCCACGTTCGGGATCACGGTGGTACCGAGGATTGCTGAGGGCATCGGCGAGGTGATGCCTGCTCTGAGACCGCTCCGTCTTTTCGAACAGACGTCTCTACTGGAAAGCCTGCTCACCACCATGCTGGTGGGTCATGACCAGACCCAGCTGAACCAGCCGTGGGTCCGTTGCCGCGCTATCTTGGTCGAATCGACTGACGTAGGCGTACTCGACTTCAGCGCATCCCGAAAGCGTCTCAAAGAGCTCTATGACAGAGGCTATGAGGCGGGAGGGGCTTTCCTGTCGACGTGGGATTGGCCGGCATACCGCGAGCGATTCCGGTGGCCCGACATCGCGCCGCGCGGGTGAAGTGGCGCTACGACGCCCCATGTCACACTTCCGGCTCGGAGGAGGCGCGTAGTCGGTGGCCCAGCCCACCGACTACAACCCGAATCCGGCTGCCAACCTATCAATTCCGGCGCGGGTACCCTGCCGCGCATCGGCGCGATTCCGCAACAGGGTCGCGACGTGTGGCTGCTGATTCGGGACAGCGAATTCCCGCGCGGCTTCCAAGGCATGATCCAGCGTCACGTCACGTCGGACAGCACAATCTTGGCATCGTGCTGCGAATGATGGTCAGCCCACCCGAACGCGATCTGTCAATCAATTTGTTTGGCAAACATCTGGTGTCGCCGATGTTCCTGGCCCCGATCGGCTTGGTCGGCTTGTGCGCATCCGACTTTCACGGTGATGTGGCGTCCACGCAGGCGTCGGCGGCCACCGGACTGCCCTACACGTCGTCGACGTTCAGCCAGACACGCATGGAGGACGTGGTCCCACATGCAGGCGACACACCGATCTTTTACCGGCTCTACCTACCCGCCGACCGGGACCTGGCAGCAAGCCTGATCAACCGAGCCGAGACCAGCGACTACTCCGCCCTGGACCCTTAGCTTCCGGCCGATGGATCTTGAGCGAGGAAACTTTCCGCAGCTCCGCGGCTACTGCATGCAGAACTACTACACCGACGTGAACTTCACCAAGCACCTGGCCAAGCCGCCGGAAGAAGACCAGCCGGCTGCCCTGGCGCACTATACGAAAATCTTCGCCAATCCACTGTGCACGCGTCGTGCACGGCGGAATCAGCGGCGCGCCATCGGCGGTGAAGCGTCTGAACTGGACCTTTGCAGCGAAAATTAGCAGGCCCCCGCGACACGCCGAGGTCTTGTCAAAGTAGCCAGGCGTGTCTTGTCAATCTTTCCTGCATCTCGACAGTAAGCAGCAAGGGGGTGCGTGCAATCTGGAATCCTCACATCAAGGAGGGCTCCTTCCTGCGATGAGACGACGGCTGTCCACCGGGGAGTGGTGGTGCCTTTCCGTACTCCCGTGCGGGCAAACGCAAACGTTGCCGCGCTGATATCGCATTGCTGCGAGCGCCAGAGGTCTGGTCACCCTTGATCCGCTGCCTCACATGTCCCCTTCGCGCGAGGCTATAACGCGGCAAGGCCGGCCCTGGGGCTGTTACCGCGTCGACGGCGAGGTCAAGAATACGAGGCGGAACTTGCCGATCTGGATTTCGTCGTGGTTGGCCAGCGTGGCGGTGTCGACGGGTTGGCGGTTGACATAGGTGCCGTTGAGGCTGCCGGCGTCGGCGATGAGGAATTCGCCACCGTGATGGCGGAATTCGACGTGGCGGCGGCTGACGGTGATGTCATCGAGAAAGATGTCACTGTCGGGATGGCGGCCTGCCGATGAGACGTCCCGGTTGAGCAGAAACCGGGCACCAGCATTGGGCCCGCGTTTGACGATCAACAGCGCCGCCCCACTTGGCAGTCCCGCGACAGTGGACTCATCGGCGTCTTCGGCCCCGGATGCGGCCAGCTCATCCAGTTCACTGAGGTCGTCGTGAGGCAACACTGCCGTAGTTTCGGCACAAACTTCATTCGACGTGCAGCCATTGTCGTTGGGGGCCATGTGTTGTTCCTTGCCCGCGGCTGATGGTATCCACGTCCAGCTTGCCTGATTCGCCGGAAACGATCCACAGGCAGCGGCCGAGTGGCAGGTTACGTTGACCTCAAGGACGGTCAGTGGGGTTGCCGATCTGCAAAATGCCGATCGTGACCCGCCGGCCTATCGCCCAGAGGTCGCGGCTTTCGAAAGCTGCCTCGACCTGGCAAGTGCGCTTTAGGGCGCCGCGGCGATGACGTCACCGGATTCGGCCAAGGCCCGCTGATGTCCCGTCCCCGACTGGTTAGAGGCCGTCGGGCTTCCGTCCATTAGCGCCCGGTGCCGTCCATAGACGAGTTCGAACACCGGTGTGGCCGTCAGGGTGGTGACGATCGCGACCAACACGAGAATGCTGAAAAGCGTCGGAGTGATGATGCCGGCTTCGAGCCCGATATTGAGAAGAATGAGCTCGATGAGGCCGCGAGCATTCATCAACGACCCCAGCGCCACCGATTCGCGCCACGGAATCTTTCTGATCCGCGCCGCAAATGTGCATGCAACTCCCTTTCCCGCGACCGAGATCACGAGTATCCCCACCGTCACCGCCCATAGCGTCGCGCTGTTCACGAGGCCGATTTGCGTGTTCAGCCCCGAGTAGACGAAGAACAAGGGCAGCAAGAACGTGGTTACGAGTGGCTCCAGAGTGTTGCTGAGGTGTTGCGCGAGGAAGCCGGAAGGCATCGCGACACCGAGGATAAATGCGCCGAATATGGCGTAAATCCCGATCGTGTCGGTGAGCCAGGCACATGTCATGAGCAGGATTAGGACCGTACTCAGCATTGGTGCGGTGACCATGCGTCGGCGTTCGGAGATTGTTCCGAGCGCGCTTAGTGCTCTGCGTCCGATTGTCAGGAGTAGCACCGCGTACACGATTCCGCCGACGATCGCCGTAACAGCCACGGTGGCGCTGCCGCGGTGGATGGCGAGCACTGCCGCCAGGATGCACCAGGACAGCGCATCGTCTGTTGCGCCGCAGGCCAATGCGAGCGTGCCCAAAGGCGTTCCGGAAAGCCCTCTTTCGTGGATGATTCGGGCGAGCATAGGAAACGCAGTAGTAGCAATCGACGCGCCCAAGAACAGCATCGCCATGAAGAGCGTGACACTTTTGTCGAAGTAGACTCCGCCCGCTAACAGGGGTGCCGCGATCAGCGCCCCGAGCGCGAGCGGTGCCACAATGCCGGCCGTCGAGACCGCCGCCGCTGTGCCGACCCGATGCTTGACGAGGTTGACGTCGAAGTTGAGCCCGATGAGGAACATGTACAGCACCAGGCCGATCTGCGCCGCGGTGTATAGCACCGTGTTTGCGGGCCCCGGCGGAAATAGGTCGTGTTGTATGCCGGGTGTTAAGCGGCCAAAGAGCGAGGGCCCGAGAAGTACGCCGGCGATCATTTCGCCGACAACCTGCGACTGTCCGAGGCGTTCTGACGCAAACCCGACGAGACGGCACGCGATGAGAACGACGGCCAGCTCGAGAAAGAAGTGAACAGCAGTCGCTGCGGGCATGGGCTAGGTCCTATGGCTTAGCGGGCATCGGTTGACGGGCCACTGACGACTAGAGGTGTCTTGTCGCGAGCCTTCCTGTGGGTGGGCTTCGGGCCGGCTGGCGCTGCACTTGTCCGCTTGCCAGCAACTACGAATAGAGTAACCTACTTAAATATTAAGTAACTGTTCTATCCCGAGGTTCAGGAGGAACGTGTGGACGTGCACGCGCGGCTGTCGCAACTGAGCCCAGAGGCGCGGGCGGCTTTAACGCAGAAGATCAAAACGCGCCTGGTCGACAGCGTCCCGTCGGACCACGATGTCGCCATCGTGGGAGGGGGAGTCGCCGCCCTGACCCTGGCGCTAGAGATTCGCCGCACGCGGCCGCGAACGCGGATCCTCGTCGTCGAGTCGAACCCTCACCCGGTACCAGAGATC
>DATJOR010000330.1:0-7756 GCA_035506875.1 Mycobacterium sp.
GGGCGGCGGTGCGGGAGCTGCGGGCGGCGGTGCGGGAGCTGCGGGAGCTGCGGGCGGCGGTGCGGGAGCTGCGGGAGCTGCGGGCGGCGGTGCGGGAGCTGCGGGCGGCGGCGCCGGAGCTGCCGGAGGTATAGGCGGCGGTGCCGGAACAGGGACCAGAGGGATAACTTCCGGCGACCGAGCAGCGGCCAGGGCGGTGCCGTCGGCCAGAGCGATGGGTGCCGCGGCCACCGAGATGAACCCTGCGGTTAGTGCGTAGCCGGCGGCCAATCCGACGCCCGCAGCAACGCCGCGACGACGTGACTTGTGACTCATGTGCAGTCCTCCACTGTCTGATTCGCGGCCGAGGCGGAGGCGGGCCGCGGGCTACGACGGCGGCGCCTGAGGCGACATACCGATCATGCAGTCGGATCATCACATTACATACTAAAAGACTAAATGTGAAGGCATATCAGACTTTTAGTCTGCTACAGGAGCCATACACCTAAGGTGTCAGGGGACGAAACCAGGGATACTGGTGGTCATAGTGGGCTCATTCATGTGGCGGGGAGCTAGCCAGGTTCGAACATTCTCCCGTTGCGATTACGTCACAACCGCCGGAAACCGGCGAACTGGTCGATAGCCGCATTTCCATCTAGTGATTGACTAGGCAGCTGGTCGTGCCGGGGATGACCAGCGGGCCGACCAGGCCGGTGCCGTCGCGCACCCGGACCGCGAGGTGCGCGACGCCTTGACTGTGCAAATCGCGCAGCATTCGGGGGTCGACGACCAGGTTGTCGGACAACACCACCAGGTCGGCCTCGGCGGCGCTCACCGCGGCATGCGGCTGGCTGCTGTGCTTGACCCGCGCACCCGAACACCGCAGCGACTCGATCAGCAGGTCGGACAGTGGTCCGCGTCCGTGCACGCGGATTGACGCCGACCGGGCGGGCCGCTGCCGGCGGCCGCGGGTAGCGACCCCGGCCGCGACCAGCCGCGCGACCAGATCGCCAAGTTCACCGGCGGTCACACCCGCGGCGTGACGCTGCAACTCGCTCATCGGTACCGGTGAATGCATCGTCCGCAGCAGGGTGGCCAGGCCCGTAGGATTCAACCCACGCGGTGGGTGGATCAGTACAGCGCGACGCGGGCTCCAGCCCACCTGGACGGCGCCGTCGGGGCGCAGCAGCACCGGCAGGGCGGGATCCAGCGCATACAACGAAGGCGTGGGCTGCGCCATGCTGGCACTGTGCCACGGCGGGGAGCGACGGTCGGCTCAGCTATCCACAGAGCCAGAGCTGTCGTCGGTGCCGCGCTCGAATTCGGCTATCGCCTCATCGATTCCGCTGGTGTCGCCGCCGATGATCCGGTCGATGAACGCCGCCGGGTCGTCGAGGTCTTCAATCGCGGGCAGCAGATCGGGGTGCTGCCAGACCGCGTCGCGGGCGTCGGCGCCGACGGCCTGGGTCAGCCGCTCCCACAGCACGGCGGCCTCGCGCAGCTTGCGCGGCCGCAGCTCGAGGCCCACCAGCGTGGCGAAGGTCTGCTCGGCCGGTCCGCCGGTGGCCCGGCGGCGACGCAGCGTCTCGCTGAGGGCCGCCGCGCCCGGGATGCGTTCGCCGAGCGCGGCATTGACCACTGTCTGCACCCAGCCCTCGATCAGCGCCAGCAGGGTCTCGAGCCGTTCCAGCGCCTGGGTTTGCTCCGGTGTGGCCTTGGGCTCGAAGACGCCCTGGGTCAGCAGCTGCTCCATGGCGGCGGGATCGTTCAGCGAGGCCGGGTTGAAGTCGCGGGCCAACTCCTCGATGCCCTGCATGTCGATCTTCATGCCTTTGGCGTAGGCCTCCACGGCGCCCAGCAACTGACTGGACAGCCACGGCACGTGACTGAACAGCCGGTGATGGGCGGCCTCGCGGGCCGACAGGAAGGTTACGATCTCGCTGCGGGATTGCTCGAGCCCGGCCGCGAAAGACTCGATGGCGTCCGGCAGTAGCGCGGCAATTCCCTTGGGCCCCAACGGTAAGCCGATATCGGTCGAGGTCAGCACTTCTTGGGACAACCGGCCCAGCGCCTGGCCCAGCTGCGAGCCGAATGCCATACCACCCATCTGCGACATCATCGACAGCAGCGGACCGGCCATGTTCTTGGCCTCTTCGGGCAGCGATGCGGCCCACACCGTAGCGATCTGCTGAGCCATCGGATCGCACAGTCGTTTCCAGGTCTCCAGGGTGTTGTCCACCCAGTCGGTGGGGGTCCAGGCGACTGTCCGGCTTGTGCCCGCCGGCAACGCGGTCACGCCGTCCAGCCAGGTCTCGGCGAGGTGGACGGCGTCGCGGATCGCGTCGTTGGTGGCGGCTGGGATCGGCGCGACGAACCCGATTGAACTCGAGGCGAGCTGCCGCGCGAGCTCATAGTTCACCGGTCCGGAAGCCTGGCCGCCTGCCATGGCGGAGCCGGCGCCGCTGAACATCTGCCCGAGACGCGTGAAGATCTGGCCCAAGTCGGCCATGTCGAACTCGCCGCCGAGCCCGCCCAGGCCGAACGGGTCGGCCGATCCCGAGCCGGAATCGGGGTCGTTCTCGCGGCGCTTGTCGCGGTCCGGGTCGTCTCCCGACGAGAACCCGAAAGGCAGGTCAGCCATGTCCCCAACGGTACCCACCGGCGGGGCGCAGCGTGCGATCCGCCGTCACGCTCTGAGTGAACCGGCCCTCAAACGCCCGGCGACGAAGCAGACCGGCACGGTCTGAGGAGGAGCCGGGCAGCGCCATGAGTCCGTCTAGTGTTAGCGACGTGAACAGGCGGATTCTGACGCTGCTCGTGGCGCTGGTGCCGATCGTCGTCTTCGGTGTCCTGCTTGCGGTGGTGACGGTGCCTTTTGTGTCACTTGGCCCGGGTCCGACGTTCGACACGCTCGGTGAGGTCGACGGCAAGCAGGTCGTCGACATCAAAGGCACTAAGACCCACCCCACGTCGGGTCATCTGGATATG
This sequence comes from Mycobacterium sp., assembly GCA_035506875.1. Taxonomy (GTDB): domain Bacteria; phylum Actinomycetota; class Actinomycetes; order Mycobacteriales; family Mycobacteriaceae; genus Mycobacterium. The sequence goes on from DATJOR010000330.1 coordinate 2,968, forward strand.
ACGACGGTGTCTCAGCGTGACGATCTCAGCTTGGCGGAGGCGATGACGCTGTGGCTCTCCGGTGAGGAGCAGCTGATGCCGCGCGACCTGGTCTATCCGCCGGGCAAGTCGCGGGAACAAATCGATAAAGACAACGACGCCGACTTCAAGGAGTCCGAGCACAGCGCCGAGTACGCGGCGCTGGGATACCTGAAGTACCCGGAGGCCATCACCGTCGCGGCGGTCACCGATCCCGGGCCCTCGGTGGGCAAGCTGCAGGCAGGCGACGCCGTGCAGGCGGTGAACGGCACGCCTGTGGCCACGGTCGATCAGTTCACGTCGTACCTGAAGCACACCAAACCCGGCCAGCAGGTCGCGATCGACTTTCGACGCAAAAACGCGCCGCCCGGCGTCGCTCGGATCACCTTGGGCAGCCATCCGGGGCGCGATTACGGCTTCGCCGGTGTCTCGGTTATGGATGCGCCCTGGGCGCCGTTCGCGGTCGATTTCAACCTGGCCAATGTGGGCGGGCCGTCGGCGGGTCTGATGTTCAGCTTGGCCGTCGTCGACAAACTCACCACCGGCAACCTCGCCGGCACGAAATTCGTCGCGGGGACCGGCACGATCAAGGTCGACGGCAGCGTGGGCCGGATCGGCGGCATTCTGCACAAGATGAGCGCTGCCCGCGCCGCCGGAGCGACGGTATTTCTGGTTCCGGCCGGAAATTGCGTTGAGGCAACCTCGGGGAAGTTGCCCGGATTGCAATTGGTCAAGGTCGACAACCTCGGCGACGCGGTGAATGCGCTGCATGCGGTCACGTCTGGCGGCCAGCCGCCGAGCTGCTGACGGCTGCGTACAGTTGTGATACGTGACATCGAGCAGGGAGCGTAGCTAGTGGGTATGCGGCCCGCCGCGAGAATGCCGAAGCTGACTCGGCGCAGCCGGATTCTCATCACGATCGCCCTCGCGGTGATCTTGCTGCTACTGGTCGGCCCGCGCTTGATCGACGGCTACGTCGACTGGCTCTGGTTCGGTGAGTTGGGCTATCGATCGGTGTTCACCACCGTGCTGCTGACCCGGCTGGTGCTATTCGTCATCGTGGGCCTGCTGGTCGGCGGCATCGTGTTCGGCGGTCTGGCGCTGGCCTACCGCACCCGGCCGGTGTTCGTCCCGAGCAACGGCAATGATCCGGTGGCCCGATATCGCGCCGTCGTGATGTCGAGGCTGCGGATGATCGGAACCGGAATTCCAGTCGCGATCGGTCTGCTTGCCGGGATTGTCGCGCAGACCTACTGGGTCACCGTTCAGCTCTTCCTTCATGGCGGAGACTTCGGCGTCAAGGATCCGCAGTTCGGTAAGGATCTCGGCTTCTACGCGTTCGAGCTGCCTTTCTACCGGCTCATCCTCAGCTTCTTGTTCGTGGCGCTGTTCTTGGCTTTCGTGGCTAATCTGCTGGCGCACTATATATTCGGCGGCATCCGACTATCCGGGCGCACTGGCGCGCTGAGCCGGTCGGCGCGCATTCAGTTGATCAGCCTGATCGGCACACTGGTGTTGCTCAAGGCGGTCGCCTACTGGCTGGACCGCTACGAGCTGCTGTCGCACACCCGCGCCGGAAAGCCTTTCACCGGCGCCGGCTACACCGACATCAACGCGGTGCTGCCGGCCAAACTGATTCTGCTGGCGATCGCGTTGATCTGCGCAGCCGCTGTGTTCTCGGCGATTGTGTTGCGGGACTTGCGAATTCCAGCCATCGGCCTGGTGCTCCTGCTGTTGTCGTCGTTGATCATTGGCGCCGGTTGGCCGCTGATCGTCGAACAGATCAGCGTCAAGCCCAACGCGGCGCAGAAGGAACGCGAGTACATCAGCCGAAGTATCACCGCGACCCGGCAGGCCTACGGTCTGACCGATGATGTTGTCAGCTATCGCGATTACAGCGGCGACGGACGGACGACCGCCGAGCAGGTGGCGTCCGACCGGGCCACCACGTCCAACATTCGGCTACTCGATCCGACGATTGTCAGTCCGGCGTTCACGCAATTCCAGCAGGGCAAGAACTTCTACTTTTTCCCCGACCAGCTTTCCATCGATCGCTATCTCGACCACGACGGTCGTCTGCGTGACTACGTCGTTGCCGCCCGTGAGCTCAACCCGGACCGGCTGATCGACAATCAGCGGGACTGGATCAACCGCCACACCGTCTACACCCACGGCAACGGTTTCATCGCCTCGCCGGCCAACACCGTACGCGGTATTGCCAACGACCCCAACCAGAATGGCGGATACCCGGAGTTCCTGGCCAACGTCGTCGGCCCTAACGGGGGAGTCATCTCCGACGGCCCGGCGCACCTGGATCAGCCCCGGATTTACTTCGGACCGGTCATCGCCAGCACGCCGGCCGACTATGCGATCGTCGGAAAGAACGGCGTCGACCGGGAATACGATTACGAGACCAACGCCGAGACCAAGAACTACACCTACACCGGAAGCGGTGGGGTGCCGATCGGTGGCTGGGTGTCGCGCAGCGTCTTCGCTGCGAAGTTCGCCGAACGAAATTTCTTGTTCTCCAATGTGATTGGATCCAATAGCAGGATCCTGTTCAACCGCGATCCGGCACAGCGGGTTGAGGCGGTGGCGCCGTGGCTGACCACCGACAGCGGCATATACCCGGCGATCGTCAACAAACGACTGGTGTGGATCATCGACGCCTACACCACGCTGGACAACTACCCGTATTCCGAGCTCACCTCGTTGTCGTCGGCCACCGCCGACTCCACCGAAGTCGCGTTCAACCGGCTGGTCCCCGACAAGCAGGTGTCTTATATCCGCAACTCGGTGAAGGCCACCGTCGACGCCTACGACGGGACGGTCACCCTTTATCAGCAGGACGAACGTGACCCGGTACTCAAAGCGTGGATGAGAGTCTTCCCCGGCACCGTCAAGCCCAAGAGCGATATCACCCCCGAATTGGCTGCGCACCTGCGGTATCCGGAGGATCTGTTCAAGGTGCAGCGGATGCTGCTGGCCAAGTATCACGTCAACGACCCGGTGACGTTCTTCTCGACGTCAGATTTCTGGGACGTTCCGCTGGACCCGAACCCCACCGCAAGCAGCTACCAGCCGCCGTACTACATCGTCGCAAAAAACATTGCCAAGGACGATGATTCGGCGTCGTTCCAACTGACCACCGCGATGAACAGGTTCAAGCGTGACTACCTGGCCGCCTACATCAGCGCCAGTTCCGATCCGGCGACGTACGGCAAGATCACCGTGCTGACCATCCCGGGCCAGGTCAACGGGCCGAAACTGGCCAACAATGCGATCACCACCGACACCGCGGTGTCGCAGGACCTCGGCGTGATCGGGCGCGACAACCAGAACCGGATCAAGTGGGGCAATCTGCTCACGCTGCCGGTCGGCCAGGGTGGGCTGCTGTACGTCGAGCCGGTGTACGCCTCACCCGGCTCCAGCGATGCCGCCTCGTCGTATCCCCGGCTGATCCGGGTGGCGATGATGTACAACGACAAAATCGGGTACGGGCCCACCGTCAGCGACGCGCTGACCGGGCTATTCGGGCCCGGCGCCGGTGCGACCGCGACCGGAGTCGCGCCGACCGAGCGTGGCGCGCCCGCCAGCCCGCCGGCCGCCGCTCCGCCCCCGTCGGACGGTGGGCCGCCGCCGGCGGCGGCGGCTGTTCCGCCGTCGCCGAACGGAGCCGTCGCGCTGTCTCCGGCCAAGGCCGCCGCGCTCAAGGAGGTTCAGGCGGCGCTAGGTGCAGCACGCGATGCGCAGAAGAGCGGCGACTTCGCCGCCTACGGCGCCGCACTGCAACGGCTCGACGACGCGATCACCAAGTACGACAACGCCAGGTAACGGATAGTCGACGTAGTCACATTCCGGTGACGGTCGTGCAGCCCGGGGAAGGGGAGTACGTCGCGCTCCCAGGTTTTGGGGCGGTGTTCAAGTTGTCCAGCCGCACCAATGGCGGCGAGGTGTCCATCGTCGAGCCTGCTCACCGCGGCGCACCGGCAACACCTGCGAGGACGAGCATTCGATCGTGCTGGCCGGCGAGATCGGCTTCCGATCGGACGATAGTGAAATCGTGCTCGGTCCCGGTGGCTACATCACTAAGCCGCGCGGGCAGATGCACGCCATGTGGAACGCCGGCAGTGAGCCGGGCCGCATCATCGAGATCATCACGCCAGGCGGGTTCGAGAACTACTTCCGGGAGCTGGGGGAGCTGCTCGTCGAACACGCGAACGATCCGCTGGGCAAGGTCCTGCACAAGCTGCCGGGTTCGGCGAGCTGGCCGACAAATACGGGTTGACCTACGGCACTCCGGACTGGATGGACGACATCAGGCAGCGGTACGGCCTGAATCCGCCCTCACACTGACCTATGCCCGTCGAGCCTGTTGAGCCGGCGATTTGGTGGCCTCGCCGACAGTTCGGTAACCTGGTATTTACCCGTCGCGGGGTGGAGCAGCTCGGTAGCTCGCTGGGCTCATAACCCAGAGGTCGCAGGTTCGAATCCTGTCCCCGCTACCAGTCGAAACGGCCCTCGGAGAAGCTTCCGGGGGCCGTTTACATGCCCTTTGGTAGATAAGTCGTGTGGCCTGGCAGTGTTTCGCGTTCACAGGTCGGAGCGCCGCCCGGGAGGCCCTGAAATCCAGGACCGGGCGCCGGCAAGTACGGACGCGTGCACCGCTCGTGCGATCGGCGCGCCGAACGCCGAGCGCGGCCCGCCGTATTTCTCCGCAGTCCCGTCCGTCGGGCAGTGCACGACGATCGCGTCTGAGGCGGTTCCGGTG
>DATJOR010000331.1:0-4351 GCA_035506875.1 Mycobacterium sp.
TGCTGGGTGGTCTTTCGGTTCCCGCCGACCCATCGCCGTTGGACATGCAGATCTCCTTCAGCGGGATTGATTTGCTCCCCACAGCGGGCAACACCGCCACTGCTAACTCGGAATTCGGGAGCATCGCGATCGCCATCGGCAACGGCGCCAACGCGAACGCCAACGGTGGCTTTTTCAACTTCTCACTCGCCGACGGGGACGGCGCCAGCAGCAGCGCCAACACCGGAGGGTTCGGCAGCTTTGACGTCGCGGTCGCCGAGGGCACCGGCAGCAGCGCCAGCGCCGGTTTGATCGGCAACTTTGACACCGCGTTCGCCCTCGGCGCCGGTAGCAGCGCCGGCACCGGTGTGGACGGCAACTTTGACCTCGCAGTCGCCGGCGCCGGTAGCAGCGCCAGCACCGGTATCGACGCCAACTGGGACGCCGCATTCGCCAGCGGAGTCGGTAGCCACGCCAGTGCGGGCGTGAACAGCGACTTTGACATCGCCTCCGCCGTCGGCCCCGATAGCAACGCCGCGGCCGGGTTGGGCGGCAGCTTCATATCGGCCAGCGCAGATGGCGCCAACAGCAGCGCCATCGCCGGGTTTGGCTTCTTTGACAACGCCTCCGCGGTCGGCACCGATAGCTCCGCGTCCGTGTCGGGCAGCCTCGACTCCGCATTGGTCAACGGCGCCGAAAGCCTTGCCAAAGTCGTCGCCGGTGTTTTTGATTCCGCCACGGTCTTCGGCGACAGCAGCTCGGCCCTTGCCGGCGCCGAGCTTAATGTCCCCGCCAGCTTCGACCTCGCTGCCGTCTTCGGCGACATGCTCGACGCAAACGCGACCGGCGCCAACTGGCTGATCGACATACTGCCGTCGCTCTAAGGGTCCTGCCGCGCGCGTTGTGCTAGGCGGCTAGACTTCAACGGCCTGATTATTGAACGTACGCGCAATATGGGTCACCTTAGGAGATGCCAAGCTGTGGTCGAGTCTTCCATTCCCGCTGTACTGCAGGCGCGGGCCAATCTGCAGCCTAGTGATACAGCCTTCACGTACGTTGATTACGAGCAGGACTGGGCGGGCGTTGCGGAAAGCCTGACGTGGTCGCAGTTGTATCGGCGAACGCAGAACGTCGCACGGGAGCTCAAAGCTTGCGGGTCAGCTGGTGACCGCGCTGTGATAATGGCGCCGCAAGGACTTGACTACGTTCTTGCGTTTCTAGGCTCGTTACAGGCCGGTCTGATCGCGGTTCCGCTGTCGCTTCCGCTGGGTGGCGCCAGCGACGAGCGTGTTAGTTCGGTCCTGCGTGACGCGTCGCCCTCTGCCGTTCTCACGACATCTGCCGCCGCGGGCAATATCGCCGAGTACGTCAAGTCGAAGCCCGGTCAATCCGCTCCCTCGGTCATCGAGGTTGATTTGCTGGATCTGGACTCAAAGGAACGACCCGCCACAGAAGACGATAGTTCAGCAGACACTGCGTATTTGCAATACACCTCGGGATCAACCCGCACGCCCGCTGGCGTCATGCTCTCGCATAACAACATCCTGGCTAATTTCGAACAGCTCAATGCGGACGTATTTGCCGACCACGGAGGGTTTGCACCGCCGGACACCACCGTGGTGTCTTGGCTGCCGTTCTATCACGACATGGGTTTGTATTTAGGAATTATCTGGCCGGTGCTGGCGGGACATCGCGCAGTGCTGACGAGCCCGGTCTCGTTCCTGCAGCGGCCGGCCCGGTGGATGCAATTGCTGGCAAGCAACACTCGCGCGTTGTCGGGAGGCCCGAACTTTGCTTTCGAATTGGCGGCACGAAAGACATCAGATGACGACATGGCCGGGCTTGATCTTGGCAACGTGCTCAGCATCCTCAACGGTAGCGAGCGGGTACAGCCCGCGACGCTGCAGCGCTTCACCGAGCGGTTCGCCCGCTTCAACCTTCATGGCGAGGTGCTACGGCCCTCGTATGGAATGGCAGAAGCGACGGTGTACATCGCGACTCGCGAAGCGGGCCAGCCACCAGAAATCGTTCATTTCGAATCCGAGAAGCTGACCGACGGCCACGCGAAGCGGTGCGCAAGCGGAGACGGTACACCCCTGGTCAGTTACGGCGTACCGCAGTCGCCGACGATTCGTATCGTCGACCCCCAGACCAGTACCGAGTGCCCGGCGGGAACGGTCGGTGAGATCTGGGTGCACGGCGGCAACATCGCTAGCGGCTATTGGCAGAAACCGCCAGGCACTGAAGGCACGTTCGGTGCAACCCTTCTCGCTGCGTCGCCCGGCACACCCGAAGGGCCTTGGCTAAGAACCGGAGATTTGGGCTTCTTCTTCGACGGCGAGTTGTTCATCATCGGCCGCATCAAGGATCTCTTGATTGTGTATGGGCGCAACCACTCTCCCGACGACATCGAGGCGACGATCCAGGAGATCACCCGAGGCCGCTGCGTGGCGATAGCGGTTCCCGATGAGGGCACCGAAAAGCTGGTCGCCATCGTCGAACTCAAGAATCGGGACGAATCCGAAGAGGCTGCGATGCAGCGGATGCGCGTCAGGCGTGAAGTCGCCACAGCGATATCGAAGGCGCACGGTCTGAGTGTGGCGGATCTCGTTGTGGTGGCCCCTGGTTCGATTCCGATCACCACGAGTGGCAAGGTCAGACGAAGGGACTGTGTACACCTGTATCTGCACGACGGGTTCACCCGCTTGGACGGGCTGCTCCGCCAGCCAGGGCAGCGCATGGTCGATGACGCCGCTGCGGGCGCCGGAGCCGACTCGGGGTGGACTCAACGCCTGCACACGCTCCGCAAGCAGCACCATGACCTGCTGGTGAGTTTGGTCTGCTCGCAGGCGGCAATGGTGTTGGGCCATCCCAGCCCTAACGACATCGACCCGGAGCGCGCGTTTGGGGACCTGGGGTTTGACTCGGTGAAAGCCACCGAGTTGCTTGACCGGCTCAACACCGTCACCGAGCTGACATTGCCACCCACTCTGGCCTTCGACTACCCCACCCCGGACGAGTTGGCCACCCATCTGGGCCAGCTGCTGAGCGGGTCGGTTTCGGCGGCTCCGCCGGTGGGATCGCAGCGGCAGACAGACGAGCCGGTAGCAGTGGTGGGGATGGCGTGTCGGTTCCCCGGCGGGGTGGATTCGGCGGCGGCGTTGTGGGATTTGGTGGCCAGCGGCACCGATGCGGTCGGGGAGTTTCCCGCCGACCGCGGTTGGAATCTGGCGGACTTGTTTGATCCCGATCCTGACGCGGTGGGCAAGACCTATACCCGCGTCGGGGGGTTTCTGGCGGAGGCGGCCGAGTTCGACAACGAGTTTTTCGGGATCTCGGCGCGCGAGGCCCAAACCATGGACCCTCAGCAGCGGTTGCTGCTGGAGGTGTGCTGGGAAGCGTTGGAAACCGCCCGAATTGATCCGGCCGCTCTGGCGGGTTCCCAGACCGGGGTGTTCGTCGGAGCGTGGTCACAGTCCTATGGCGCGGGCGGTTCCGATGGTGTGGAGGGGTACGCCCTCACCGGTCTGTCCACGAGTGTGGCCTCCGGACGTGTCGCGTATGTGTTGGGTTTGCAGGGCCCCGCTCTCACCCTCGACACGGCCTGCTCGTCATCGCTGGTGGCCACCCATCTGGCGTGCCAGTCCTTGCGTAACGGCGAGTCGACTCTCGCGCTCGCCGGTGGTGTCACGGTGATGACCACACCAGCTGTGTTCACCGAATTCGCTCGGCAACGCGGGCTGGCAGCAGATGGGCGCTGTAAAGCCTTCTCCGCCAACGCAGATGGCACCGGCTGGGGCGAGGGGGCCGCGGTGTTGGTCCTGGAACGGCTCAGCGACGCCCAGCGCAACAATCACCCGGTGTTGGCGGTCGTCGCGGGCTCGGCGATCAACCAAGATGGTGCCTCTAATGGTTTGACCGCGCCTAACGGGCCCGCTCAGCAACGCGTCATCGCCCAAGCCGTCGCCAACGCCGGCATCGGGCTTGATCAAGTCGATGTTGTCGAGGCCCACGGCACCGGCACCACCCTGGGCGACCCGATCGAGGCCGGCGCCCTGATCGCCACCTACGGCGCCGCGCGCGACGCAGAGCGCCCACTGTGGCTGGGATCAATCAAATCCAACATCGGCCACACCCAAGCCGCCGCCGGTGCCGCCGGACTCATCAAGATGATCGGGGCCCTCAACCACCAGAGTTTGCCCTCGACCCTCAAAGTCGATGGCCCCAGCCCGCACATCGACTGGTCAGCCGGCACGGTCCGGTTACTCACCGAGCCGGTGCCCTGGCCGGTCGCCGATCATCCCCGCACCGCGGCGGTGTCCTCGTTCGGGATCAGCGGCACCAACGCGCACATGATCCTGCAACAAGCCCC
>DATJOR010000332.1:0-6958 GCA_035506875.1 Mycobacterium sp.
GCGCCGATACCTCGAACCCCTGTCGGAAGCAGGCATCATCATCGAGACCAGCTCGGGTCCGCGCAGCCGCGTCTGGCGCTCGCCAGAGGTCATCGCCGCACTCGATGCCTTTGCCGACCGCGCGCGCCGGCGCGGCCTGAGGCGATAAAGGGCGATCGATGGCCAACGTGACAAACTTCAGGCGCATTCGACGACGTGTCGGCTTGCTTTTCCGCGGAAAACCAGGCGTAAGCTCTGACCCGTCTTCTGGTGTTGCACACTGGCGTCACTCGTAACCCCTCGGCCCGGATCGCTTGCGGCGCATTCCAAGCCCCGCTGCTACAGACACCACGTCGGGTAGATCCCACGGGTCAGTGTCGTCGCCGACTTTCGACGCGCCTTCCGACTTTGTAGCCGACGTACGTGCCGAGGAACAATCCCAGCAAAAGGACGACGAGCAGCGAGATACCGATGTAGTCGCCGATCTTCTTGAGTACATCATCGGCGTTCAGCGCGCCGATGTACTGACCGGCGTCGATGGTCTGGACCATCAATGCGTACGCAACCGTCACGTGCTCGGATCTTGCCACACGGAGAATATGCGGGCAACGATTGCACCAACGGCACCGGAACGTGTGAAAACGCGGATCGGGCCGCACCCGATCCAGTCAGCGTCGGCAGCGTAGTGCGTCAAGCACCTTCAACAAGACAGACTGATACCGGGCCATCGGCCACACCAGCCCCGGGACCGAAGAGTCGGGAACGGCTCCGCATCCCATTGACGGTCTCGAAACAACTCAACCACGTGGAGGCATGGTCATGACACCTTTCGCACAGTCCCTGGCGTTCAACATAAGTCCCGGCGAAGAGTCCGTTGAGGCGTCGTTCTCGGTGCCGGCCGGAGGCCACCTCGTGATCGAGTTCATCACGGCGAGTGTGACATTGGGCATCGCGCAGAGCCCCGCGGTGCAATTCGGACGACGTTGATAAAGCCGGGCTCGAATCCCGTTCCCAGAAAGGTGGCGCAGCCCTGTCGTGCCGCGTCCTCGAGCGCTGCTCGCTCACTGGGGTGATGGCTGCCGGTCAGGAAATCGCCGGTGGTGACGACGTTGATGCCGGAGCGAAGCATTCTGGCCACTAGGTCGTAATCGATGACGCGAGGCATGTAGTTCACGCAGTCGGGGCGAAGGTCGATCAACGCATCGATATCGCCGGTTGCCGCAACGCCAGCCCGTGGTCGGTCGGCCAGCGCACCCGCGTCGCACCCGACCTTGCCCGCACCGAACGCGTGGACGCCGACTACGTCGAAATCGTCGCGGTCCAGCAGTATGCCGAGCGCACGCCTACCGATGTTGCCGGTTGACCACTGGACGACTTCGTATCGCGCGATGTCTCACCGTGACCGTTGACAGCTCACATCGGGTTGGCGCGCAGATAGCTGTAGATGCCGGCAAAGCCGGCGTTGACCTCGTCGGGAATCGGCACTGGTCCACCCAGAGCCCTTGCACCCCAGACGATTTGAGCGGTCCGCTCGACCAGGGCAGTCACATGCAGCACCTTGTCCGGCCTGGGCCCGACCGCCACCAGGCCGTGATTGGCGATCAGCGCGGCGGCCCGGCCTTCCAATGCTTTGACCGCGTTGCTGCCCACCTCGGGTGTGCCCGACGCGGCGTAGTCGGTGCAGCGGATGTCACCGCCGCAGTAGACGGCGAACTCGTCGATGCACGCGGGAATCGACTGGTGAGAAATCGCGAACATGGTGGCCCACACCGGATGACTGTGGATGACGCTGCCGATGTCGTCGAACGCCTGAAAACAGGCCAGGTGCAACTTCATCTCGGTCGACGGCTGCCGGCCGTCGGCGGCGTGCAGCACTTTGCCGTCCGGGTCGACCAGCACCAGATCCTCGAGCGTCATCTCGGCGTAGTCCACCGACGACGGGGTGATCACCAGGTTGCCGTCCTCGCGCCGGGCCGAGATGTTGCCCGCCGTTCCCTCGACCAGTCCACGCCGCAGCATGTCCTTGGCCGCGGCCAACACCGCGGCCTCCGTGTTCGCCACGAATTTCACGGATCTCACGGTGCTAGCACCTCCGGGTTGACGATATAAGCGGGCGTCTTACCGCTCAGCAGCGCTTCCAGGTCGTCGGCCACCATCTGGGCCTGCCGCGCCTCAGTGTTCCACGTCGCTCCGCCGATATGGGGCGTGAGGACCACATTGGGCATCGCCACCAACGGGTGATCGGTCGGCAGCCACTCGCCGACAAAGTGGTCCAAACCCGCGGCGGACACCTTGCCGCTGCGCAGCGCCTCGACGAGCGCGTCGGTGTCGTGCAGTTGCGCCCTGGCGGTGTTGAGGAAGACCACGCCGTCGCGCATGGCCGCGAACTGCTGCGCGCCGATCAGCCCGGTGGTGTCGGCGGTGACCGGCGCATGCAGCGAGACGACGTCGCTCTCGGCGAGCAGTTCATCGAGGCCGTGCGTGGCCTCGTCGTTGTACGGGTCGTAGGCGATGACCCGCATGCCGAGTCCGGCCATCCGCCATTTCACCGCCCGCCCAACGGCGCCCAGCCCGACCAGCCCGACGGTCTGGCCGGCGACTTCCCACGCGCGGAAGCGCTGATAGGGAATGCTGCCGTCGCGGAACACCTCGCCGGCGCGCACGTCGGCGTCGGCCCGCAGTACGTGGCGGGTGGCGGCGAACAGCAGTGCGAGCGTCATCTCGGCGACCGCATCGGCGTTGCGGCCCGGGGTGTTCAGCACCGGAATCCCGGCCGCGGTCGCGCCCGCGATGTCGACGTTGTTCGGGTCCCCGCGCGTCGACGCGATGGCCCGCAATCCCAATTCGAACACCGGCCCCTTGACCGAATCACTTTCCACCACAACGATTTCGGCGCGTTCATCCGAGATCCGGTCCGCCAGCTGCTCGGCGCTGTAAATACGCAGCGGGGTCTGCTCGATCCACGGGTCGTAGACGACATCGGCCAGCCGTCGCAACTTCTCGAATCCCTCGCCACGCAGCGGGGCCGTCACCAAAGCACGGGTCACGACTGCCAATGCTGGCGTACGGTGACGCCCGTGTCACGCGAAGAGGTCACTATCGGCATCGACATCGGCACCACCGCCGTCAAGGCCGTGGCCGCCGACGCGCAAGGCCGGGTGGTCGCGCGGGCACGCATCCCGCACGAGTTACGGGTGCCGACACCGGACCGGCTGGAACACAACGCCGACGAGGCCTGGCGACTGGGCCCCCTGACGGCGCTGGAGCAATTGGCACGGCCCGACGCCCTGGCGGTCGCCGTTTCCGCGATGGTGCCATCGCTGACCGCCGTCGACTCGACCGGCCATCCGATCACACCGGGGCTGCTCTACGGCGACAGTCGCGGACGGGTACCCGGCGCGGATACCGAGGGCCCGTTGCCGCCGGGCGAGGCCGCCGAATTCCTGCGCTGGACGGCGGCGCAAGCGCCCGATGCGGCCGGCTACTGGCCGGCGCCGGCGGTGGCCAACTACGCGTTGGCGGGTGAGGCGGTGATCGACGTTCCCACCGCATATACCGCGCTGCCACTGTACTCGCCCGACTTCGAAGGCGGCTGGAACGCGCAGGCGTGTGCCGAACGCGGCGTGACGGTCGAGGCGATGCCCCGGGTGGAAGCACCGGGTGCTGCCGCCGGCGTGGTGCGAGGTAACGCGGACAGGCCAGCCACGTTGGCCGTCGGTGCCATCGACGCGCTGTGCGAGCAGATGGTCGCCGGCGCCGACGACGACGGCGACGTGCTGGTGCTGTGCGGCACGACCTTGATCGTCTGGGTGACGATCCCCGAGGCGCGGCAGGTGCCGGGCCTGTGGACCATCCCGACCATGACCGGCAAGAGTCAGATCGGCGGCGCGAGCAATGCCGGCGGACTGTTTCTCGGCTGGGTCGACCGCGTGCTGGGGCCCGGCGACCCGGCGAAGGTGGATCCGCGGCGGGTACCGGTGTGGTCGCCCTACCTGCGCGGCGAACGCACACCCTTTCACGATCCCGACCGTCGCGGGATACTCGACGCCCTCGATCTCACCCACGAGGCGGTGACGCTGCGCCGCGCGGCCTACGAGGCTTCGGGCTTCGTGGTCCGCCAGCTCATCGAACTCAGCGGGGTGAACCCAGCGCGGATCGTGGCCGCCGGTGGCGGCACTCGAGTCGAGCCGTGGCTGCGGGCCATCGCCGACGCGACCGGTCGGCCGGTCGAGGTGTCGGGCGTGGCCGAGGGCGCCGCGCTGGGCGCGGCGTTCCTCGGCCGGATGGCGGTCGGCAGGGAATCGTCGATCACCGACGCCGCCCGGTGGGCCACTGTCGAGCGCATTGTGGAACCCGATCCCGCCTGGACGGTCCCAATGGAAGACCGCTACCGCCGATTTCTGGAGCTGGCTGACCGGCCCTCGCGAAGTTTTACGGCAGCGCCGCCGACACGTACCTGATGTCACCGAAGGCGACCATCGTCGGGCCTTCGGGGAAGTCGAAACCGTTGGCGGCGTACAACTCTGGTGTGGTATGGACCGTCGTCTGCCAGCCGCGGTCGGTCAGGTACTCGACGGCGTCGTTGCGTTCGCCGTCGTAGACCAAATCGGCCCAGTTGAGGTCCAGCCCGAGGCGGCGCCACCGCTCGCTGATCTCCTTGCCCCGTTTAGCGATGCGGCCGGGGATATCCGGGACGTAGCCGGTGGCCAGTCGGCTGCCACCGAAACTAAGCGCGGTGATGTTGTCGAACAACCGATCTTGGGCTTCCGGCGGCAGATAGCCGAGCAACCCCTCGGCGATCCAGGCCGTCGGCCGCCCCGAATCAAACCCGTTGTCCTGCAAGGCTTGCGGCCAGTCGTCGCGCAGATCGACGGCCACCGCCCGACGGTCGGCGGACGGGGCCGCACCCAGATCGGCCAGCGTGCGGGTCTTGAACTCGATGACCCGGGGCTGGTCGATTTCATAGACTACGGTGTCCGCCGGCCACGCCAGCCGGTAGGCGCGGGTGTCGAGTCCGGCGGCCAGGATCACGGCCTGACGCACACCCGCCGCGACGGCGTCGGCGAAAAAGCCGTCGAAAAACCGGGTCCGGACCGCCATTCCCTCGGCCAGCCGTTGCGGGGTGAATGCGGGATCGTCTTCTACGAGGTCGATTTCGCCGTTCATCATCTTGATGAAGGCGTCGACGCCGACGGCGTTGACCAGGGGTTCGGCGAAGGGGTCGTCGAGCAGTGGATTCGGTCCTTTTGACGCCATCGCGCGCCGTGCGGCCACGGCGGTGGCGGTGGCGCCCACGCTGGACGCCAGATCCCAGCTGTCGCCGTCGTGTCGTTTGGTGTCGCTTGCGGTCATGGTCAGCGCTCCTTATTTTGCGAGCCGAGCGTCGCGACGACGGAGACGATGTTGCGGAAGGCGGCCAGTTCTTGGTCTGTCGGGAAGGGGCGACCGTAATCGGCGAACAGCTCGCGTCGCGCGCGGGCGTTCACCTGCCAACCCCGATCGCCGAGATACTCGGCGACGTTGTTGCGCTCGCCCTCGTAGAACAGCCCTGACATGTCAAGGTCGCAGCCGAGATTGGCCCACCGCTGGTTCATCGCCCGTCCGCGTTCGGCCATCGTCGGGCCGGTATCCGGGTGGTATTCGGTGGCCAGCTGGCTGCCGGGAGCGCTGAGCGCCGTCATGTGGTCGAAGAGCCGGTCCTGGGCTTCCGGCGGCAGATACATCAGCAGCCCCTCGGCGCTCCAGGCCGCCGGTTTGGTGTCGTCGAATCCGCGTGCGCGCAACGCGGACGGCCAGTCGTCGCGTAGGTCGATACTGACCGTGCGACGTTCGGTGGTCGGCTCGGCACCCAGCCGTGCCATGGTGTCGGTTTTGAATTTGATGACCGCAGGCTGGTCGACCTCGTAGACGACGGTGCCGCGCGGCCACGCCAGCCGGTACGCCCTGGCGTCCAGGCCGGCGGCCAGGATCACGGCCTGACCGATTCCCGCCGCAGCCGCATTGAGGAAGAAGTCATCGAAAAACCGGGTCCGCACCGCCAGCGAGTCGGTTTCTGTTTGCAATTCCGTGTTGCCGGTCTCACCGGTGTCGGTCGGGGTGATCTCCCGGTCGACGGCCCGGGTGAAGAAATCGATCCCCACCGCGCGTACCAGTGGCGCGGCGAACGGGTCGTTGATGAGTGGGTCGGTGTCCTCGGTGGCCAGCGCCCGGGCGACGGCCACCATCGTCGCGGTAGCGCCCACGCTGGACGCCAAATCCCAGGTATCGCCCTCAAACCGTGTGTTCGCCATGTCTGTCATGCAAAACCCTTCGAGGAGAATTCGCTGCTGACTTGATATTTAGCCAAGGTAAAGAGCCAGCAGAAACTCTACGCCTTGTGGCTATGCAAGGGCTGTGTGTAAGGCCTACCCGTTTGCGGGCGAGCGCGACCACCGCTGTTAGTCTCGTAGACTGTCTGACGCGCGCTGGACAGCTCCTGGCCTGCGAGTGCTTGGCGCGTGACGCAGGATCGCTGAATTATTTCAATGCTGGCCAGACCAGCCCAGTTGGCACGCCGCGACCAGAGACCGGCTGCGCAGGAGGAAGAGTGCTTTCGGCTTTCATCTCATCGCTGCGAACAGTCGACCTGAGACGGAAGATCCTGTTCACGCTGGGGATCGTTGTGCTGTATCGGCTGGGCGCTTCGTTGCCGTCGCCCGGGGTGAACTACCCGAATGTGCAGAAGTGCATCGCGCAAGTCAGCGGCGGGGAAGCCGCTCAGATCTACTCGCTGATCAACCTGTTTTCCGGTGGCGCGCTGCTGCAACTGACGGTGTTCGCGGTCGGGGTGATGCCCTATATCACCGCGAGCATCATCGTGCAGCTGCTCACCGTCGTCATCCCGAGGTTCGAGGAACTGCGCAAAGAGGGCCAGTCGGGCCAGGTCAAGATGACCCAGTACACCCGTTATCTGGCGATCGCGCTGGCCATCCTGCAGGCC
>DATJOR010000333.1:0-20346 GCA_035506875.1 Mycobacterium sp.
CCGGTGCCGGTGGACTTTCTCACCGTGATGAGCAACGAAGTCACCATCGTCGGGTCGATGGGCTACCCGAAGGAAATCTTCGAGGTCACCAAAGACATCATCGCAAACTGGGAAAAGTACGCGGTCATCGTCAGCCACACCATGCCCTTCGGCGACGTAACGGAGGCGCTTCGGATGGCCGCCACGCCCGGAGTTGCGGACAAGGTCGTGGTCACGTTCGCCTGACGGCGTGGTATTGCTTTGCTGCCTTTCAACGTGTTCCATGAGTGCATGACGCGTTCCGCCGATGAGCTGGTAACCGAATTCTGCAAGCTGTGGTCGTCCCCCAACCCCGAAGAGTTGGCGGGCTATTTCACCGAAGACGCCGTCTATCACAACATCCCCATGGAGCCGGTGCAGGGTCGTGATGCGATCCAGCCGTTCATCGCCGGATTTATCGCCGTGGTCGACGGCATCGACTTCCAGGTGCACCGCCAGGTCAGCGACGGCACGGTGGTGATGAACGAACGCACCGACGTGATGCGCCGCAAGGACGGCGGAGAAGTTCCGTTGCCGGTGATGGGCGTGTTCGAGGTGCACGACGGCAAGATCGCTGCGTGGCGCGACTACTTCGACATGGCGGCCATCACGCAGGCCTTCACCTAGGCCATCAGCTAGTCAACCGGCTTGCCGGTGGCCGCAGCATAGCCGGCGCGGAAGCCGAAAACCATTGCTGGACCGATGGTTCCGCCAGCGCCGCCATAGGCGCGACCGGTTACGCCGCCCATGGCGTTGCCGGCGGCGAACAGGCCCGGTATCGGCGCGCCACTGACATGCAGGACCCGCCCGTCGCGATCCGTCCGCGGGCCACCTTTGGTTCCCATCGCGCCGATCGAGACCGGGACGGCGTAGTACGGCGCGGTATCGACGGGTCCGAGCGTCTTGCCGGCGAGCGTGGTCGCGCGCTCGTCGCCCCAATAGCCGTCGTACGCGCTCGAGCCACGGCCGAACTCGGGATCCGATCCGGCGAGCACATTGTGGTTGAAGTTCTCGATCGTGCGGGCCAGCCCCTCGGGGTCGATACCGGTCCTGGCGCCCAGCTCGGCCAGATCGGCTGATGCGCAGAACCAATCGGGGACAGGCTGATCGGGCTCGACGCCCAGGAATCCATAGTGCTTGTGGTGTATTGAGTCGAACACGATCCACGCCGGGTCGTTGACGTAGCCGTCGCGCGGGTCGAGGTAGTGGAAGGCGCCGGCCATCGAGTTGTAATCGCAGGCCTCGTTGACGAATCGCTTGCCGGCCCGGTTGACGATGATGCTGCGCGGGCGCGTTCGCTCCAGGCGCACGCTGCGACTGCGTTGTTTCCCGTCGATCGTGTCGCCCGGGATCTGCACGATCGGTACCCACCACGCCTCGCCCATGTTGGCCAGGTCGGCTCCGTGTGCCATCGCCATCCGCAATCCATCGCCGGTGTTGTTGGGCGGCGACACGGCACCGTGCATCGGTCCGCGCAGAAAAGCGTTGACCAGCGCGGGATCCCACTCAAACCCGCCGGAACCCAGCACGACGCCATGCCGGGCGCGCACGGCGAGCTGCTCGCCGGCGCAGTCGATTCGAGCCCCGACGATCTCGCCGCCTTCGGCATAGAGCTCCTCGGCCCGCGCATTCGTCACAGGCGTCACGCCGAAGTCCAGCAATCCCTTGAGCAGCCCGGCAATCAGCGCGGTGCCCGCCACGCACAAGTCGGTGGTGCTCGCGTCGACCGCGGCGTGCAGCCTCGCCCGGGTTTCGGCGTCGAATCCGACGTTCGACCAGTCCGCCGGGAACGACGTGATCCGATCCCGCCATTCGCCGAGCCGGGCGAGACCGAAAGGAGCAGCGGTCAGCGACCGCCCGCCCGTCGGCCGCCCGCCCGGCAACTCGGGTTTGTAATCAGGGAAGCCATCGGCGATTTCGAAATGCAAACCGCTGTGCGCTTCCACGAAGTCGAGCATCACCGGGCCGGTTCGTACAAACGTCTCGACGAGTGCCTCGTCCATCCAGCCGAACGACTGCGCGTCGAGGTACTTCAGCGCGTCATCCACCGTCAGCTCACCGTCGGGCGACCGCTTATGCGCGGGAATCCAGACCACACCGCCCGAAACCGCCGTGGTGCCACCGACAGTCGCGGCTTTCTCGTAGACCGCCACCGAAGCGCCGTTGGCAGCCGCGGTCAGCGCCGCGGTCAGTGCGGCTCCGCCGCTGCCGAGTACGACGACGTCGGCTTCGTGGCCCCACGACGGCATAAACTTGTTTCCTTCCAGTTCGGCTCAGTTCAGTAGCGCCGATAATTCCTTGGCTGCCTTGATGACTGCGTCCTTGCCCCGCATCACCACGTCTTCCCGATGCGAAATCAGGTTGATGCAGGTCGGCGGTGACGGTGGCAGGCGGTGCACAGGCACGGCCAAACCGTAAGTGTTCGGCTCGATCTCGCCATGGGTGACGACCCATTCCTGGTCGCGGGCCTGGACGACGAGATCGCGTTCGCCGGGGCGTGGCGGCATGCTCGCCAGTAGTGCGATGCCCGCGGCTCCCCGGTCCAGCGGGTAGCGGCTGCCCTCGTGGAAGGCCAGCTGATAGGCGACCTGGGTGGGCACGATCACCGCAACCGCGACCTGCTGGTCGCCCTCGGCGACGAGCAACGAGACCGTGGTGCCGAGATCGTCCGCGAGTGCGCGCAGGGTCGGCAGACTCAGCTGGCGCACATTGCGATCGAACGACGCACCGAGAACCGCCAGGGCCGCCGCGGGCCGGTAGCGCCCGTCCTCGCCCTTCGCGACGAACCGAAATTGGGAAAGCGTGCCGAGCAGGCGATAGGCGATCGTCCGATGTACGCCGACACCGTCAGCGACCTGTTGCACGGTCAGGCCGGACGGGGCATCGGCCACCAGTTGCAGCGCATTGAGCCCACGGGCGAGCGTCTGCGAGCCGGGTGCGGTGCTGGTTTGGAGCTCTGCCATGTCAGCGGACCTGCGCTTCCCTTGACAGACAACCGGTAGGGAGTGATGCTCTATATATAGTGCACATTAGTGTGCGATTTTAGCACATATGAGTGGCGCAAAACGAGAACAAAATTTCCCCAGCAAGTGCGAGAGAGGAACCGGTGGCCGAGCACGAGAGCGTGTGGAGTGATCTGCAGGGTGTGCCGTTCGCGCAGGGCTACCTCGATGCCGGCGGCGTGCGAACCCGCTATCTGCGCGCGGGCGACCCGGGCCGGCCGGCGCTGATCTTGCTGCACGGTTCGGGTGGCCACGCCGAGGCGTATGTGCGCAATCTGGAAGCGCACGCCGAGCACTTCTGGACCTGGTCGATCGACATGCTGGGGCACGGCTACACCGACAAGCCCGGCCATCCGCTGGAGGTCGGCCACTACGTCGAGCACCTGATGGCGGTCCTGGACGCGATCGGCGCCCAGCGCGCCCACCTGTCCGGTGAATCACTGGGCGGCTGGGTGGCCGCCCGGGCCGCCGTCGACCATCCCGACCGGATCGACCGGCTGGTCCTCAACACCGCGGGTGGCTCGCAGGCCGACCCCGAAGTGATGAAAAGGATCATCACACTGTCGATGGCGGCCGCCGAGAATCCGACCTGGGAAACCGTGCAAGCGCGGATCAAGTGGCTGATGGCCGACAAGTCCAAGGACTACGACGATCTGGTCGCCAGCCGCCAGCGGGTGTACCGCCAGCCGGGCTTCGTCGCGGCGATGCGCGACATCATGGCGTTGCAGGATCCGGAAATCCGGGCCCGAAACCTGTTGGGCCCGGCCGAGTATGGCTCGATTACCGCGCCGACCATGGTGTTGTGGACCAGCGACGACCCGACCGCCGATGTCACCGAGGGCCGCCGTATCGCGTCGATGATCCCCGGCGCGCGGTTCGAGCTGATGCCGGGGTGCGGTCACTGGCCGCAGTACGAGGACGCCAAAACCTTCAACCGCCTGCATCTCGACTTCCTGCTCGGGCGCTGACTGTGGCGGGTAACCGGGAGACCCAAGATGTCGACGTCGTCGTGGTCGGCGCGGGCCCGGTCGGTTTGACGCTGGCCAATATCCTTGGCCTGCAAGGTGTACGCACCCTGGTGGTCGACGAACGCGAGACGCTGATCGACTATCCGCGCGGTGTCGGCCTGGACGACGAGTCGCTGCGCACCTTCCAGGCGATCGGTTTGGTTGATCGCATCCTGCCCCATACGGTGCCCAATCAGATCCTGCGATTCGTCGATGCCAAACGCCGGGTGCTCGCCGAAATGGCGCCGCCCGACGCGCGTTTCGGCTGGCCCAAACGCAACGGCTTCGTGCAGCCGCTGGTCGACGCCGAGTTGCTCAGCGGCCTGGACAGATTCGAGCACGTCGACGTGTGGTGGAGCCACCCCATGACGTCATGCACGGAAACCGCCGACGGCGTCACCGTCGAAATCGGCGGTGAGGGTGGGCGCAAGAACGTACGGGCGCGTTACCTGGTCGGCTGTGACGGCGGGCGGAGCACCACTCGGCGGCTGATGGGCGTGTCGTTCGACGGCACCACCTCACCGACGCGCTGGCTGGTCGTCGATGTCGCCAACGATCCGCTCGGGCATCCCAACAGCGAGGTCGGCGCCGATCCGCAGCGCCCCTACGCCTCGATCTCGATCGCACACGGAATCCGTCGCTTCGAGTTCATGATTCACGCCAACGAGACCGACGAGCAGGCCGAGGACCCAGCCTTTCTCGCGCGGATGCTTGCGTACTTCGTCCCCCACCCGGACCGGGTCGAGGTGATCCGGCACCGCGTCTACACCCATCATTCGCGAATCGCCGGGGCGTTTCGCCGCGGCCGACTGCTGCTCGCTGGCGACGCCGCCCACCTGATGCCGGTGTGGCAGGGCCAGGGCTACAACAGCGGTATCCGGGACGCGGCGAACCTGGGCTGGAAGCTTGCCGCGGTGGTGACCGGATATGCCGAGGACGCGTTGCTCGACACCTACGACGTCGAACGGCGCAAGCATGCCCGGGCGATGATCGACCTGTCGACCATGGTGGGCCGGGTGATCTCTCCAACGAACCGGCGGGTTGCCGCGGTTCGCGACGTGCTGGTGCGGTCCGCGTCAATTGTGCCGTCGCTCAAGCGATATGTGCTGGAGATGCGGTTCAAGCCGATGCCGCGGTACGAGCAGGGGGCCATTGTGCACTCAGTGCACCCCGAGCCGCGCCGCTCCGACTCGCCGGTCGGCACGCTATTCGTGCAACCGCGGGTGGACACCCGCGAACAGCAGAACGTGCTGCTCGACGACGTCCTGGGCGGCGGGTTCGCGGTGCTGTGCTGGAACAACAATCCGCGCGAAATCCTGCACGCCACAGCGTTTGCGAACTGGAAGGCGCTGGGCGCGAAGTTCGTGGCGGCGAGGCCGCTGAGCCAGCTGCACTGGACCGGACACGACGATCCGGACGTCCTGGTCGTCGGCGACCCCGGCGGTCAGCTCAAAGCCTGGTTCGACACCCACCAAGAGTCCGTGCTGTTTCTGCGCCCGGACCGTTGCATCGCGGGCGCGTGTATCGCTCAGCTCGCACCGGAGCTGAGCGCCTCGCTCTTCGACGCCCTCACCTTGACACCGGCAGGAGGTGATGCTCAAAGTGCCCATAGCTCTGTGCTGTATGTCCCACAGCCCGCTACTGAATCTGCCCGGGCCGGCGCAGGACCTCCTCGATGACATCGACGGCGCACTCGCGCACGCAAGGGAATTCGTCGAAGGCTTCGACCCGGAGCTTATCGTCATCTTCGCGCCCGACCACTACAACGGCTTCTTCTACAAGCTGATGCCACCGTTCTGCATCGGCACCGAAGCGCAGGGGGTCGGCGACTACGGCACTCACAAAGGGCCGCTCGACGTCCCCGAAGCCACTGCGGTCGCCTGCGCGAAAGCGGTCTTGTCGGCCGGTGTCGACATCGCCATCTCGGCGAACATGGATGTCGACCATGGCACCGTTCAGCCGTTGGAGAAGTTGTTCGGCCGCGCGACGGCACGCCCGGTGATACCGATTTTCATCAATTCGGTCGCCACTCCGCTGGGGCCGCTGCATCGCTGCCGGACGCTCGGCACCGCGGTCGGCAGCTATCTGGCCACCCTGAACACGCGCGTCTTGGTGATGGGATCCGGTGGGCTGTCGCATGATCCGCCGGTTCCGACGCTGGCAACGGCGACACCGGCGGTCGTGGAACGCATTGTGCACGGCCAGCCGATGACCTCCGAACAGCGGCTCGCGCGGCAGACCGCGGTGATGGATGCGGCGAGGAGCTTCGCGAACGGCGGCAGCGAGCTACAACCCCTCAACCCGGCGTGGGATCAGCGATTCCTCGACATCCTCGACAGCGGCGAACTCGACGAGCTGGACAAGTGGTCCAACGCGTTCATCGCGCAAGAGGGAGGCAACTCCGCGCACGAGATCCGCACCTGGGTCGCCGCTTTCGCGGCGCTGGCATCCGTCGGGCCGTACCGGACCGGGGTGCGTTACTACCGACCGGCTGCCGAGTTGATCGCCGGCTTCGCGGTGCGAACGGCGGTGCCGACGTGATGCACGAGGTCGACGTTCTGGTCATCGGTTCCGGCGGCGGCGGTATGACGGCGGCGCTGGCTGCGCACGCTTCCGGACTGGACACGCTGGTCGTCGAAAAGTCCAGCCACTTTGGTGGTTCCACCGCGCTGTCGGGAGGCGGCATCTGGGTACCCGGAGCGCCGGCGCAACGCCGGGAAGGCTACGCGCCATCGCCGGACGCCGTCGTCGACTACATGCGGCGGATCACCGATGGCTTGGTCAGCGACGCGCGTATCCGGCAGTACGTCGATGCCGCACCGGAAATGATGGAGTTTCTCGAGCGGCTCAGCCCGTGGTTCGAGTTCGTGTGGAAACCCGGCTATGCCGACTACTACCCGGAGTTGCCCGGCGGTTCCGAGCTCGGCAGCACGATCAATGTACCTCCGATCGACCTGCGCACGTTGGCCGACGAAGAACAACACCTGCTTGCGCCGCTGGCATTGGCGCCGCGGGGAATATGGCTGGGGCCCAAAGAGCTTCGATCGTTCTACCAAGTGCGCCAGTCATGGGCAGGCAAGGGCGTCCTGGTGAAATTGGTGTGGCGGATGATCAGGGCCCGCGTCTTCGGCGATCGGATCGCGGCGATCGGCCAGTCGCTTGCGGCGCGGCTACGGCTGGCGATGAAGGACCGCGGTATCCCGCTGTGGCTGGACTCACCGATGACCGAACTGCTTACCGGCGACGATGGGACGGTGACCGGCGCGGCCGTCGTGAAAGACGGCACACCGCTGCAGATCTACGCCAGACGGGGCGTCATCCTGGCGACCGGCGGATTCGACCACGACCTCGCGTGGCGCAAAGAGCACCAGCCGACGGTGGAACAGGATTGGAGTTTCGGCAATCCGGCGGCCACCGGCGATGGCATCCGCGCCGGCCAGCGGGTGGGGGCCGCCGCCGACTTGCTCGATGAGGCCTGGTGGTTTCCGGCTATCCAATGGCCCGATGGCCGAATGCAATTCATGCTCAACGAGCGCATGATGCCGTCGCAGTTCATCGTCAACGGTGAAGGAAAGCGCTTCATCAATGAGGCAGCGCCCTACATGGACTTCGGTCACGCCATGATCGAGGGCCAGCGATCCGGCGTCACCCATATCCCGTGCTGGCTCATCACCGACCACAGATCGTTCAATCGCTACGTCGTCGGCGGACATCTTCCGCTGCCGAAGATTCCGGGCGCACCGGTGCCCACCGGGCGAAAGATGCCCAAGGCATGGTTGGACTCGGGCGTGGTCAAGGCAGCGGAAAGCTTGGATGACCTCGCCACCAAGATCGGGGTGCCGGCCGGGCAGTTTCGTGACACCGCGGCACGTTTCAACGAGCTGGCCCGCAGCGGCCACGACGACGACTTCAACAGGGGTGACAGCGTTTACGATAATTACTACGGCGACCCGACTCTGCCCAACCCCAACCTGTATCCGCTCGGCAAACCCCCCTACTACGCCTTTCGGGTCGTCCTCGGCGACCTGGGCACATCGGGTGGTCTACGCACGGACGAATACGCCCGGGTGCTGCGCGCCGACGGCAGCATCGTGTCCGGCCTCTACGCGGTGGGCAACACCTCGGCGGCGGTCATGGGCCGCAGCTACGCCGGCGCCGGCGCGACCATCGGGCCGGCGATGACCTTCGGCTACGTCGCAGCCAAGCACCTCGTCGGTGAAAACTCCACTCGTTCAATTGTTTCAGGAGGTACCAATTGAAAATCTCATTGTTCTACGAATTCGCCCTACCCCGCCCGTGGACAGCGGACGACGAGCATGTCCTGCTGAAGGACTGTCTCGATGAAGTCGAGCTGGCCGACAAGGCCGGCTTCTCCACGGTCTGGCTGACCGAGCACCACTTCCTCGAGGAGTACTGCCATTCCACCGCACCGGAGATGTTTCTGGCCGCGGCAAGCCAGCGGACAAAGAACATCCGGCTGGGGTTCGGCATCATGCATCTCCCGCCGGCCGTCAACCATCCGGCCCGCGTCGCCGAACGCATTGCCACCCTTGACCTCATCTCGGATGGACGCGTCGAGTTCGGCACCGGAGAATCGTCGTCGATCGGCGAGTTGGGCGGCTTCAACATCGATCCCGCCGACAAGCGAGCCCAGTGGGAAGAGGCGTTGGAAGTGGCGATCCGCTGCATGATCGAGGAGCCCTTCACCGGTTTCCAAGGCGAGCACATCCAGATGCCGGCCCGCAACGTCATCCCCAAGCCGTTGCAAAAGCCGCATCCGCCGGTATGGGTGGCCTGCACCAGACCGGCCTCGGTGCAGATGGCCGCGCAGAAGTGCATCGGCGCACTGAGTTTCGCGTACACCGGCCCAGGCCCGCTCACTGAGCGGGTGAACGGCTACTACAAGGAGCTCGAGGAAGCCGGTGTGCCGATCACCCCACAGATCAACCCGAACATCCTTGCCATCGGCGGCGATCTGTCGATGATGGTGGCGAAGACCGACGAGCAAGCGGTCGAGCGCCTCGGCATGGGCGGCGGGTTCTTCTCGTTCGGGATCATGCACTACTACATGACCGGCATCCACACGCCCGGACGAACCGGAGTCTGGAAGCGCTATCTCGAAGAATGCGAGAAGGACCCGACGCTGGCATACGGACCGGGTCGCGGCGCCATCGGGTCGCCGGCCACCGTCCGGGAGTTCCTCCGCGGCTACGAGGACAGCGGCGTGGACGAGATCATCTTGCTGCTCAACCCGCGCAGCCACGAAGGCACCATGGAATCCATCGAGCTGATGGGTAAAGAGGTACTGCCGGAATTCATCGAGCGCGACGCAAAAGCTGTCGCCGACAAGAAGAAGCGGCTGGAGCCGGTCGTCGAGAAGCTCGAGGCGCGCCGGCAGGAGTCGACCGCACCGAAGTTCGACGAGGGCTACTCGTTCGGCGGCTTGCCCACCGGTCGCGGCGGGAAGTTCACCGCGAGCGAGATCCCTGAGGCCATGGCCGAAATCAACGAGGGCCGCGTCCAAGCGGCGCAGCGCCTCAAAGACCAGAAGAAGCAGTAGTCGTTGGGGCACATCGACGAGTTATGGCGCTATGACGGCCGCCGTTGTGTGGTGACCGGGTGCGCGTCGGGCATCGGGGCTCATGTCGTCAGGCAGCTCACCGAGCTCGGCGCAGACATCGTCGGATTGGACAAACATCCACCGAGCACCGAGGTCGCGGAGTTTCATGCCCTTGATCTGAGCGACCCAGCGTCGATCGACCGCGCGGTGGCTACGGTCGGTTCGCACGTCGACGCGTTGTTCAACGTCGCCGGAGTCTCCTCGGGAATCGGCGATCCACTGCTCGTCGTCACGATCAACTTCCTCGGTCTACGCCACCTCACCGAGGCGGTGTGGGAGAAGATGCCGGCCGGATCGTCGATCGTGAGCGTGTCTTCGCTCGCGGCGGCCGGCTATCGGGAGCATCAACAGGTGGTCGGCGGGCTGCTGAACACCCGCACGATGTCCGAGGGAATCGAGTGGTGTCACCGCCATCCCGATGCGCTGGCCGACGGGGGCTACCGGTTGTCCAAAGAAGCGATCATCCTGTACACCATGAGAAATACCGCTGCGCTCGGTGCTCGAGGTATGCGCATCAACTGCACCGGGCCGGGCGTTACCGAGACCCCGATTCTCGACCAGCTGCGCGCCGCCTACGGCCAGGACTACCTCGATGACATCCCCAAACCATTGGGTCGGGTCGCCGACCCGGCTGAGCAGGCCGCGGTCCTGGTGTTCCTCAATAGCCGTGCCGCCAGCTACATCTCGGGCCAAGTCCTCTGGGTCGACGGTGGCAATATCGGCGCCACCGTCGCGCGCGAACTCGAGGAAGGGCAGGCACTGTGGCCAGCCTGACCGACTTTCGCCGCGCCGCCGCCGATGTCAGCAACTGGGGACGGTGGGGCGACGACGACGAGCTCGGCACCCTGAACTTCATCACGGCCGACAAGGTCGCCCAAGCCGCCAGCCTGGTCAAGCACGGCAAGGTCTTTCCGCTGGGTGTCGACTTCGGGTCATCAGGTCCGCAGGGCGCATTCAAGTTCCGGCACAATCCGATCCACGTCATGACCATCGACGGCGGCGACGCGAATACTTTGTCCCGCTACGGGACCGGCTGGGTTCGCAACCCCGGCGCGAGCGAACTCGCAAAATACTTTCAGGACGATCTTTTCCGCTTCAACGACGACATGATCATCATGCCGCTACAGGCGGCAACCCAATGGGATGCGTTATCTCACGTTTACTACGAAGACCAGCTCTACAACGGCTTCCCGGCGGACTCGGTAACCAGCCTCGGTGCGCTGCACTGCGGTATCGACAAGGTCGACGTTAAGGGCATCACCTCGCGCGGCGTGCTGCTCGACCTCGTTCGTCATCGCGGTGTGGAGACTTTTCTCGAGCTCGGGAATCCGATCACTCCGGCCGAGCTTGACGACGTTGCCCGCACGCAGGGCGTGTCGGTTGGGCGCGGCGACATCGTCTTGATCAGAACCGGCTGGTGGGCAAGATTTTTGGAGACCGGAAACGGGGCCGAACCTGGCTCGGGATTGGACTGGCGGTGCGCCTCTTGGCTTCACGATCACGAGATCGCCGCGGTGGCCGCCGATAATCTGATGGTCGAAGACCCGATATCCGGGGTCGAGGGAACGTTCATGCCGATGCACATGCTCTGCCTGCGGGACATGGGGCTGATGCTCGGCGAGTACTGGGATCTCAATGCATTGGCGGCCGATTGCGCGGCCGACGGTGTGTACGAGTTTCAGCTCATCGCTGCGCCGTTGAGAGTCGTTGGTGCGGTGGGCTCTCCATTGAACCCGATTGCGATCAAGTAAGAAGGGGCAAGGTTGATGCGCAGGGAAGAGACGCAACAAGACGGGCCGCTGGTAGTCGGTCTCGGCGGCACCTTGCGGGCGAACTCGTCGACCGAGCGAGCCCTGCGCCATTGTCTGGCTGCCGTTGAGCGCCAGGGTGGACGCACCAAACTGTACTGCGGCGGCGACATCGAATTCCCGATGTACAACCCGCACGAACCAGCCCGCACCCGCGAGGCGATCCAATTGATCGAGGCGCTCCGTGAGGCAGACGCCGTCATCGTCGGGTCGCCCGGATACCACGGCGGCATCTCCGGACTGGTGAAAAACGCGCTCGACTACATCGAGGATATGCGTGACGACTCCCGCGTGTACCTCGACAACAAGCCGTGGGGCTGCATCAGCTGTGCATACGGCTGGCAGGCGGCGGTGGGCACACTAGACCAGCTCCGCGCCGTCGGACATGCGCTGCGGGCGTGGCCCACTCCGTTGGGCGTCGCGATCAACTCCGCCGACCAAATCTGGAGCGAGGCGGGCGAACTGATCGACGTGGCCGTCACCAATCAGCTGAACCTGTTGGCGTCGCAGGTGTTGACATTCGTACGATCAACCCCGAGCCAGGCCCCCGGGTGATGCAACGCAAAGAGCTCGTGGTCGACGGGCTGATCACCAGCTACCTGGAAGCCGGTGATGGCGATCCGGTGATCCTGCTGCACGGTGGCGAATTTGGCGTCGGCGCCGAAATCGGCTGGGAGCGAACGATACCCGCACTCGCTGAGCGGTATCGAGTGTTGGCACCCGACATGCTGGGCTTCGGGCAGTCGGCCAAAGTCATCGATTTCAACGACGGGCGCGGTATGCGGATACGGCACATCGCCCGGTTCTGCACCGAGCTCGGCGTCGACTCCGCGCATTTCGTCGGCAATTCGATGGGCGCCGTCAACATGCTCACCGACGCCACCTCGGATTCGCCGGTGCTGCCTATGCGCAGCTTGGTGGCCATCTGCGGTGGCGGCGAAATTCAGCGTAACCGGCATATGGAGGCGCTCTACGACTACGACGCGACCGTGCCGGCCATGCGTCGCATCGTCGAGGCGCTGTTTCACGATCCGTCGTATCCGGCCGACGATGACTACGTCCAGCGCCGTTACGAATCCAGCATCGCTCCCGGCGCATGGGAGTCGCTCGCCGCGGCCCGATTCCGCCGGCCCGGCGCCGCTCCACCGCCGACCCCGTCGAGTAAGCGGGCCTACGAACGTATCTCGGTTCCGGCGCTTGTGATCGAGGGCGCGTGCGACAAGCTTCTGCCACCGGGCTGGGCGAGGGAGATCGCCGACCAAATTCCCACGGGACGGTCGGCGGTGGTCGAGGCGGCCGGCCACTGTCCGCAGATCGAGCAGCCGTCGATCGTCAACGAGCTGTTGCTGAAATTCCTGTAGGTGATCCCGCGTGTCAGTGCGACTCCGAATGCCGCCCTGCGAACCAGGTGATCAGCCGTCCAAGGATGATCAGCAACAGCAAGAACACGATCAGCAATAAGGCCGCGTCGTAGGACAGATCTTGGGCCGTCTTCGACGGCAGGTTGTAGAACGTCCAGATCGGGTACGTCAGATATCCGACGGGGGAATCGGTGAGTTTCGCGGTGGGGAGCGAATCCGACCAGCCCGCCGTGTACAGCATCGGCGCGGTCTCGCCGATCGCCACCGCCAGTGCCACCAGCAGACCGGTGACGATCCCGGGCATCGCCGTCTTCAGCACGACTTTGCGCAATGTCCAGCCCACCGGCAACCCCAGAGCCTCGGCCCCCTCCCGGTATGAGGTTGGCACCTGACCGAGCGCCGACTCGGTGGCCTTGGTGATGTAGGGAATGCTTATGACCGACAGCACCAGCACCCCGGCCGCCAGGGAGAACCCCCAATCGAATTCGACGACCAGTGCGAGATAGCCGACATAGCCAAGCACAATCGACGGGATACCCGAAACCACCTCGTACGCACCGCGCAAGATTGAATAGGTTCTGCCGGTGGCGAATTCGGACAGATAGATCCCGGTTAGCACGCTGACGGTGCCACCCACCAACATGACCCCGATACCGAGGACCGCGGTCCCGACGATCGCGTTCCGCAGGCCACCACCACCGCCGTGCGAGTTCTGCACGAGCACGCTCCAGTGGAACACCGGCAACGCCCGGCCGATAACTCCGATCAGCATCCACAGCGTGGGGCCGACCACCACTGCCAGACAGCCGAAGCAGGCGGTCCACCAAAGCGCGTTGACGGCCTTGCGCCGAGCAGCGACCGACCTCACCTCAAATACCCCGTCCGACCGGTAGTGCGGTGCCTGATACCCGGCGCACCAGCGCGCGGGCAGCGACATTCGTCAGCAGTGTGATCACCATCAGCACCAGGCTTGCCTCGGCAAGGGTCTTTACCGCGAAGTTGGTGGAGTCGGTCAGTGCCGAATCTAGCTGCGACACAATGGTTGCGGCGATGGTGGTCATCGTCGAGTAAATGGTGGTAGGCATGGCGCCCAGCGCTGCGCCGGACACCATGGCGACGGCCATCGTCTCTCCCAGCGCGCGGCCGAGTCCCAGGACCACCGCGCCGATGATGCCCTTGGATACCCACGGCAGCGTGACCCTGCGCGCACATTCCCAATCGGACATCCCCAGCGCGGTAGCGCCCTCGCGGGCCAGAGTCGGCACCTGACGGATCAGGTCACGGGTGGTGCTGGCGATGATCGGGATGATCATTACTGCCAACACCAGACCGGAAACCAACAGACCTTCTCCGTTGCCGGGGTCACCGCGCAAGTAGTCGAGCACCGGAACATCGGGAGCGTTACGGGCGATCACCGGGGCGATGTGGTGAGCGATGAATGGTCCGAATGTCATTGCCCCCCATAGGCCCACGACGACGCTGGGGATGCCGGCGAGCAACTCGAGCACCATACCGACGGCCGAGGCGAGGCGTTTCGGCAACCGTTCCACGATCGCCAACGCCGCTCCGATGGACACCGGCACCGCGATGAACAGGGCGATCGCAGAACTCGCCAACGTGCCGACGATGAGCGGCAATGCTCCGTAGTAGGCGCCCGCCGGATGTGGGACTCCGCCGGTGACAACCGTATTGCCGTAGAGGTTTCCCTGATTCCATTCGCTCGCGGTGAAGAAGTGCAGTCCGTTGAGCTTGATGGCGGGCAGCGCCTCGATGATCAGCGTCGCCAACACGAACACGAGCGCGATCATCGGGATCACCGCGCCGGTCGCGCCGGCCCAGCGGATGGCGAGGCCCCGGCCGCGCGCGCCACGGATGCGGCGCAGCACGGGCGCAAGAACAGTCGAGCCGCCAGATGCAGGCTGTTGCGTGTAAAGCGTCAAAGCAACGCTTTAGCCTGTGATTTCAGCGATCTGCGCGTCGGACAACTTCGACACCGAGGCTGGCAGCGGCTGAAAGTGAACCTTGCCCAGATACTGTTGGCTGGCACCGTCGGTCACCACCCAGTGCAGAAACGCCTGCAGCGCCTGTGCGGTAGCGGCATCCTTCTGGTTTGCGTATACCACTGCGTATTCGTAGTTGACGATCGGATACCCGTCCGGGGCAGGCCCATTGATCAGCGAGATCACCTGGTTCGCCGGTGTCTGCGAGCCGAAACCGGCGGCCTCGGCCCCAATGCTTGTGGCATCGGGCAACACGTACTTACCGGAAGCATTGGCTAACGCGGCTTCGCCCAGGCCCTTCTGGGTAGCCTGATCGAGGTAGCTCATGCCGATGTAGGCGACGCAGCCGGGAGTGGCGGCACAGCCGGTCACCATGCCGCCGGCGCCGTTTTCGCCGAGCGCGCCGGGCACCGCGGGAAAGTCGACGGTGGTGCCGAAGCCGGGCGACTTACCCCAGCCGTCGGGGTCTTGTTTCGAGAGATATTGGGTGAACACGAAAGTGTCACCGGCTCCGTCGGAACGGTGTAGCGGAACCACCGGGGTTGGCGGCAGATTCACCCCGGGATTGAGGGCGGCGATCTGCGGGTCATTCCAAGTCTTGATCGTGCCCTGGTACATGCCAGCCAGCACTTTGCCGTTCAGCTTGAGGTGTTCGGTGACACCGGGCAGGTTGTAATGGACCTGCTCGGCGGCGATGGCCAACGCAATGTTCATCAGTCCCTTGTGCGCGGCGATGTCACCTTGGGACAGATAGGCGCCGGAGGCGCCGATCTCGACTGTTCTCGCAATGGCCTGGGAGATCCCGGCACCTGACCCGGTGGACGCGGTGTTGATCGTGACGTTCGGGTACTTCGCGTGATAGCCGTCGCGCCAAGAATTCATCAGCGGATACAGCTCTGTGGCCCCGGTCTCCGACAGCGACACATTCGACGCAGGCGGCGTGGTCGCGACGCTACCGCTGCTTGCGCCCGGGTTGGACGACCCGCTTGTTGACTGCGATCCACAGGCCGCTGCGAGCAGAACCAGTGGCACAGCAAGCGATACAGTGCCGAAACGAATTTTCACGCGCCCCACCCTTCTCTACCTTTGTTCTCCACTTTTTTGCCATTTGCTCCGTTGTTCCCGACGACGACACCGAGAAGTCCACGATCGCCAAACAATCCGGAGACATAACGCACAGTTTCCGCCTGCTTCGGCGCCAGGAATAACTGCTCGGTGGGGCCTTCTTCGACCAGCCTGCCGTCAAAAAATAGGGCGGTTCGATCGCCGATCCGGGCGGCCTGGGCGAGATCATGCGTCACCATGATTACGGTCAGGCGGTCGGCGAGCGATCGAATGAGCCGTTCGATTTTCTCGGTCGTGGTTGGGTCCAGCGAGGACGTGGGTTCGTCGAGCAGCAGCACCTCCGGGTTCACAGCGAGCGTGCGAGCGAGGCACAACAACTGCTGCTGACCACCGGACAGCCGGAACGGCGAGTCGCTGAGCCGATCCTTGACCGCAGTCCAAAGCCCAACCTCAGTGAGTCGTGCCTCGGCAACGCTTTCAAACTCCCTGCGCGGCACTATCTTGTGAGCGCGCACCCCGGCAACCACGTTGTCGATGATCGACATGGGAAACGGATTGGGACGCTGGAACACCATGCCCACTTTGCGGCGAAACTCCATCAGGTCGCGGTCGGAGAAGATGCTGCGTCCGTGCAGCAGCACATCACCGCTATGCCGGTAGCCGGAGACCTTGTCGTTCATCCGGTTCAGGGCACGCAGGAAGGTGGTCTTTCCAGAGCCGGTTGGTCCCAGCAACGAAGTGACGGCACGCGCAGGAAATTCCAGACTTACCCCGTCGAGCACAGTTTTAGCGTCGAAACCCAGGCTGAGGTTCACCGCCGCCATGGCGGGCGGATCGGCAACATCAGCATCACAGGCACCAACTGTGGTGCCGATCTGTTCACATTTCATTAACTTCCGATGCTACGTTGTGACGCAAGTGCCCGAGACAACCCATGCTGACCTCTACACATCTTCCCAGGCGCCGCTAAGCCTCCGCCCATATTCGACGACTTAAATATTTACTGTGAGTTCACCTATCTGTTGCTGAGAGGAGTGTGGTGAAGGCCACCCGATCTGGCGCCGCGCTGAGCCTGCTGGTCGCTGGTGCGCTGGTCTTATCCGGATGCGATAGCAACACCAACACCTCGTCGTCGGGTTCCAGCTCGGCGCCGGTGCAGTGCGGCGGCAAGATGAAACTCGAAGCCAGCGGCGCAACCGCGCAAGAGAACGCGATGGAGCAATTCGTCTATGCCTACGTGCACGCGTGCCCGGGTTACACGCTGGATTACAACGCCAACGGCTCGGGCGCAGGGGTTACCGATTTCATCAACAATCAAACCGACCTGGCCGGCTCCGGCGACCCGTTGAACCCCTCCAAGGGTCAGCCTGACCGCGCAGCACAGCGGTGCGGTTCGCCGGCGTGGGACCTACCGACTGTCTTCGAACCGATCGCGGTCACCTATCACCTCGACGGTGTGAGTGCCCTGAAGCTGGACGGACCCACCACCGCAAAGATTTTCAACGGCAGCATCACCCATTGGAACGACCCGGCGATCACGGCGCTCAACCCGGGCGCAGACCTGCCCGCAATGCCCATTCACGTCATCTTTCGCAGCGACCAATCGGCTAACTCATCCAATTTTCAGCGCTACCTCGCCGCCGCATCCAACGGTGCATGGGGCAAAGGCGATGGCCAGACCTTCAATGGAGGAGTCGGTGACGGGGCCGCGGGTGACAACGGCACATCGGGGCTGGTGCAGAGCACGGACGGGTCGATCACCTACAACGAGTGGTCGTTCGCGGTCGGCAAGCAGTTGAACATGGCCCAGATCATCACGTCAGCGGGTCCAGATGCGGTGTCGATCACCACCGATTCGGTCGGCAAGACGATCGCCGGAGCCAGGATCATCGGGCAGGGCAACGACCTGGTGTTGGACCTGTCGTCGTTCTACAAGCCGTCGCAGCCCGGCGCCTACCCGATCGTGGAGGCCACCTATGAGATCGTGTGCTCGAAGTACCCGGATGCCGCGACCGGCGCGGCCGTAAAAGCGTTTATGCAGGCCGCAATTGGTCCGGGTCAAGATGGTTTAGACCAGTATGGATCCATTCCCTTGCCGAGTTCGTTCCATTCGAAACTGGCGCCGGCAGTGAACGCAATCTCATGAATAAAATGTGCATTTGCCTGCGATCCCTGATGCGGTCTCGCATATATGATGCGGAATTCGTGTTGGCGTTACCCTCCGATTACGGCGCACTATGGGGGTCAGGAGCGGCGGCCGGTTGCGGCGCGCCGCATCGACCGATCGGGGGAAAGGAGTGACCAGGGTGGGCGAGGGTCGACCGGGTTCGCGGCTCGGGTCGCAGTTCGGCCCGTATCGGCTCATGCGGCTGCTGGGCCGCGGCGGGATGGGCGAAGTCTATGAGGCCGAGGACACCCGCAAGCGCCGCGTGGTGGCGTTAAAGCTCATTTCGGGGGACTTCTCCGGCGACCCTATGTTCCGCGCGCGGATGCAGCGCGAGGCCGACGCCGCGGGCCGGTTGACCGAGCCACATGTGGTGCCGATCCATGACTACGGCGAGATTGACGGGCAGCTGTATTTGGATATGCGCCTGATCGACGGCGCCGACTTGGCCACCATGTTGCGGCGTAGCGGGCCGATGAGCCCGGCTCGGGCAGTCGCGATCGTGCGTCAGATCGCGGCCGCACTCGACGCCGCGCACGCCTCCGGTGTGACCCACCGTGATGTCAAGCCGGAAAACATCCTTGTCACCGCCGACGATTTCGCCTGTTTGGTGGACTTCGGTATAGCTCGTGCCGCGACCGACCCGGGACTTACTCAGACGGGGACGGCGATGGGAACCTACAAGTACATGTCCCCCGAGCGGTTCACCGGCGATGAGGTCACTTATCGGTCCGACATCTACGCGCTGGCCTGTGTGCTCAACGAGTGTTTGACCGGCTCGCCGCCGTATCCGGCTGACAGCATCGAACGGATGGTGGCAGCGCATCTGATGGAGCCTCCCCCCCGGCCCAGCGAACTGCGGCCTGGAGCGGTTCCGGTGGCCCTGGACGAGGTGATCGCCAAAGGCATGGCCAAAAAGCCCGAGGAGCGCTATCGCAGCGCCGGCGAGCTCGGCAATGCCGCCCTTGATGCGCTGACGGCAACCGAGCAGCGTCAGGCCGCCCGGATTCTGCAACACGGCGAGGATGCCGCCGCCGCTGTAACGATGGCTCGTCCGGCGGCGTCGAGTCCCGTGGCATCGAGCTGGCCCTCCGCGCCCAGCGCTGGCGGCGGCAGCTGGCCAAGCCCACCCAGCCGGCCGGGCCAACCCGGTATCCCGCCCGCCGGGCATCAGCCTGATTTCGCGTCCAACGTGCCCGAACGCGCCAACAAACGCAAGTGGTGGATCCTCGTCGCCGCTGCGGTGGTTCTGCTCGTCGCCACTTTCGGATATTTCGTACGACCGCACCACTCGGCGTCGAAGCCCGCGTGCGGGCAGAGCGCGTTGCCGTTCTCCGGAATCGACTTCCGTCTCTCCCCGGGCGGTGTGGCGATCGACCATGCCGGCAACGTCTACGTCAGCAGCGAGGGCATGTACGGCCGGGTGGTCGAGCTGACGGCCGACTCGAACACCACCACCGTGTGGCCGTTCGCGGGCCTCTACCAGCCCCAAGGCATAGCGGTGGACAGCGCCGGCAGCGTCTACGTCGCCGACTTCAACAACCGGGTGGTGAAGTTGGCGGCCGGGTCGAACAACCAGACCGTGCTGCCGTTCACCGGCCTCAATTACCCCGAGGGTGTGGCGGTAGATAGCGCCGGGAACGTGTATGTAGCCGATCGTGGCAACAACCGGGTGGTGGAGTTGGCCGCGGGGTCGAACAACCAGACCGTGCTGCCGTTCGACGGACTGAAAAACCCCGATGGTGTGGCGGTGGACAACGATGGCAACGTGTTCGTCACCGACACCGACAACAACAGGGTCCTGAAGTTGCCGGCCGGGTCGCAGGCCCAGACGGTGCTGCCGTTCACCGGTGTCAGCGTGCCGTGGGGGATCGAGGTGGACAGCGCCGGTGATGTGTACGTCACCGAGCACGACAACAACAAGGTGCTGAAGTTGGCGGCCGGAGCGAACGCCCCGACCGAGGTACCGCTGACCGGCCTCAATACCCCGCTGGGAGTTGCGGTCGATGCCAACGGGAACATCCTCGTCGCCGACCGCGGCAACGACAGGGTGGTCAGGCTCGTCGTGGCGGGATGTCCCGGGTAGCCGTAGCCGATCAGCGCCGACGGATTGCGATCAACCGGGTGGCTACGGCAGCCGCCAGGTAGACCACCGCCACGACGATGATCAATGTCAGCGCGGCACCCCAAACCCGCAGGAAGCCAGCGTGTTCGGGGTTATTGAGTTCGCTGTAGATCAACAGCGGCAGCGATGCCATGTTGCCGTTGAAGATGTCGAAGTTGATCGAGCGGCTGTACCCG
>DATJOR010000334.1:0-27218 GCA_035506875.1 Mycobacterium sp.
AAGGTCCGCGACGGGCTTAACCAATGGCTGGAGCCGTCGATGGGCAGTGCCATCGCGCATGCCATCGGGGCTGACCGGGCCATGACATTCGACCTCTCCAACGCCTGCGCCGGAATGTTAAGCGGCGTCACCGTTCTCAACAACTGGATTCGGCAAGGCACCATCCGGCGGGGCATGGTGGTCAGCGGCGAATACATCTCACAGTTGGGCTGGAATGCGGCGCGTCATGTCCGCAGCATCATCAGCAAGGAGCTCGCCTCGCTGACGCTGGGCGATGCGGGCGCCGCGCTCCTACTGGAACGCGCCACCGCCGATTCCGGAGCCATCAGCCTTGCCGGATTCACCACGGTCGCGGGCTATAGCCGGCTCTGCCTTGCCTATCCAAAAGGGGATGACCCGGGTGCGCGGATGTTCACCGACTCCCGCGGGATCCAAAAGGCGGCGATCTTGGACACCCCGCGGTTGCTCAGAGAAGTCCTGGAAACAGTGGGTATTTCGATGCACGACGTCGACCACGTCATCACGCATCAGACCTCAGCGCGCGCGATACGCAAGGGCATGGCAGCGGTGCAGACTTCTTTCGGTGAAGGTCCGCGGCACCCGGCCGTCATCACCGTCGATCGGTACGGGAATACCGCGTCGACCACCCACACCGTTGCCCTGGTGGAAGAACTGGAGGCCGGGCATATTCGGCCAGGCGAGACGATCGCCTTGGTCGCGCTGGCATCCGGTCTGGAAATCGGGGTGGTTCTGCTGACCGTCGACGAAGATTTGGTGAAGCGCTATGGGCACGATAATTGACGGGCTTGACGTCACCCGCGGGAATTGGCGCAGCCGTCGCAGCGCGCTGCAACTTGCGGTCAAAGCGGCCAAGGGCTGCCTGGTGCACGCCGACACGGAGCCCTCAGACATCGACCTGCTCATCAATGCCGGCATCTATCGGGACCGCAACCTCGGTGAGCCGGCGCTGGCGGCAATCATCCAAGAGGACATCGGCGCCAATCCGGAAGATCCCCACAGCGATGCGCACGGCACGTTCTCGTTCGACATCGCCAACGGCGCCTGTGGCGTTCTGACCGCATTGCAAATCGCCGATGGATTTCTGCGATCGCAGACTATCTCGCGAGCGCTGGTCGTGGCGAGCGACGCCGATCCGGGGAGAGGCGCCAGTGAGCGGTTCCCATTCGCGCCGGCAGGCGCAGCCTTATTGTGCAAATGGTCCGATCAGGATGATGGTCTCGGCCCGGTTCACTGGGCAAACCATCCGGACGATGGTGACAACTTCAGGGCTGCAATAGATTTCGATCGTTCTCGCAATGTGCTGCGTTTCCACAACTCTGCTGCAATGCCCATCGAGCTGGCCGTCGCAGCTGCAGAAGCGGTGCGAGGTTGCTGCGAGGAAGCGGGGCTCAACCTATCCGACATCCCGATCGTCATCGCCGCTCCACCCGATCGCCACTATCGCGTCGAACTCGCTGCAAAGCTGGGCTTCCCCGTCGAACGCATTGTCGTGGCCGCCGACGAACGCATTCACACGGCTTCACTTGTGGCAGCGCTGAAACGTGAAATTGAAGCCATCCCGCCAGGCACTCCGGTAATGCTCGTCGCCGCAGGCGCGGGAATCGTGGCTGGTGCTGCGGTATATCGCGTGCCGGCCCACTGACGAGGACTTGTTAGCGAGCGGCCCGTTCGTCGTTCAACTGCTTACTGCGCCGAGGTCCGCCGGCTCGGCAACGACCTCGAAGAGGCGCTCAACGTCGCTGCGACTGCATACGGCGGTGCCCGGTGTCATCAACATCGCTGCTCCGGCGGCAACACCGAAGCGCACCGACTTCGATAGCGGCCACCCTCGGCTCAGGCCGACTGCAATTGCTGCGACCATCGCGTCACCGGCACCCACGCCACTTCCCGACCGCATCCTGATCGCCGAAACACGTTGAGCGGCACCAGACGTGGCCAGCAGTGCTCCACGGTCACCGAGTGAGACCACGACAACCTTCGCCTTTCCACGCTCGATCAGTTCCTGCGCTGCAGCGACTTGATCGGCCTCGGTGGCCAGTTCACGCGCAACGCATTCACGTAGCTCTCGCACACTCGATTTGAGAAGGAACACCCCCGACGTTATGTGTTGCAAGCCAGTACCCGAGGTGTCCAAGATCAAGCGCGTCCCGACATCAGTACACAAGTCGGCTATATGTTGATAGAAGTCATCGGGCATACCGGGCGGTAGGCTGCCGCTCGCCACGACGAACTGGGCGGAGCGGGCCGCCGCACGAAGTTCGTCGACACATTGTGCCCGTTCACCGAATGTCAGCCGTGGTCCCGGTAGCACAAAGCGATACTGTTGCCCGCTACTTTCTTCGTTGACGGTGAAGCTTTCTCGCGTGCGACCCCTGATTTTGACCCGATGAAACGCAACGCCCTGCTCCACTAGCAAATCCGCGACCACATCGCCGGTCGGTCCGCCAGCGGGAAAAACCGCGGAGGCCGCAGCACCGAGCACAGTTGCGATACGTGCCACGTTGATACCGCCACCGCCGGGGTCATGCCGGGCTCCCTGGCAGCGCAGCTTATCGGTGGGACGCACTCGGTCAACGCTGGTTGTGATGTCGAGCGCCGGATTCATTGTCAATGTCACGATCGTGGCCCGCTGTCCATTGAGCGATGTGGGTTGGCTCATCGTGTTGCTTTCGTCTGACCCGGCCCTAGAGGCCCGTCGGGAACGTTTCGGGCGTCTCGCCCGCAATCCATTCGCTGGTCACTTCGAGCGGCTCGAGCGCCTGGGTGTTCTCGATGTGAATCATCGCGTCGAACTGATCCGCCGGGCGGACATGGTAGTAGTGACTTTGTCTTTCCGTCGCCGGCAAGTAGATCACGCCGATCGCGCGGCCCAATCTGACCACATCGAGCACGGCAGCCGCGGCGCTGTCGGACGCAACGGCGAACGCCGGGTTGCCGGTTTCGTGGAACAGCTCTTCCACGCTTCCCGGTAGCGCCGGCCGAACCGCCTTGCGTTCGGCCACGCCGCCCCATTCGCTGGCAGCGGTCACCGTGCCCGTGTAGGTGCTGAACCCGATCAGCCGGCAGTCATCGCGATAGCGTTCGCGGGCGAGTTGACCCAAAGTCAATTGGCCATCCGTGCCGACCTCGGTCGCACGGGCGTCACCGACATGGGAATTGTGCGCCCACACCACGATTCGTGCCGGTGTGCTCTCGTCGCGCGGGTCAAGGTGGTCAAGCAGTGCCTGCAACGTCTGGGCCATGTGCTGGTCCCTCAGGTTCCACGACGTGACGCGCCCGCCGAACATCGCGCGGTAGTAACGCTCGGCGTCGCGCACCACTTGTGCGTTCTGCTCCGCGTAGAACAACTCATCCTCTGCGAGCAGCCCGTCGCGGCGTGCGTAGCGCAGCGCATTGCGCTGGATCTCCACGAGCTGATCAATCGCCTCCCTTTCACAGGACAGGCCGGCGCCGAATGCCGCCCGAAATCCATAAGCCTGGCCGTCGTCGGCGGATGATGCGTGGTCAAAGCAGGCATAGCGGTCCCGCGCGCGGGCAGCGGCTACCGGGTCAATTTTCTCCAAATAGCTGACCACCTCTTGCATCGACCGATGCAGACTATAGAGATCGAGCCCGTAGAAACCGGCTTGGCGGCGATGCTGCGAACTTGCGCGCCGATTGTTGACACGCAGCCACTCAACGAAGTCGCGGACCGCGGTGTTGCGCCACATCCACGACGGGAAACGCTCGAATCCGCGCAACGCCTCAACGGCGGTGACGTCAGTACCCTGCCCGCGTACGTACCGGTTCACCCGGTAGGCGTCCGGCCAGTCCGCCTCCGCGGCCACCGCGCAGAACCCCTTCTCCTCGATCAGCCATTTAGTGATCTCGGCGCGGGCCCGATAGAACTCCTGGGTCCCATGCGAACTCTCGCCGATGAGCACAATCCGTGCGTCACCGATCAACTCGGACAACATTTCTCGCGGTGGCACACCGGCTGGGGCGTCGAC
Organism: Mycobacterium sp.; assembly: GCA_035506875.1. GTDB lineage: Bacteria > Actinomycetota > Actinomycetes > Mycobacteriales > Mycobacteriaceae > Mycobacterium. The sequence goes on from DATJOR010000334.1 coordinate 4,011, forward strand.
CGCGACGCGCCGCAGGACGTCGACGGCTGTCTCGGCAACGGGCGTTAGCTTCGGACCGGTCGTCGGGGTGGCGAGCAGGGTACGGACCTCTTCATCGCTGACCTGGCTGAAGTCCCAGAAGGATGCGCCAACCGCGAAGAACGGAGTAGGCATCGATGCGCAGACCATGTCGTCTACCAAGCCGGCGAACTCGCGGCACGTGGACTCCGGTGCTGCAGGCACCGCAATGACGATCTGCGCCGGTTCGGCCTCGCGCAGGGCTTGCACGGCGGCAAACATGCTCGCGCCGGTAGCCAGCCCGTCGTCGACCAGGATGACAGTTTTTCCGGTCACATCGGTCGGTGGACGACCATCGCGGTAGGCGGCTTCGCGTCGGATTAGTTCGCGGCCTTCACGTTCGGCGACATCCCGCAACTGCTGTGGGCTGATACCCAGCCCTCTCACCACATCGTCATTGAGCACGACGCGGCCGCCACTGGCGAGCGCGCCCGCCGCAAACTCTTCATGGCCCGGGATCCCGAGCTTGCGCACGACGAATGCATCAAGCGGAGCCCGCAATGCGGCCGCGACCTCCCACGCGACCGGCACACCACCCCTGGCCAGTCCCAAGACCACAACGTCGGATCGGTCGCGGTAGGCCTGCAGTAGGCCCGCCAGCACTTGACCGGCTTCACGGCGATTGCGAAACACCCGGTCTGGCGTGTCCTTACCGAGGATGACCGCTCTACTCATTTGACAAGTCCTCACTACATTCGCGGATAACGCCGCGGCCCGGATGATGGGTAGGGGTTAGGCGGGCCCGCAGCCAATGGAGAGTGCTGCTGCGGGCCCGCCTCGCAATCGGGTCAGTTGGCCGACGCGATCGGCACGTGCTTTTCGGCTGGCTTGGATTCCTTGACGGCGACGGAGACCGTCAAGATGCCCTTGTCATAACTGGCCTTGACGTCGTCTTCGTCGGCACCAACCGGCAGCGACACCGTGCGGACGAACGAGCCGTAGGAAAACTCCGACCGCCCGTCGAATTCCTTCTTCTCGCTGCGCTCGGCCTTGATCGTCAGCTGGCCGTCGCGAAGGGTGATGTCGATGTCTTTAGCCGGATCGACGCCGGGGATCTCGGCGCGCACTTCGTAATGGCCCTCCTTCATCTCGTCCTCAAGTCGCATCAATCGCGGGTCGAAAGCTGGGCGCAGACCGGTAAGCGACGGGAATGCGGCGAACAACTCAGAGAACTCAGGAAACAGCGAGCGCTGCTGACGTTTGATGGGAAGTGTGCTCATACCAGCCTCCTGCTGCTGATTCGTCATTGGCTACGACGATGATTCGACCACTTGGCCCCACACCGCGGTAGGGACGGAAGTCCCGGGTTGCCGGGGTCGTTCGTCGGCATTCGTTTGCCGAGTCGGGACGACAGGTGACCTTTGGCCCTAGGGGAACCATCCGAGCGCTGCAAGAGTCATTGACGAGATCTGCCCGAATCGCGGTTCTCAGGTGCCGGATTGCCTGGCTTTGAGACCGGATGACCCCACCCCGGGCGCGCCGCATTCGGGCAGATTTTTTCGCCGTTTCCAGGTTGAGCACTTTGGCCTCGACTTCACCCTTCGCTCAACTGTGAAAGCGTCTACCCCGCTTGCCGATTCACCTGATTCGGAAGGGGGCCCTACGGCCGAAAAATTGAGGACCAATGACTCCTCTGCGGCGCCTTCTGGGTTTCTAATGTCAGGGGCAACGAAGCCACCAGTCGGGAAGGACGAAAATGTCCAGTCGCTCTGTACACCAAGGAATCGTTGTCGGCGTCGACGGATCGCCGTCATCGGACTCGGCGGTGCAGTGGGCCGCGCGTGAAGCGGAGATGCGCAACGTCCCGTTGAGCATCGTCCATATCATCGAGAGACCGCCGTGGGGCATGCTGGCCCTGGGCGGCGGCGCTGTTCCGCCCCCTACCGAAACCAGTGAATGGCGGAAAACTGAAGGAGAGGAGGTTATCTCGGCCGCGCGTAAGCTCGCCGAGGATAGCGTCAAAAACGGGAGTTCTCTGCAAGTACATGTCGAGGTGTACTTCTCGGCAATTGGCCCGGCGCTATTCGATCTATCCACTCACGCGCAGATGATGGTGGTGGGCTGTCGCGGGCACGGCAGGGTGGAGCGCATTTTGCTCGGATCGGTGAGCGCCGGGCTGATCCACCACGGACATTGCCCGGTGGCCGTGATCCACGACGAGATGTCCGACGCGGCGCAACCTTCGGAGCTGCCGGTGGTGGTCGGCATTGACGGGTCGCCGGCCTCGGAGTTAGCGACAGCGATCGCTTTCGACGAAGCGTCCTGGCGAGGTGTCGACCTGGTCGCCGTCCACGCATGGTCCGATGCGCATGTGTCCGATCTTCCCAGCATCGAATGGTCAGCCCAGCAAGCGGTCGGGGAAGAAGCCCTCGCGGAGCGTTTGGCCGGCTGGCGCGAGCGCTATCCCGACGTCGCCGTGCGACGCAAGGTTGTGCTGGACGCCGCGGCTCGTCATCTGCTGGATGAGGCCGCGTCGTCGCAACTGCTGGTCGTCGGCAGCCACGGCCGCGGCGGGTTCTCCGGCATGTTGCTGGGATCGGTGAGCACGGCCGTGGCGCAAGCGGCGCGCGTGCCGGTGATCGTCGCCCGACAGTAGATCGAACGTCAAAATCTCTTTCACCACTGACTTGTGGAGGTTTACAGCATGGGCGGCATCCCGTTAGGACGCATCGCCGGGTTTCCGGTAAGTGCCAACTGGAGCGTGCTGGTCATCCTGTGGTTGTTCACCTGGAGCTTGGCCTCGACCCTGCCCGTTACTGCCGGGGGGTACGCGGCCGGGTCATATTGGATCGCCGGTGCGTGCGGCGCCACAGTATTGCTCGCATCGTTGCTCGCCCACGAGCTGGCGCACGCCATCGTGGCCCGACGCGCAGGTATCCCAGTGCTCGGCGTAACGCTCTGGATTTTCGGCGGCGTCACACGCCTTGGCGGCCAGGCGAAAACACCGCAGTCCGCATTTCGGATCGCGGTGGCGGGCCCCGCGACGAGCCTGCTGCTGGCAGCGCTGTTTGCCGGCGCCGCGGCGGGATTGCGAATCCTGGGAGTAGGGCAGCTGGCCGTCGGTGTCACATGGTGGCTAGCTGGAATCAATGCACTGCTCGGCATTTTCAATCTGCTGCCCGGCGCGCCGCTGGACGGCGGCCAAGTGCTGCGCGCATGGCTTTGGCGCCGCCACGGTGACCCGACACGAGCCGCCGTCGGCGCAGCCCGGGCCGGACGCACGCTCGCCTTTGTCCTGATCGCATTCGGGCTGCTCGAGTTCCTGGCCGGAGCCATGGTCGCCGGAGTCTGGCTGGCATTCATCGGCTGGTTCATCTTCACCGCCGCACACACAGATGAGGCAGCGGCGCTGACCCAGAGTGCGCTGACTGGAGTACGTGTCGGCGAGGCAATGACTCCCAACCCGCATACGGCGCCGGCGTGGATCACTGTGCAGGACTTCATCGAACGGTATTTGCTCGGCGATCGTCATTCGGCGTATCCGGTCAAGGACCGCAATGGGTCGATCTCGGGGCTGATCACGCTGACCCAGTTGCGTCAGGTTGAGCCGGGCAATCGCTCCACCACCCTTGTTGGCGATGTCGCTGTGCCGTTGAGCAGCGTGCCGATCGCAACACCGGACGAGAGTGTCACCGCGCTGCTTGAACGGCTGGCGTCCAGTCAAGGCAATCGTGCGCTCGTTGTCGACGGGGCATGTGTCGTTGGCATCGTCACCCCAAGTGACCTCACGCGTTTGGTCGACGTGTATCGGCTGGCAAAGCCTGACGTCAGCGCGACAGACGGCGGCCGACGGCATGAGGATAGCGGAACGCGGAGGATACTATGAGCGACAGACGAATTCGACCTGCTGTCATCGTCGGCATCGATGGCTCGCCGGCAGGGGTCCATGCTGCTGAGTGGGCGACAGAGGAAGCCGTCGGCCGTGGGGCCTCGTTGCTGCTGCTTGCGATCATCAAGGCAACTCATCCCTCCGCGCAGGACTACCACCGAGACGTCGCACATGCCGAGGCATCGCTACAGACGGCACGACTCGCGGTCGAGGCGATGGGACGACCGATAAAAGTTGAAACAGACATCTTGCGCGGGTCACCGGGTGCGATTTTGGTTTCCGAATCCGACGACGCGGACATGATCTGTGTCGGATCGGTGGGGATCGACCGCTATTTTCGGGCGCTGTTGGGTTCGACCACAACCGAAGTCGCAGAGAAGGCGTTATGTCCGGTCGCGATAATCCGCTCTCAGCCGGGTCGGCCTGGACCGGACATCAACTGGATCGTGGTGGAGGTCAACGACGCCCCTGACCGCGATATCGTCATCGATCAGGCGATGAGAGAAGCACAGCTGCGCAAGTTGCCGGTGCTGGCTATCGGCACCGCGCCAGCAGATGCCGACGAGGTGCCGTCTCACGAACTGGACAACCGCTTGTGGCCATGGAGACGCTGGTATCCGGACGTCCACATCTACCCCGTGACGACGGGCCGCGACGTCACGCATTTTCTGAGTACCATCAATGACCTGGTGCCGATGGCTGTTGTCGGCGCCGCCGACGCCGGGCAACTTGCGCAGATCGTTGGGCCGCAGGACCATCCCGTCTTCCGGCATGCCGAATCTTCGGTGCTCATCGTCCGCGAATGACAACCCGCAGATCGGATCTGGCGGGTGTGGTCTGCAACGGTTATTCCCGCGGAGCCCCCAACAAGGAGGGCAACGATCAGGGCCCCGCCAAAGAACCACTTCGCACGGTGCTCGAGCCGGTTGTGGACATCTCGGGTCCAGGCGTGGAGGCCGCCATGGCATGTCTTCCTTTGCCTTGGTCGTCGTATTTCGACGGTACGCGTGACCAGCGCAGGGATCGAAGGTCGTTTGTTTGGCCACAGCGTCTGGTCATCCTTACGGTGGCGAAAGGCGGCGACCCGGTAGAGTCGCCGCCTTCGTCGTGACGCATTCGCCAGTCAGGCAGCACGCGGCAGGTCCGGAGTCGAACTCGCCTGTTGTGACACCGGACGGCCCCGACCGGGCACCCAGCTAACCAAAGATAGATATAGCCCCAGGAACAGTACGATCAGCACTTCCGCGGCAGCGCCGGCAGTCGCCCAACCCATTGTGTCGACCGCGGACGCGGCGACCGCAAAGTATGCGTGAGAGCCGACCACCAACAGCAGCCCCTGTACTGCGGCAAGCCAACCCACCACCGACACAATGATTGCCGCCCCGCCTCTCCAGTACGGATGGAGAGCGACGACAACGAGGCCGAGCAGCAGAGTGAATACCCCAGTTAGCCATGACATCAACGGGTCCGCTTCGAATTTCGAAAGCATCGCCCGTAAATCGTCCGGCCGCAAAGCGGCTATTACTGCGAGAATGACCATGTACGGGCCGATCACGCGAGCGAACATTCGTGTCGTGGTCTGGGGTTTGTTTGACGACTCCATTGCACTACCTCCATTGAGGGCCGCCATCCTCCGACAGCCGGTGTGTTTACCCGAGATATGTAATCTCGTAGGAATATTCGATCATCGGTGTGTCGCGGCACCACAGGGTCTGAAGTCCCAACTGCCCTAGGCTATTCGTCAACCTGTCAATGGACATGCGTGCTGATGATCAAGCGGCGCGGGGCAGGTCCGGAGTTGAGCTCGCCGGTTGCGGCACAGGGAGGGTCCTCGCCGGAACCCAGCCGACGTAGGCCAAATACAGGCCTATCACAACCTCGACAACGGCGCCGGCACGCCACCAAGTCATTGCCTCAACTGCGGCGTTGGCCATAGAAAAGTAGGTGTGTGGGCCAGCGACCAATAGCAGCCCCTTGACCGCGACAAGCCAGCCCAGTGCCGAGATGATAATTGCCGCGGCGCCCCGCCAATATGGATGAAGGGCAATGACCACGAGACCGAACAGCAAAATGAACGCACCAGTTACCCATGACCACAACGGGTCTGCTTCGAATGCCGATAGCATCGCTCTCATATCGGCAGGCCGCAAAGCGGCTGTCGCCGCCATGATGGCCAAGTACGGTCCCATCACGCGAGCGAACATGCGCGTCCTGTTCTGGGGTTGTTGTGAAGATGCCATTGCTTTACCTTTCGTTTTAAGACTGTCATCCGAGATCTCAACCCGCCCTGAGCCGTTCGTCACAGTGCGACGGCAACAGGGCCAACAACGTTTTCGCTACTAGTGGGAACGACGATTACCGGCACCCTCGCAGATCGTGCGACCGCTGCGCTGACGCCGCCGAGACGCAAACCGGTGAAGCCGCCACGTCCGCGGCGGCCGAGAACGACCAGCTGCACCCTGTGGGATTCCTCGATCAGCCAGCGCCTGGGAGTGTCACAGACCAGCCGCCGACTGACGCGGACGTCGGGATAGCGTTCCTGCCAGCCGGCCAGGCGCTCGGCCAACAGCTCCTCACCCTGGCCCTGATATGTCCGCCAATCCATGCCAAGGATCGGGAAAACCGCTATATCGCTCCACGCATGCAGCGCGATCAGCTCTACGCCCCGCCGCGATGCCTCATCGAACGCCCATTCAGTTGCGGCTTCGGAGGCGGGAGAACCGTCGACGCCCAACAGAACCGGCGCCTTCGGGTCGATCGGAGTGGATGCTTCCTCGCTATGAACCACCGCGACAGGGCAGTGCACATGCTCGACCAGACCCCTGCTGACCGAACCCAGCAACAGGCGGCCGAACGCACCCCTGCCATGGCTTCCCACGACGATCATGCTGGCGTCCCTGGAGGCATCGGCGAGCGCTTCCACGGGATGCGCATGCAGCACTGCTGTCTCATAGCCAGGCGGGTGTGGCTGGTGCATGTCAGCGCAGAGGCGGTCACACGCCTGATCGATAACGTGTCGCGCGTTATCCTCCTGCCATTCCGCGAAAGTCGTCTGCTCGGGGGTGACCGGCCAGCTGAGGGCCACAGGTTGCACGACGTGCATCAGTGTGACGTTTTCATGACGCAACGATGCTTCACGCGCCGCCCAAGATACAGCGGCATCTGATTCCGCCGAACCGTCGACCGCGACGATTACACCGTACTTCGTTGGGGCTTCGAACATCTCCCGCTCCAATAGTCAGCGCCGAAATTCCAGGACCTGGCTCGCCACTGTTGTTTTCGTCATAGCTTCGACTCTGGTGGGTCCTGGCATCTGAAGCCAGGGTCCTTGGTCCCTTGACGTCGCGGCATATTGCCCGGCTACCGGGGTCTTCGGACCGCTTCGCGAGCACACGCCAGCAACCAGAATGTGCTTATGGGTGACGCGATGGCCATCCAAAAGGCGATCGAACCGTACAGCGAGATACACGAGACACACACCGGGCTCGTCGTGCTCATCGGGGATCAGGCGTACAAGATCAAGAAACCGATTCGTACCGAGTTCGTGGATTTCAGCACCCCCGAACGGCGCGAACGGGCTTGCCGGCGCGAACTGGAACTCAATCGGCGGCTAGCGCCTGACAGCTATCTGGGCCTCGCCCACCTCAGCGCCGAATGGGCCGGCACGAATGAGCCGGTGCTCGTCATGAAGCGGCGTCCGGACTCGTGTCGGTTAGCGACCATGGTGCGGTCTGACCAACCGGTCACTGAGCAGCTGATGGCAATCGCCGAGCGACTTGCGGGCTTCCACAAAACCGCCGAACGCGGCAAGAATGTCGCGACGCAAGGCACCGCCGCTGCGGTCAGAACCCGCTGGGAGGCCAACTTTGCGGAGCTGCAACAGTTTGTCGGCACGGTGGTAAACCGGCAACGCATGGACGCCATCAAACGATTGGCCGCGGAATTCATCGCCGGCCGCGAGCCACTGTTCACCGGACGTGTTCGCGGCGGCAGAATCGTCGATGGACACGGCGATTTGCTCGCCGACGACATTTTCTGCCTTCCCGACGGGCCGGAGATGTTGGATTGCCTAGAGTTTGACGACAATCTGCGCTACGTCGACACGATCGATGACGCCGCGTTTCTGGCCATGGATCTAGAGTTCCTGGGTCGCAAAGACCTTGGCGAGCTCTTTCTAGGTCAGTACAGCAGGCTGGCTGACGATCCGGCTCCGCACTCGCTAAGGGATTTCTATATCGCCTACCGCGCCCTGGTCCGCGCCAAAGTCGACTGCGTGCGGTTCACGCAGGGCCATAGCGACGCTGCCGCGGATGCATCACGCCACATCGATGTCGCGCTCGAACATCTGCAGGTGTGCTCATTGCGGCTGGCGGTGGTCGGCGGCGGACCGGGGGCAGGGAAAACCACATTGGCACACGCTTTGGCCAATCAGGTTGGTGCTGCAGTGATCTCCACCGATGAAGTGCGGCGCTCGATGCTGAATTCAGGCGCTATCAGTGGCGAGGTAGGTGTCCTGGACGCCGGCCTGTACTCCGATGCAAACGTCGCCGCAGTCTACGGCGAGGTATTGCGCCAGGCCCACATTCAGCTGAGCAACGGCCAGTCGGTGATCCTCGACGGGACGTGGCGCGACCCGCACCGCCGTGATCAGGCCAGGCAGCTCGCTATCCGGACGCATTCCGCCGAATTTGAGTTGATGTGCGACACGCCGGCTGGCGCCGCCGCGCATCGGGTCGCTACCAGGCCGGCGGGCGGGTTCTCGGACGCGACCCCGGAGATAGCGGCCGTGTTAGCCGACGGCAGTCGCCGGTGGCCCGAGGCGCATCGCATCGACACCAGCCGACCATTATCGGAATCCGTTTGCGCTGCCGAGAAGCTCTGGCAGCAAGCGCTGGAATGAGGGACTTTGGTCACACCCAATGGTGCCCACTGGCCGGTTCGCGACAGCGACCCCGCCGCTAGCGTCACGAATGCCCGGAAAGTGTCCGCGTCAGGGAGAAGCTATGGAAACCCAAACTTACGTGCGCGACATAGCGTCGCTGCGGATCACCGACGCAGAAGATGCGGGCGGTAAGGGTGCCAACCTTGGTGAGCTGGTGGCGGCAGGGCTGCCGGTGCCTGGGGGCTTCGTCCTGATGCGGGCGAGCTACTTCGATTCGATGCAGGCGGGCGGCGTCGCTAGCGAGCTCACCGCTTTGCACCGCGAAGGGTTGACATGCGTCAACAACGGCGAGCGACTCAACGAACTCTGCCATCGAATGCGGGGTCTAGTGGCCAAGGCGGGCGTCGAGGACAGTGTCCGCGATCAGGTGCTGGCCGCCTACCGGCGGCTGGGAGCCAATGTCGTCGTCGCGGTCCGGTCCTCAGCCACCGGAGAGGACGGCCGCGACGCATCCTTCGCCGGTATGAACGAGACCGTCACAAACGTTACCGGCGAAGATGCGCTGATCGACGCCATTCAACGCTGCTGGGCATCGCTTTTCACGCCCCGCGTGCTCACCTACCGGTCCAGCCGCGGCTTCCGCGCCGACCCGGCGATGGCGGTTGTGGTCCAACAGATGATCGCCCCCGAACAGGCCGGCGTCGCGTTCACCAAGGATCCCAGCACCGGCGAAGACCACATCGTTATTGAGGCCGCATTTGGGCAGGGCGAAGTAGTGGTGTCCGGCAAAGTGCAGCCGGACACCTACGTTGTCGACAAGCAGACGTTACAAGTCGTCGATTCCCAGGTGGGATATCAGACCTTCAAGATCATCTCCGGTCCGGATGGTTCAGACACGACCGTGACCCTTGAACCGGCGAAGGCCAACTCGCGTGTCCTCGACGACAATTCGCTGCGCACAATCGCCGAGCTGGCGATCGCCGTGGAGCGCCACCACGGCTGCCCGCAAGACGTGGAGTGGGCCATTTCATCGGGGACTACTTGGCTGGTGCAGGCCCGCCCGATCACGACGTTGGGCGGCGCCGCCAGCGGTTCCGGTGAGCATGAGGTGCTGGTCCGGGGCCTGTCTGCAGCTCCGGGGTCGGCGTCGGGACCAGTCCGGGTGCTGCTGCAACCGGAGGACGGGAATCGGTTGTCAGACGGGGAGGTCTTGGTTGCCCCGATGACCAACCCGGACTGGCTGCCCACCATCCGCCGCGCCGCCGCGCTCGTCACCGAAACCGGCGGAATGACCTGTCACGCAGCGATCGTGGCTCGCGAGTTGGGTGTGCCATGTGTGGTCGGGGCGCGGCACGCGACCACCGAGCTGCACGACGGGACAATAGTCACTGTCGACGGAACTCGTGGACAGGTGGTCGTCGGACGCGTCACCCCTCACATTTCGACCAACGGGCGAAGCGCCACAGCGCCCGCTGCCACACCAGTCACGGCCACCAAGGTCTACGTCAATCTCGCGATGCCCGACACCGCCGATGCAGTCGCGGACCAAGACGTGGACGGAGTGGGACTGCTGCGCGCTGAATTCATGCTGACACAGGCACTTTCAGGGCGGCATCCGCGCGACCTCATTGCGAAGGGCGAGCAGGCGGGGTTGGTCAGTGCGCTCGTCGAATCCGTGGGCCACATCGCCACGGCTTTCAAGCCGCGGCCGGTCGTATACCGCGCAACCGATTTTCGCAGCAACGAGTTCCGCGGCTTGATCGGTGGCGACAAGTACGAGCCGGTCGAACACAACCCGATGATCGGCTACCGAGGTTGTTACCGTTACGTCAAAGAGCCGGATCTGTTCGCGCTCGAACTCGAGGCGATCGCCCGGGTGCGTGAGGAGAGCCCGAACCTGCACTTGATGATTCCGTTCGTACGGACCCGCTGGGAGCTTGAAGAGTGCTTGGCTCTGATCGACGCCAGCCCGCTCGGCCGTCAGCGCGGTCTGCATCGCTGGGTGATGGCTGAGGTGCCATCGGTGATGCATTGGCTGCCAAGCTATGTCGGGATGGGCATCGACGGGGTATCGATTGGCAGCAACGACCTCACCCAACTGATGTTGGGGGTAGATCGAGATTCCGACGTGTGTGCTGAGCTATTCGATGAATCGGATGAAGCGGTGCTGGATGCTATCGGCCAGATCATCAGCACGGCAAGGAAGTTGGGAATATCCTCCTCGCTCTGTGGCCAGGCTCCGTCGACTAATCCGATGTTCGCCGAGCACCTAGTTCGGTTTGGCATCACCTCGGTGTCGGTGAACCCCGACGCCGCTGCGGCAGCGCGGCGCACGATAGCCACGGCCGAGCAGCGTCTGCTGGTGGAGTCGGCGCGACGACAAAACACTGTTTGATCACTTCCCGTTGACCGAAGAAAGACAATTAGCATGCGCCCCGCCGTCGAACCGCAGGACACCGAATTGGACGCTATGGCATGGGGGTTTTTGAGTTCCACCTACGCCAGCAAACGCTTCGTCGAATGGCCGATAGACAGACGGCTGAATGCCTATTTGCGACACCAGGGACTGAGCAGCGTCGCGGACGATGGAACCCGTTGTGCGGCGCTACTGGATCGGGTCATGGCGAACATCGCCGCCGCCTTGGACAGCGGCACGCTCCGATCGGATGGGTAGGGGCGCGTGAAAGTCATCCACAAAACGACTGCCGATTGGACGGTCGCGCCGAACCTGCAGGACTACGAACACACCCGAGCGATGTTCGAGTGGTCGCAGGTGCCGCCATTGTGCCCGGACATGCCCGGTGGAGGCTGCAACATCGCGTACGCGGCGGTGGATCGGCACGCCGAAGGCCCGTCCGCGACGCGCACAGCGCTGAGGTTCATCAGCGAGAAGAGCTGGGACGGCACCTTGGCCACCCGGGACCTCAGTTATGCGGAACTGGCTAGGCTTTCGCGGCGCTTCACCAATGTGCTGCGATCCCTCAGCGTCAACCAGGGCAGCCGGATTTTTACAATCATTGACCGCACACCCGAGCTGTACATCACAATCATGGGCGCGCTCCGCAACGGCTGCGTGGTCTCGCCGCTGTTCTCGGCGTTTGGCCCCGAACCAATCGCCACTCGCGTCAATATCGGCAACGCCGACGTTCTGGTCACCACCAAAGCGATTTACCGGCGCAAGATCGCCGCGTTACGCGGCCGGCTCCCCTCGGTACGTCATGTCCTCCTCATCGACGGCGTCCTGCCCGGAACTGTGGACTTCTGGCGCGCGATGGACGGTGCGGACGACGACGCGCCGATCGCTCCCACCAACGCCGACGACCCTGCCTTACTCCACTTCACCAGTGGTACCACCGGGACACCAAAAGGCGCTCTACACGTCCACGGCGCGGTGGTGATGCACTACGTCACAGGTTTGTACGCACTCGACCTCCATCCTGACGACATCTTCTGGTGCACCGCGGACCCGGGCTGGGTTACCGGAACCTCCTACGGCGTGATCAGCCCATTACTGCACGGTGTGACCTCGATCGTCGACGAGGCCGAATTCGATGCTGCCCGCTGGTACCAAATACTGCAGAGCCAGGGCGTGACGGTTTGGTACACCGCGCCAACCGCTCTGCGGATGTTGATCAAGGCGGGACCGGAGCTCGCCAAGCAATACCATTTCCCGCGGCTGCGATTCATCGCCAGTGTCGGAGAACCGCTGAACGCCGAAGCAGTCATCTGGGGAAAACGCGTACTGGGCTTACCGATTCACGACAACTGGTGGCAAACCGAGACCGGCGGCATCATGATCGCCAATACGCCGGCGTTCGACATCAAGCCCGGCTCGATGGGCAGACCACTCCCCGGAGTCGACGCATACGTGGTGCGCCATGACGACGGCGCCGTATCCGTTATCGACGAGCCGGACGTCGAGGGAGAACTCGCGCTCGGCCTTGGCTGGCCGTCGATGTTCCGGAGCTACCTGAACCAGGAAGAGCGGTACCAACACTGCTTTGCCGACGGCATGTATCTCACCGGCGATCTGGTAAAGCGGGATGCCGACGGGTACTTCTGGTTCGTCGGACGAGCAGATGACGTGATCAAATCAGCAGGGCATCTCATCGGCCCGTTCGAGGTAGAAAATGCGCTGACCGACCACCCTGCAGTCGCCGAGGCGGCGGTGATCGGTAAACCCGATCCGATGGTCGGCGAGGTCGTCAAAGCGTTCGTTCTGCTGAAAAGCGGCCATCTGGCCGATGAGGAACTCCGCCTCGAATTGCTCGGTCATGCCCGCAAACGCCTCGGAGCGACCGTCGCGCCAAAGGAGATCGAATTCGTCGACACGTTGCCGCACACGCGCAGCGGCAAGATCATGCGTCGGCTGTTGAAAGCCCGCGAACTCGGCCTGCCGGAGGGCGACACCTCCACCGTCGAGCCACCGGCCGAGCCTACTAGCCAACCGGTGTCGCTATGACCGACCGCAAATTGGCCAGAACGCTACTGTCATCGATGGTGCGGGTGCGCCGGATGGAAGAAAAGTGTGCAGAACTGTACGGGGAAGCCAAGATACGAGGATTCCTGCACCTCTACGTCGGGCAAGAAGCCGTCGCCGCAGGGTCTTTGAGCGTGCTGGGTTCTGACGACGCGGTTGTGGCCACCTACCGCGAGCACGGCCACGCGCTGCTGCGCGGCATCCCGATGACCTCGATCATGGCCGAAATGTTCGGCAAGCAGGAGGGATGCTCGCGCGGCCGCGGAGGGTCGATGCACCTGTTTGACGCCGCGAGGCGCTTCTACGGCGGCAACGCGATCGTGGCCGGCGGCCTGCCGCTTGCCGTGGGTTTGGCACTGGCGGATTCGATGCTGCACCGCGACCGGGTGACCGCATGCTACTTCGGAGATGGCGCGGTCGCCGAAGGAGCATTCCATGAGTCGCTGAACATGGCCGCGCTGTGGCGATTGCCGGTGCTATTCCTCTGCGAGAACAACTTTTACGCGATGGGTACCTCACTGCAGCGCGCGCAGGCGCAGACCGACCTCACGGTCAAGGCGGCGTCGTACACAGTGGAAAGCATCGCAGCGGACGGCATGGACGTCGTCGCATGCCGCGACGCTACGCAACAGGGTGTGGACCATGTCCGGAACACCGGCGGGCCGTTCTTCATCGAGTTCCGCACCTACCGGTTCCGTGCCCATTCGATGTTCGACCCCGAACTGTACCGGGACAAAGCCGAAGTCGAGCAGTGGCGCACACGCGACCCCATCCGCGCGTTCAGCGAGCAGTGCCTGCGCGACGGTATCCTCGATGCTGCCGATATCGCAACGATCGAGCAAGACGCCGACCACGAAGTCGCAGACGCGGTAGCCTACGCCGAAGCCGGAACATGGGAAAGCGTCGATGATCTCGAACGCGACGTGCTGACCCCAGTCGCGGAAGTCACATCATGAAGGTCACCTACCGGAGTGCCGTGCACGACGCCTTGCGTGACGCGCTGCGCGACGACCCACGGGTAGTGCTGATGGGAGAAGACGTCGGACGCTACGGCGGAACCTATGCGGCATCCAAAGGGCTGCTTAGCGAATTCGGCCCGCAACGGGTGCGGGACACACCGCTGTCCGAGCTGGGATTCGTCGGCGTCGGGATCGGCGCTTCGCTCGGCGGACTTCGGCCGATCGTCGAGGTCATGACCGTCAACTTCAGCCTGCTGGCCCTCGACCAAATAGTCAATACTGCTGCGGCGCTGCGCCATATGTCCGGCGGCCAGTTTTCGGTGCCGTTGGTTATCCGGATGGCCACCGGGGCGGGTCGTCAGCTGGCTGCGCAACACTCACACAGCCTCGATCCCTGGTATGCGCACATTCCGGGTATCAAGGTCGTCGCCCCGGCTACGGTCACCGACGCCTATGGCATGCTCGGCTCCGCACTGGCCGACCCCGACCCGGTGGTAGTCTTCGAACACGTACAGCTCTACAACACCACCAGTGACGTCGATGTTCTCAACACCAGGGACATATCGCGAGCGGCGATGCGCCGCAGCGGATCCGACGCCACCATAGTCACGTATGGCGGGTCGTTGCCGAAGGCGCTGGATGCAGCGAACGAATTGTCTTTGCACGGAATTGACTGCGAGGTCATCGACCTGCGGGTGCTGCGGCCGCTCGACATGGAGACGGTCCTGGCGTCAGTGCGCAAGACTCATCGCGTGGTCGTGGTGGACGAGGCCTGGCGCACCGGCAGCCTGGCCGCAGAGGTAAGCGCACGAATCGTCGAAGGCGCGTTCTTCGACCTCGATGCTCCGATCGCCCGGGTGTGCAGCGCAGAGGTACCGATGCCCTATGCCAAGCACCTCGAACAGGCGGCGTTACCGCAGCCGGACAAGATAGTCGCCGCGGTCAACAGCCTCCTTGGGAACGGCGCATGATCGAGTTCACCATGCCCGCGCTCGGCGCGGACATGGACGAGGGAACCCTGAACGAGTGGTTGGTCAAGCCGGGCGACACGGTGACTCGCGGCCAGGTCGTCGCTATCGTCGAAACCACCAAGGCTGCAGTGGAAGTGGAATGCTGGCATGACGGCGTCATTCACGAGTTGATCGTGCCGGTCGGTCAAACCGTTGCGGTAGGCACGGTATTGGCGACACTGCTGGAAGCCGGCGAAGCCGCACCGGCGCGACCGCGGCCCTCGGGCCGGCGGGCGAAGAAAACGCATCCCGCTGAAACTCCGGCGGCTCCCGCAGCCGTTGTGCCGACTCCGGCCCAAGCAGCCGCGGAAACCCCGCCGCACCGGCGGCGGTGGGTGTCACCTGCCGCGCGCCGTCTTGCCGAGTCACTCGAGATAGACGTCGACGCTGTCAGCGGCACCGGCCCGCAGGGAGCGGTAACCATCCACGACGTCGAGCATGCCGCCGCTTCGGCGAAGCAACCGCAAACTAAGCCGACCGCGGCGGATCGTGCAGCGGGCATGCGGCGCTCGATCGCGGCTGCGATGAGCCGCTCCAAGCGCGAGATTCCGCACTACTACTTGATGCAGGAAATCCGGTCGGAAAGGGCGCTAGCATGGCTGACTGCCCGCAACGCCGACCGGCCGATCACTGAGCGAATACTCCCAGCGGTACTGCAACTGAAAGCCGTTGCGCTGGCGGCTCAGCGGTTTGGTGACTTCAATGGATTCTGGCGCGACGACGCTTACCACGCATCAGGGGAAGTTCATGTCGGGGTGGCGATTTCGCTGCGCGGCGGCGGCCTCGTCGCACCAGCGATTCACGATGTGGCCGGCAAGAAAGTTGACGACCTGATGAGCGACTTAATGGATCTGGTGGCCCGGGCACGCGCAGGCTCGCTACGCAGCTCGGAGATGTCGGATCCCACCATCACAGTGACCAATCTCGGCGACCAAGGCGTGGACGCCGTTCTGGGTATCATCTACCCGCCTCAGGTTGCGCTGGTGGGCTTCGGCAAACCGGCGCAACGAGTTTGCGTGGTAGACGGCGGAATCCGTGTCCTGACCACAATGCATGCCACGCTGGCAGCAGACCACCGCGCTT
Source organism: Mycobacterium sp. (assembly GCA_035506875.1). Lineage (GTDB taxonomy): Bacteria > Actinomycetota > Actinomycetes > Mycobacteriales > Mycobacteriaceae > Mycobacterium. Next base: position 20,311 of record DATJOR010000334.1, read on the forward strand.
CCGACGGCCATCGCGGTGCCCTGTTCCTCGCAGCCATCGACGAGCTGCTCCAACGTCCCGATGATCTAGAGAAATGAGGGCATCATGACGAGCGTCGAAAGCCTTCGCGCCGATATCTTGTCAGTATTGACGACCATCGCCCCTGAGGTCGACCCAGGCGAGATCAGCGACGACGAACTGCTGCGTGACCAGGTCGATTTGGACTCAATGGATTGGTTGAACTTCTTGGTCGGCATTCACAAGCGACTGCACGTCGACATTCCTGAGAAGGATTACGCATCCCTGCGTACCCTGGCCGACGTCATGCGCTATATCGAGCAACGTCACGACAACGGCGCCGCCCAGTAGACCAGGGTCCCGCCGTCAGGTCCCGCGGCGACCGAGCAGTCGCCGCCGACTTGCGCGGCCCTGCGCTGCATATTGGCCAGGCCGCTGCGGCGCTGATTGTCTTGCGGGATGCCGCAGCCATCGTCGATCACCTCGATTACCAGCCGGTCGTCGGCACAGATTCGCACCGTGAGGTGGCTGGCTCCGGAATGGCGAACGGCGTTGCTGACGGCTTCGGTGATGACGGCCTCGGCATGGTCGGCTAGTTCACCGAACACGGCGCCCAGCGCGCCCGATACGTCCAGTGTCGTGGCGATGTCGCGGTCTTCGGTCAGCTCAGCGATCCGGTTCTGGATTCGGTGCCGAAAATCCGTCTGCATGATCGGGTTTTGCAGTTTGAAGATCGTCCCCCGGATATCGTCGATCGTGCTCTGCAGGTCGTCCAACGTGTTGGTCAGCCGATCGGCGATCTCCGGCGAGCGAGCACGGGCGATGGTGCTCTGCAGGTCCAAGCCCGCGGCGAAGAGCTTCTGGATGACGTGGTCGTGCAGATCATGCGCAATTCGCTCGCGATCGGCCAGAACAGCCCGTTCACGGGCATGTTCGCGGCCGGTCGCCAATGCCAACGCGATCGCCGCATGTTGGGCGAAATCGCTGACGAGTGCCAGGTAGTCCTCGCCGAACGGCGGCTGCTGCTCGGAGCGGGCCACAGCAATCGCGCCGATAATCGTCCCGTCGGCACGCAGCGGCATCGCGATCGCGGAGCGTTTGCCGACATCGGTGAACCCTTCGATCGGATACCGGAATGACTCCGTGATCAGGGGCTCGCCGCTGCGGACGACGCCGCCGATGGTGGAGCCCTCCAACGGAATTCGCTGACCGACAACCTGCGAGGTGTACCGGCCAGCCGCGGCAGCAACCATAAGGGAGTCAATCTCGTCGATAAGGAGATCCGGTTCGTTGGGAACCAGCAGTATCGCCTGCTCGGCATCGGTCAGCTCCAGTGCGCGGTCCACGATGAGTTGCAATGGACGTGTGGCCGACCCCGCCTCCAACAGCTTGGCCGTGATCTCCCGGCTCGCCCTCATCCACTTCGCCGATCTGCGTTGCCGCTCGAATAGTCGCGCATTGTCGATGGTGACCGCCGCCGCCGACGCCAGTGCCCGCGCGGCGATCTCGTCGGCGTCGGAGAACAAGCGATCCGGCCGGTCGTCACCCAGGTAGAGGTTGCCTAGAACTTTTCCCCTCACTCTGATTGGGATACCCAGAAACGCCTTGATCGGCGGTTCTTGTCCAGCAAGGCCGCGGTGCCGCAAATATGCCGTCAGATCGTCAACCCGGGTGGGCTCAGTCATCGGCAGGTCGCCAAGCCGCTGGGTTGTGTCGGCGGCAACGCCCTCTTCGATGAAAGACACCAGAGCTCCGTCGGATCCCTGTAACCCCAGCGCGCCGTAACGCGCGTCTGCCAGCTCCATTGCCGCTTTGACGATGCCGTGCAACGTCACATCGAGGTTTTCCACATTGGAGCCGAGGTCGACGATGACGCGTAGCAGCTGTTCCATCTGGTCGCGGGCCGCAGACAGCTCGTCGAGCTGCTCGTGCATTCGGCGTACCAGGTCGCGCTGGCCCAACTGGGTGAACGCGGACTCTTCCGCGTCACGTTCCATGCAGGCAAAGTAGCAGGTCAGCCGGATGGTGGCCAGCACAATATCGGGCGCCGGCAGTTATCCGGGGACTTTCGACTCTGCTGGTGGTGACCCAAAGACCGTGCGGGCGTGGGCCGCGCGGAGGACGATGGGCACATGACACCCCACGCCGGCGACGACGATGCGGTGGGGGCACCACCAGCCGCGAAGCGGCGAGGGGGGCGCAGCGATGAGGAGAAGCGGCGCCCGTCGGCGGTGATCGACGCCATTGGACTGCAGCAACTGGTGTCGACGTTGATCACGCGCGGCTACCGAGTGGTCGGCCCGACACTGTCCGACAACGCGATTGTGCTGGCCGAGCTGACCTCCGCCGAAGATCTGCCCCAGGGCTGGGGGGTGGACGTCGGGCCCGGGCACTATCGACTCCGCCGCCGCGACGATGATGCGCTGTTCGGCCATTCGGCCGGGCCGCAGTCGTGGAAGCAATTTCTGCACCCACCCCGGCAGCGGGTGTGGTCATCGGACGGAGGCCACGCCGACGAGCCACCACGGTACGCATTCATCGGGGTGCGGGCGTGCGACCTGTCGGCGATCCAGATCCTCAACGGCGTTCTGGGGGTCGGCGCACATCCAGACCAGGGTTTCGTGGGAAGGCTACGACGCATCTTCGTGGTGGCCGTCAATTGCACCGAGCCGGGCGGACTGTGCTTCTGCGCCTCGATGGGAACCGGACCCGCAGTCGGTCCGGGCTACGATCTGGCGCTGACTGAGCGCATCGACGCCGATGGCCGACGCTACCTGGTCGACGTCGGTAGCGACGACGGAGCCGAAGTGCTGGCCGCGCTACCCCGGCGGTCAGCCGACCAGAGTGAAATCGACTCTGCCCGAAGCGACGTCAGCGCAGCTGGCGAGCGCATGGGCCGTCACATGCCGGACGGCGACCTGCGCCAACTGTTGGTGGTTTCGCGGGAGTCGCCACGCTGGGAAGACGTCGCCAGTCGGTGCCTGACCTGCGGGAACTGCACGATGGTGTGCCCAACCTGCTTCTGCACCACCACTGAGGACGTTACCGACCTAACCGGCGATCATGCCGAGCGGTGGATGAATTGGGCGTCCTGCTTCGAATTCGACTTCACTTACATCCACGGTGGCAGTGTGCGGCAATCGGGTGAGTCACGATACCGGCATTGGATCACCCACAAGCTGGGCACCTGGCACGACCAATTCGACAGCTCCGGTTGTGTCGGCTGCGGACGTTGTATCGCGTGGTGTCCCACCGGAATTGACATCACCGAGGAGATGAACGCGCTGGCTGGGCTGGCCGACGACGGGCCGGATCCGGGAGACGTTGATGACTGATGTCGCGGCGTGGCCGTCGCCGTCGTCGGCGATGGCGCCGGTTCCATACCGGGTGCTCACCAGGACCGTCGAGAATTTCGAGTCGGCAACTCTCTGCCTGGAGCCGATCGAACATCGAGTGGCGTCGCCGGCGCCCGGCCAGTTCATGATGTTGTATGCGTTCGGCGTCGGTGAGATCGCCATGTCGGTCAGTGGTGTTCCGTCCAGCGCCGACGGGACGATCGCTCACACCATCCGATCGGTGGGGGCGGTCAGCAAGGCTCTCCACAACGCCGAGGTGGGCACAATCGTCGGCGTAAGGGGGCCGTTCGGCACCGACTGGGGTCTCGAATCGTGCGCCGGGCGGGATTTGGTGATCGTCGCCGGCGGCTGCGGGCTCGCCCCGCTGCGCCCGGTGATAGTGCAAGCGCTGGAACAGCGGACTCGCTTGGGCCGGGTGATGATCGTTGCCGGCGGACGAACACCCCAACACTTCCTGTTTCGCGCCGAAGCAGAGGACTGGGCGCAGAATCCGCTTCTCGACGCGGAGCTGATCGTCGACAGGGCGGGACCAGGTTGGACCTGGGAGACCGGATTGGTGACGGAGCCGTTGCGGCGACTGACCTTGGATCCGAAACGCACCACCGCGATGATCTGCGGACCGGAGCCGATGATGCAATTCAGCGCCCTCGCGCTGATGGAGCATGGCATGGCAGCCAACGATATTCGCGTCTCGCTAGAGCGGAACATGCAGTGCGGCATCGGCTGGTGTGGGCACTGCCAGCTGGGCCCGTTGCTGCTGTGCCGCGACGGGCCGGTCGTCGGTTACGACGTCGCCGCTGCGTTGCTGCAGGTGAAGGAGCTGTAGGTGAGCACACCCACTTTGGCCGTTTGGAAGTTCGCCTCCTGCGACGGCTGCCAGCTGACACTGCTGGACTGCGAAGATGAATTGCTCACGATCGCTGAACGGGTACAGATCAGCACCTTTTTGGAAGCCTCCAGCGCGGTGGTCGGTGGACCCTACGACGTGTCACTGGTGGAGGGCTCAATCACTACCCCGGCCGACACGCGGCGCATCAAGGAGATCCGCGAACAGTCCAAGCTGCTCGTCACTATCGGCGCGTGCGCCACCTCCGGCGGCGTGCAGGCACTCCGAAACCTCGCCGACATAGACGAATTCACCTCGGTGGTCTACGCACACCCGGAATACATCGCCACGCTGGCTACATCGACGCCCGCCTCGGCACATGTCACCGTCGACTATCAACTGCAGGGCTGCCCGATCGACCGCGGCCAACTGCTCGACACTCTCGGCGCATTGCTGGTCGGACGTAAACCGAGACTGCCGGCCAAGACGGTTTGCACGGAGTGCAAGATGCGCGGTGTGACGTGTGTTCTTGTCGCAGAGAGTATCCCGTGCCTGGGTCCGGTAACCCATGCTGGCTGCGGGGCATTATGTCCGTCATATCATCGCGGGTGCTATGGCTGCTTCGGCCCCGCTGCCACCCCGAATACCGCGGCGCTGATCCCGCTATTGCGCCGCGACGGGATGTCCGACGGCGACGTCGAGCATGTGTTCTCGACGTTCAACGTGGCCAATTTCGCTGCCAAGAGGAACGATCGGTGAACCCGGAGACACGCACTCTCGCTGTCAGTGCACTGACTCGCGTCGAAGGCGAAGGCGCGCTGCGGGTCACGTTGACCGGTGATACCGTGCACAGCGCCGAGCTGAATATCTACGAACCACCGCGGTTCTTCGAAGCATTCCTACGTGGGAGGGCATACACCGAGCCGCCTGATCTCACGGCGCGGGTTTGCGGTATCTGCCCGGTTGCCTATCAGGTCAGCGCATGTAACGCGATTGAGGAGGCATGCGGCGTCAGTATCGATCCCGAGCTGGTGGCGCTTCGGCGACTGTTGTACTGCGGCGAATGGATTCACAGCCACGTCCTGCATATCTATCTGCTGCATGCTCCGGACTTTCTGGGCTATCCGGACGCGATCGAACTCGCCAAAGACCGCCGCGAGTTCATTGAACGCGGCCTGGCGTTGAAGAAGGCCGGCAATCGGCTGATGGAGCAGCTCGGTGGCCGGGCCATTCACCCGATCAACGTGCGGCTGGGTGGTTTCTACTCGGTGCCCGAACGCGACGATCTCAAGCCCTTGGCCGAGATACTGCGAAACGCACTGGACGATGCCCTCTACACCGTTCGCACTGTCGCCGAATTCGATTTTCCCGAAGCCGAATTCGATCACGAGTTCCTTGCACTGAGCGATCCGGATCGATACGCAATCGAGAATGGCACCATCTCACGCAGTGCCGGATCGGCGTTTGCCGTAGGCGACTTCCTCGACCACGTGGTCGAGTCGCAGGTGCCCCACTCCACCGCTTTACACGCCACGCTGGACGGTGGTCGCCACCTGACCGGGCCGCTGGCGCGGTACTCGCTGAATTCGGCTGCGCTGTCACCGATCGCGCGACAAGTCGCGGCGGAGGCCGGGCTTGGCAGCGAGTGCCGCAACCCGTTCCGCAGTATTATTGTTCGGGCAGTCGAGGTGGTTTACGCGATCGACGAGGCGCTGCGCCTCATCGCGGAATATCGGCAGCCATGCCGTCCATTCGTCGAGGTGCCGTCGCGCGCAGGCGTCGGCCACGGCGTCAGCGAGGCTCCCCGCGGGTTGTTGTACCACCGCTATGAGATCGGCGAAAACGGCGAGATCAACGCGGCGACCATCGTGCCCCCCACTTCCCAGAACCAGGCTGCGATCGAACACGATATGGCTCAGCTGGTGGCCGCCAACCTGTCGCTCGATGATGTGGCACTTACATCGTTGTGCGAGCGGTCCATCCGGAATTACGACCCCTGCATCTCATGTTCGGCGCACTTTCTCACGCTGACGGTCGAGCGGCATTGACACCGAACAAAATCGTTATCGGGATCGGCAACGACTTTCGTCGCGACGACGGTGTCGGTCTCGCCGTCGCCGACCAGATCGCAGAACGCAACCTTCCCCACGTGCGGGTGGTGAGCGGGATCAGTGAGCCCACTACGTTGCTGGAAGCCTGGAGCGGCACGGCGCACGCCGTCGTGGTTGACGCGGCTACCAGTGCGAATCGCGCTCCCGGCCGCATTCGGCGCTGGACAGGCCGCGAGCTGGAATCCACCCCGGTGGTGAGCTCGCACGCGCTCGGACTGGCGCAAACCTGCGCGCTGGGTAAGGCCCTGGCCCGAATGCCGGAGGAACTCGTGGTTTTCACCATCGACGTTGCCGACACGAATCATGGGATAGGCCTCACTCCAGCTGTGGCGGCCGCAGTGCCCCGCCTGGTCGACCTGATCGTCGCCGAGCTCAGTCGCTGAGGATCTGCCGCCGATCGTCGGCATCCTGCCAGAGCCGACGTCCGGTCACCTTCTCGGTTCGAATCCGCACAAAGAAATCGTGCCGGCCTCCAACCCAGGGTCGCGAGAAAAGCCCAGATAACTCAACCAAATCGGGCACCTCGGTGATCACCTGTGCATGGCCGACGACGGTCACACTCCATCCGCGATGCAGGTCCGCATCCAACTCGTCGGTCTCGAACGCCACGATGCGATT
>DATJOR010000335.1:0-32297 GCA_035506875.1 Mycobacterium sp.
CGGTAAGGCCGCCGCCAGCCCCGGCATGGTGTCCAGGGCGACTTCGATTTGCATGCGGACCTTGCCGTTGATGACCGGAAATGCCGCACTGGTGCGGTCCAACAGACCCGAGAGCCGGTCATAGTACGGCGCCATGCTGCCCTGGAGGTACGAGATCGGCAGTAGAACGTCCATCACCGCGCCGATGAATGGCGCGAGCCACGCGATGTTCTTCGCGAAGATCTGGTCGGCACTGAAGAGGAGCTTTGCGGTCTGGTCCAAGATCACGTTCATGCGCTCGACCCCGTCGGGATGGGCCAGAAATTCCATCCCATTGAGTAGGTCATATGCCAACTTGATCAGCGGGATCGAGTCGCTGGCGCCGTTGATCACCGAGGCGAATACCGATAGCGATTGCGAGAATGGCACCTTCTGGGCGTCGACGAGCATCTTGACCAGATCGAAGTAGGACCGGGTCACCGGCTCGGTCAGGTCGCTGTGCCGACGCACTATTTCGATGATGTGGTCGACATCGGGCGAGTCCACCATCCGGCCGATTTTTTGGCCCTGCCGCAGCAGCCCGGTGATCGAACTCGATCGGACGTTGGCGCCGATGAGCAGCGTCTGGTTTGGCCTCAACCGCGGGCCGGTGCCGCTGCTGAGCAGTTCGACCGCCGCGAGGCCAAAAGTATTCGACGACATGAAATTTGCCGTGGTGTCGGCGGCCAGGGCTTTCGCTTGCCGCGGCTCGAGTTCCACGGTGATCTTCTGTTTGTTGTATCCGACCGATTGCAGCGTTTTCACCGATCCGATCGTCAGGCCGCGGAACTTCACCTCCGCGCCCGGCGTCAGGCCCTCGCCGATGACATCAGCGACCACGTTCAGCTTGAAGGTGTCTTCGTAGCCGCCGGTGCCCAGCGAATACAGCGCGGTGCCCGCGATGCCCAGCGCTACCGCGGCAATCAGGCCACGGATCCGCAACGAGCGCGAACTGGGCGCCCGCACTCCTTGGTCGGCAAATACCGGCATGACTTACCCCGATATCCGAATGCCGGGACTGTTGCCCCAGAACAACAGCGTCAGAACCATGTCGGCGGCGACCACGGTGACGATGCTGGCCCGGATGGCTCGACCCGAGGCGCGCCCAACACCCTCGGGACCACCGCCGGCGTAGTAGCCCTGGTAGCAATGGATGGCGATGATCAGCGTCACGAAGATGGCCGCCTTGAGCACGGAAAACACCACATCGGACGGGTGGATGAACGAGTCGAAGTAGTGGTAATAGGTGCCCGATGACTGCCCGTGCAGCACGTTGACGACCACCGCGCAAGACACATAGCTCAACGCCAGCGTCACCACATAGAGCGGAACGATGGTGATCATCCCGGCGATCACCCGGGTTGTGACCACGAACGGGATCGACCGGATGCCCAGGGCTTCCAAAGCGTCGATTTCCTCTGAGATCCGCATCGCGCCGATCTCGGCGGTCATTCGGCACCCGGCCTGGGCCGCGAAACCGATCCCGGCGATCATCGGTGCCATCTCTCGGGTGTTCGCATACGCGGAGACGAACCCGGTCAACGGGCCCATGCCGACCATGTCAAGGGCCCCATACCCCTCGATTCCCACCGAACCACCGACCGCCGCGCCCATGAACACCAGCACGCCGATAGTGCCGCCACCGACGATGAGCGACCCGTTTCCCCAAATCATGTCCACCAGCAGCACACCGGTTTGGTGCCGGTAATGCTTCAGGGTGTGCGGAATCGCGCCGAGCACCTGGGATCCGAAGGTGACCTGGTGACCGAGGCGCTGGATTAGCGAGTCGCCTCGGCCGGCGACCCACCACGGGGCCCGCAGGGCGGTGGGTAGGTGCCGTGACGGCACCGATATCCGCGCCATCAGCCCACTCGCAGCGGCATGGACATCGACAATCCCTGCGTGATTATCAGATTGAGCACAAACACCGCGACCACGCCGATGACTACGGAGGCGTTGACCGCGTCGGCCACGCCGCGTGCACCGCCCTTGGCCTCTAGACCCCGCTGGCAGGCCACAAGGATCACGACGACGCCGAAAAGCCAGGTCTTGAGCACGGCGACTCCGACATCGCTGACGCTGGCGAACGACGCGAACGACGCGATGTAGCTCCCCGGAGTGCCGGACTGGAAGCCGACATTGATCGAGTAGCCCGCCGCCAGCCCCATAAAGATGATGAATGAGCACAGCACCGGCGCCACGATCACGATCGCTGCCAGCCGAGGGGTGACCAGTCGCCGCACCGGGTCGATGCCCATGACGCGCAGCGCGTCGACCTCTTCACGAATCGTGCGGGCACCGAGGTCAGTGGCCACCGCAGAACCGGCCGCACCACCCAGCAGCAGCGCGGCCACGACCGGTGCACCCTGGCGGATCACCCCAAGGCCGCCAGCCGCGCCCGAGACCGAGGAAGCGCCAACCTGCTGGATGAAGTTGCCCACCTGCACTGCCACGATGACCCCGAACGGGATAGACACCAGCAACGCAGGTATCGCGGTGACGCTGATGATGAACCAGGCTTGGTTGACGGTGTCTCGCCAGGGGTGGCGCAACCGAATCAGATCCGTGATCAGGTACAGGAAGGACTGAGCGGTCAGGTCGAAGAAGCGGCCCAAGGTCTGCAGCGAGGAATCGAGTTGGTGGCGGCCGTATCGGAGCGGTTTGCCCAGTCTGGTGACGACCTGGGAGCCGATCGATGCCTCCGCGACAACCTGGTGATCTTGTCGCTCGCCGGTGGTCGCCGCCTCGTGCTCGGACACGTGTTCTGCGACCGTCGGGGTGCTCACATCGACATCGAGGTCGACAACGACATCGACGACGGGGAGCCCGTTGCCTTCTGTTTCAGTCGCTGTCGCGTTGCCTACACCTGCGGTCAACAGCAGGTCCTCCTTAATTGCTGTCACGGCTTCCCACCGAACCAAAGATGCGAGCTTGGTTGACGTGTGTCTAACAGCACCGAGTACGTGCGTTGTACCAGCGGCGGCGAGGGCCTGTCACGGGAAGCCGGCGAGTGTGATGTACGCCACAATTTGACGTCTGCGGCAGCTTTCTTCAGCACCAAGCTGATCTTGTTATCAAACGAGCCCAGGCTTAGATGCGCCGAAACCGAGCGCCGTCACCATCGCAGCCGCAAGCCACCACAACACGCTCAACGACCCGACAGCCAACGGTCACCGAGCCTGCCGCGCCTAACGCGACAGCGGCACCCAACGCCGCTGCTCCCGTCACGCCCACCCTGTGCGCCGGCTTGTCGATCTGCCCTGCGCCACCTCCGGACGCCGAGGGCAACCCGGCTTGCTACTACCGCGATGGCTGGGACCGCCGTCTCACGAGTGAACCGATCTGACATCACACTCGTGACATGTTCAGTCGATAGTGCCTATCGGCGACGCGCCTGCGCACCGTGAGCGCCGCGGTGATCTCGAACTCGTCGGAGAGGGAATGCCATGGCCCATGAGGTCAGCGGTGTGCTGCCGGACCTACAGTCCGAAGTTCCCGACATCTGTATTCCAGTGCATTCGGTGGGACATGTCGGGGTCAAGCGGATCGTCGCGATCGACGAGCATGACTGTGCGGCGATGGTCGCCATGGACATCTCAGTCGGCTTGTATGCCCACCAGCGTGGCGCGCACATGTCGAGGCTGATCGAATGCATCGGCCGGCCAGGCCCACAGCCGACCGTGCTCGACTACATCCAGGGCATCTTCGAGCGGCTGCGCATCGCGGTGCCCGACGCCGCGTCCTGGTCGGTAGACGCGCGGGCCACCATCGTGTTGCCGCACGACGGCGGGTTCAAGCCAATCGAAGAGATCTGCCGGATCGAGGCGGCAGAGCGGGCCGAGGTGACCTGGGGTGCCGCATTCAAGGTTTGTCTGGCCTGTCCGCAAGCCCAGAACGCGATCGCCTTCGACCGTGACGACATGGACAACGTCGGCGAGCATCCGTCCCACAATCAGGTTTGCGACCTGGAAATCACCGTGACCGGAGACTTGACCACCGTCGCCGGTCGTGCCCTGGCCGACCTGCTCGCCGTTGGAGAGTGCGCGGCCAGCGGGCCGGTGCGCGAGTTGCACAAGCGACGTGGCGAAGCCGACGCGGTCACCGCCATCCACCACCACGCGGTGTTCGCAGAGGATGCGCTCCGGATGATCGCCGACAAGACCAGGGCCCAGTTCCCGACGGCTACCAGGGTCACTTGCCAGATCCTGAACTACGAGAGCATCTTCGAATACCCACTCCGCTGCGTCGTCACCGTTTGAGAGATCCGGGCTGCGCCCGCTCACTGGCGGGCACCTGCGCCGAATACTGTCCCGGGACAGCTCATGTCGTGGCGGCGTCGGCGACTGTCGCTGCGGACAAAATCTTGCTGCCGATCCCTGTCACCAAATACATCGACGGGGTCCGCAGCTTGCTCAACGATGGAATTACCTCGCACAGTGGTGAATTCGGTATCCGGTTCGGATCGCAACTGAGTACCTGGAGTAAAGGCATATGGGCAGTTCACCAATACCGAAGCTAAAATCTGCGTCCGGCGATCACGCAGTCGGCCGCTTGTTCCTTCTAGAACTCAGCAACGACCGCGTCGTTTCGCTAAATCCGGACGGCTCGGACCGCAAGGTCATCGTCACCGAGTGCAGATATCCCGACGGCATCGCGGTCGATGTCACGGCCAGACACATTTACTGGACCAACATGGGGAATCCCGCGGCGGACGACGGTTCCATTGAGCGAGCTGACCTCGACGGGCAGAATCGCACGACCATCGTTCCCGAAGGCGGCACGTTTACTCCCAAGCAGTTGCAGCTCGAAAAGACCAGCAAAAAGCTGTACTGGTGTGACCGCGAGGGGATGCGCCTGATGCGCGCGAACCTCGACGGCTCGAACGTCGAGACCCTTGTGGACGCCGGCCAGGGCGACCCGCGACCCGGACCGGATCCTGCGAAGTGGTGCGTGGGCGTGGCCGTCGACGTCGATGGCGACCAGGTCTACTGGACACAAAAAGGTCCCGACAATGCCGGCAAGGGCCGTCTCTTCCGTGCCGGCATCGAAATTCCCGAAGGACAAACAGCGGATAATCGAACAGACATCGAACTTCTTTATGATGAACTGCCCGAGCCGATCGATCTCGAGCTCGATCTCAAAAATCGCGTCATGTTTTGGACTGACCGGGGTGATCCGCCGCGCGGCAATACGGTGAATCGCGCACCGATGGATTCGCATGGGAGAGACCGCCCCGCTCCGGAGATCATCTTCACGCACTTGATGGAAGGAATCGGCATCGCCCTAGATCGGAAGGGGGACCGAATGTTTATCACCGACTTCGGGGGCAACGTCTTCTCGGCGAGGCTCGACGGCTCGGACCCCAAGGTGCTGCTAGTCGCGCAAGGCAACCTGACTGGCATCGCATATTACGAAATGCCTTAACACGGAATTCAATAGCGGAGCAAGGACTCGTGCGCGCGCTGACTACAGCTTAAGGAGCTTCGGCTCACATAAGGCGCCGGTGTACTTCGAAGGCTAGGTATAGTTCCACGACATCCTTTGGCCGCGAGAGGGATCGGCCGCTACGTGCTTCAATTTTGCGCAGCCGATATCGGACTGTGTTGGGGTGACAAAAGAGCGCTTCGGCTGCATCGCGTACGCACGCATCATGGTCCTGCCACACCCGGAACGTCTCAAATAGCATCTCGCGTTCCTCGTCGGGAAGGTCGCTAAACGCGTCCAACACAGGCCCGACCGTTCTGATCATCGCCTCCGGCGCGTTGACTACGGCGCCGGCCAGGATAGAGCGGTCGAACACAGCGACGGAGGAGCCGGAGTCGCCCTTGCCCCGCAACATCACTCGTGCAACGTGCAGGGCTGTCGGTGTCTCACGTAAATCATCGAACGCCGCGCTAACGCCGACTCGGGCTGTTGTCATCCGAGACATTAGGGCAACCATCGCGTCGAATTTTTCGTCGGACGTGACGCGCGCAACCCCGACCTGCAAATCAGGCACCAGAGTCCAGGCCGACGATATGTCAAGGCTGCGGAGCTTGGATTCAATCTCGGAAAGCGGCTCTTCGCCCACGACCGAAACCTGTGCAGCGATGACGACGAACGGACCTTTTGTTGGTAACCGAAGGAAGCCCGCAATGTCCCGCAGACTCCAGTCGCCGAAACCGCGTCCCGCAATCAGACCATCAAAAGGATTCGACCGTTGCGACGCCTCAGTCACTAACTGTCGTTTCTGCTCGTCGCGATATCCGGCCACCACGACGGTGCCGATCAGTTCGGCGAATGCGCTGATGCGCCCTTCGGTGTCCGCCGGCATGGGCTCGGGTTCAACCGAACCCACGGCCACCAGGCCCCACACGCGTCCGTCGACGACGACGGGCACGCCGACAGCAACGTGTACGCCAGCGTCCCGTATCCGCGCCGCGAGTGAGCCGGTGCTGAACTGATAGCTGTCCATCCTCGCGGGCCGCCCCGTTCGCTGCACTATCCCTGCAAGGGTGCTGCCGTCGATTGGGCTTCGGGTACCCACGGGCCACTTCGCCAGCTGCAGCCCCGGATGTTCAGCCGCGGCCAGCTTCGTCATTTCGTTGTTTGACTCGTAGCGCCACAATCCGGCGGTATCCGCGGAGGCACAGCGGCGCATTTCGTTGACGACCGCCTCGAACACCTCCGCCGGTTCCGCCCCCCGGGCCACCAGCTTGGCCAGGCGCCGCATGGCTGCCTGATCCGCGGTGACCCGGCGATACTCGGCGTACAGCGTGACATCGTCGACCGACTCGGAAAGTTCCCCGTCGAGAAGTTCTTCGGCGACTGGGAGCTCATCGATGGTGTCAGCCATGAATCACCACCCTTCGCGGTTCGAACGTGATCACTTACCGACCATCGATGGTTGCCCGCGCGAGAGCCATCGTCAGCCGCTTCGCGGTGCGTTCGCATCCCCTAGTCGCTAGCGCGAATGATGGTGTCTCTAGGTTGGGCGGGGCCCGGATGATCAGACAGCGTCGGCGGCGGGTGATTCCTGTAGTGCGCGATCGAGCTGGCTGCGCGAGCTGATGCCGAGCTTGGTGAAAACTTTGCGCAGGTGATACTGGACCGTGTGCGAGCTGATAAACAAGCGCACGCCGATCTCCGGATTTGATAGGCCGTCGCGGGCCATCCGGGCAACTTGGGCCTCCTGCGCAGTGAGCTCTTCATGGCGCGGTGCGATGGCGCGCTTGCGCGCCGTTTCACCAGTGGCTTTTAGCTCACGCCTGGCCCGTTCGGCGAAGGCTTCCATCCCCATCGTCTCGAGCATGTCGTGGGCGATGTGAAGCTGTGCCCGCGCGTCGATCCGGCGGCGCTGTCGGCGCAGCCACTCTCCGTACAGCAGGTGCGCGCGGGCGAGATCGGCGCGGATGCAGGTACGCCCAAGCCGCTCGATCGACTCGCGGTAACTGCGCTCGGCGGCATCACCCTCGCTCAGCAGCGCGCGTGAACGAGCCTCGATCCCGAGCGCCCAGTCAGTGCCGCTGACGGTGGTGGTCTCAGTCAGCCGGCCGAGGGCGTCGGCGGCCATTTCGGCGCATCCGATGCGCGTGGCCGCCTCAATGAGCTCGACCGCTGGCCACGGCGGTGTGATCCATTTTCCCAGATATTCGGTGGAGCGCTGGGCTGCTTCCACTGCCGCGTGGTAGTCGCCGACGCCGTTGTTGAGTAACGCGCTCGCCCACTCGACGATGGTGATCCCGACGCCGTCACCTCGAAGGCTGAGGTGCCGGTTGATCGCTTCGATCAGGGTGGCCGCTTCGGCTTGTCTGCCGGCGAACGCCGCCAGGGCAAGGGCCGAGTAAGGAAAGCGATTGATGCCTGTCGCATCTAAAGCCTGACGCTGCTGGATCAGCGAGCCTGCGGCGGCGAGCTCACCAGCAAACAACAGCATGAATGCTCGCGCATTAAGGGCGACGGGCAGCTCACTGAGCGCGCCCACACTTCGAGCGAGCTGGACATGACGCTCCGTGAGCACCTGCCAGCCGTGGTCATCCCACGTGTAACGAGCCACGATGCCGGCCACCGAGTGTAAGGGCAGCGCTTCGTCTACCGACATGCCGGCGCCGAACGCGTGCAACGCCTTACGAAGTATCGGCAAGCCGGCCGCATAGCCTTCGGTGTAGTGCGTTACCAGGCCATCCAGAAGAAGCTCAGGTGCGCGCAGTGGTTGTGAGGCCCGCGGGCCAGTAGCGGCCGCACGCGCCACCTCCAGCGCACCCTCGCCGAAGGCAAGGCGACCGGCAAAGTAGCCCGCCGTCAGCGCCTGCAGGTAAGTCCTGCGTGACAGCTCCGGGTCGATAGGTTCGAGCCGGCGGGCGGCCTTCAGCAATATGGGCGGGGCCTCACTGCCGTGATCCGTGAGGAACGCGAGCTCAGCCCCCATCAGCTCGATGCGAGCTCGCTGAAAGTCGCTCGGCGAGCCGGCCTCGGCGACCGAGAGCAGGTCTCGCGCCGTTGCAAAGGCGCCGGCCTTGATGTGCGCCGACGCAGCGGCCATCGCCCGCTCGGTGCGGTGAATGGGATCTAGTGTCAACGTCGTGGCGCGCTCCAGGAATGCGGCCGCCGCAGCAATACCGCCACGCGCTTGCGCCCGGCCCGCCGAGCGCTCCAGCTCCGCGGCGACGGCCTCGTCCGATCCAGCGGCGGCGTGTGCCCGATGCCAGGCGTGTCGATCGGGGTCCTGGTGCGCATCAGTGGCCCCCGCCAATGCGGCGTGCGCTTCTTGTCTTTGCTGCGGGGACGCCGACCCGTAGACCGCCGAGCGCACGAGAGGATGGCGAAACCGCACCCGCGTGCCGAATTCGACCAGGCCCGCCTCGGTCGCCGCCGCCGCCGCTTCGGTGCCGATCCCAAGCTGCGCCGCGGCCGCCCACAACAACGCTGGATCGCCGAGCGGCTCGGCGGCCGCGATGAGCAGCAGGCGCCGGGTCCGGTCGGGGAGAACGTCGATCCGCCGCCGAAAATTCTCTTCGATGCCACCGGATCTTCTTGCCGCAGTGGGAAGCCCAAATCCGCCCGCTAGCTCCTGCGGAGTCAATCCCCGGGGCAATTCCAGCAATGCCAGTGGGTTACCCCGAGTCTCGGCAAGGATCTGATCGCGGACCCGAGCGTCCAATGGTGCGGTCAGGGCGGCTTCGAGCAGCACTCGCGCATCTCTGGTCCCCAGGCGCTCCACGACGAGGTCGGGCAATCCTGCGATATCGCTGCTGGGAACCCGGGCCGCGAAAACCAATCCCAGCGATTCCGCACCCAAGCGACGAGCCACAAAGCCCAAGACTTGCGCAGAGGTCCGGTCAAGCCACTGTTCGTCATCGACCATACAAAGAAGCGGCTGGTCTTCAGCGACCTCGGACAGCAGGCTCAGCAACGCCAGCCCGACCAGAAACCGGTCCGGCGCCGAACCTGAGCTCATTCCAAACGCGATCTCGAGAGCATGTCGCTGCGGTTCCGGTAAGCCTTGGAGCTTCTCAAGCATGGGCGCGCATAACTGATGCAAGGCAGCGAACGGCAGCTCCATCTCGGACTGAACGCCTACGGCGCGCTCGACGCGGCACCCCGAAGCTTGCCCAGCCAGATAGTCGAGCAAGGCAGTCTTGCCCACGCCCGCTTCGCCAGACACCACTAATGCGCGGCTCTCACCAGCACGAACAGCCTCGATCAGCCGGTCGAGCACCGCACACTCGCGATGACGGCCAACCAACTCCATTCGCGCTGCCCCGCACCATGAAATCCGCCGCCCGCTGCATCGGAAGTGGCCACAACCCTACCTTCGCAACGCATCAAGGGACGTGAGCACCGCGAACGCCGAATCCGGTTTCGTGGTTTCGGCTTACGGCATGCGTCTGACTTTGATGACCTCGCCTAGAAGGATGACCTCGCCTAGAAGATGGCTACGGGATTGGATGCGCTCGATGTGACACCTTTCATTCGCCATGGCAGAGCGGCGAAGAAGAAGTCCCAACGTTTGTCCTCCCGGCAGGCCTCCGTCAGTTCGGTGAGGTCCACGTTGTCGATCAGCCACAGGCCCAGGGCGACGATTGCCACCGTGTGAATTGGGCGAATGAAGTCCAGACCGAATCCGGACGGCTGAACGTCTTGAACGCCGTCGTTCCCGAGGACGGCCACATCACGCTCCCGCAGGAACGGCAGGCAACTGGCGTGCAGACCCGCCTGACGCGCCGATAGGCCGCCTTCCCCGTCGGGCCCTTCGCGCAGTATTGCCGCCGCATTGCCTGTGTGCACGAGCAGGGCATCGCCGGGACGCACGGTGACGCCTTGCTGTTTTTCAGCGGCTAGCAGTTCGTCGGGCGTGACGGCGTGACCGCGCTCGAGCCAGTTGACGCCATAGAGGGCGGCTATGTCCAACAGCACCCCGCGTGTGACGAAGCCGTGCTCGGCGTGCTCCATGGAGAGCGAGCGCGCCCCGTGCAATGAGTTGGTGTCGCTTGTCGGGAAGCCGTTGTAGTTCTTACCGTCCCAGGAATAATGGGCAAGCCCGTCCACGTGGGTGTTGGAACCATGTGCAGCAATGCCGACGTATTCGGTTACAGCCTCGTACCGCAACTGGCGACCTATGTGATCAGTAACCTCGTTCAGCGTCATGAAACGCTGCACCAGTGCGAAACCCGAGTCCAGCGGGTCCGGGTCGAGCGGGTCGATCGGGCGGGAGAGCGAAATCGCCCGGCCGGTCCGGATAGTAGACACCGCTGCTAGCCTCACCTCGTCGGTGATCAGGTTGAGGGTCCCGATCCGGTCATCGTCGCCCCACCGGCCCCAGTTGGATAACTCTGACAGGTATGCCTCTACTCCCGCCGCCGTTAGCCCGGCCTTCTCCGTAACCGCAGCTGCATCGGGCATTTCAGCCTCCTCATTTCGAGCCTCGGATATGCAGACGGGGCTTGAGCATGTTGGATGCAGGCCGCGCCCTTCTTACACCCTCAGCCTTATTCAGTGCTTCGCGGATTGTCTTTAGCCGCCAGCATAAAAGCCGAGCGCGGGACGTAGTGCTCCAGAACACCTTTGGCCGGCGGGACAGAGGTCAGCGTTCAGGTTTTGTCGCCCGGGACATCGACATGGTCGAACGTTCTCACAACCCTGGAAGCCGTGAGTGGTCGTTGTGACCAGTAATTCCCGACATACAAGGAAGCGCCATGACAAAGAACTTCGGGGACTGGCAGTGGACCGTATATGGCGATGCCGTACACGGCATAAGTTCGCGGTTCCCGTTCGACTTTGAATCGATCGAACGGAAAGCCTTTGACGCGATGCCTGACTGGGTGTACCGGTATGTGTCGGCCGCAGCCGGCGACGGTCGCACACAGCGCGCAAATATCGATGCATACTCGCGCTACGGGATCATTCCGCGAATGATGGTCAGCCCACCCGAGCGTGACCTGTCCATCAACTTGTTCGGTAACCATCTGCCCTCGCCGATGTTCATGGCCCCGATAGGCCTGATCGGGTTGTGCTCGCCGGACTTTCAGGGAGACGTCGCCGCGGGGCGCGCATCCGCTGATACCGGTGTGCCGTTCACACTGTCAACGTTCTCACAGGCCCCCATGGAGGAGGTTAGAAAGCACGCTGGGTCCACGCCAAGCTATTTCCAACTGTATCTGCCGAAGGATCGGGAGCTAGCAGCCAGCTTCCTCGATCGTGCTGAGAGCAGCGGGTATTCCAGCATCGTGATGACTGTTGATTCCTGGACGCTCGGCTACCGGCCGGCTGACCTCGCAATCGGAAACTATCCGCAAGCGCGCGGCTTCTGCATGGAGAACTACTACTCCGACGAAAACTTCACTAAGCACCTCGCGAAACCACCACACGAAGATCCGGCGGCGACGCTGCGCTACTACGCGACGATATTCGCAGCACCGTTGTCCTGGGAAGACCTCCGTTGGGTCCGTTCCAACACCAAGCTCCCCATCACCGTGAAGGGGATTCAGCACCCCGATGATGCCCGGTTAGCGATCGACAACGGTGCCGACGTGCTGTACGTCACCAATCACGGAGGCCGCCAGGCAAATTCGGGGATCCCGACCCTCCAGTTGCTGCCCGGCGTCGTCGAGGCAGCGGGCTCCACTCCTGTGATGTTCGATGGCGGCATCCGCAGCGCCACAGACGCCATCATCGCGTTGGCACTGGGAGCCACCGCTGTCGGCATCGGCCGGTCTTACGCCTATGCCCTCTCCTACGGCGGCGCCGAGAGCCTGACGCACTATTTGAAAGCTTTCCTGGCCGAGCTGGACCTGTGCTTGGCGATCTGCGGATTCAAGGACATTGCTAGCCTCAAAGAAGCGGGTTGCGAAGAAGCACTGACATTCCAGTGATTTCAATGCGACCTACTCAAGTAGCTCCAGAACAGTTTCCTAGTCGAGCACTTCGCGGACAAGTGATGCGTTCGATTCCACCCTGAACCTACGGTCGACACTGAGATTACTTCGCCACGAAGCTATTTCAGTTTTTGGCGCACACTGCGACAAAAACAGTTCGACGTGCGCGCCTCAGCCCCGGAAAGTAGGCAACTCATAACCACCTCAATCCTCCGAACCGCGGACGGCTGGTGGGTCCAAACTGCCCACGTCGCAGCCAGAATCGCGACGTCCGCAGCTACCACTGGTGAGCTGCTGGCCCACCGGACGGCCATCGACGCCGCCACACACAACGCCCACACCGTGCCCATCGACAGCCTTCGCCCAGTCTCCCCTGTGACCGTTCCCTGCCGCGTGGTGGCGCAAATGACGAACTTCGCATCTCACGTCAAGGGTGCTGGCATGGATCCAAAGACAATTCCGCTCACCTTCTTTCGCAAGACGTCCGGTTCGATCAACGGGCCCTTTGCCGAGATCATCAAGCCCTCGCACGTCAGGCTTCTCGACTACGAGGTTGAGGTCGGCCTGGTCATCGGCCGGGATATTCCGGTAGGCACCAAAATCACCGAGTCCACCCTGGCCGAATTCATCGCGGGTCTGGTTGTAACCAACGACGTCTCGGCCCGCGACGTCCAGCTGACGAAAACCCAATTCTATGAAGCCAAGTCGTATCCGACATTCACCCCGGTCGGCCCGGCCCTGGTGCTTGTCGACGCCGACGAACTCAACCGCTTTGGCGATCTGCGGCTCGAACTGCAGGTCAACGGCGAAGTACGCCAAAACATGCTCGTTCATGGCGACATGATCTACCCACCGCTACAGGCGTTGCGATCGCTGGCGCGATTCCAGCGGTTGGGCACGGGCGACCTGGTCATGACAGGCACGCCGGTCGGGACAGCGCTGGGCGTGCCGCCCAAACCGGCGGAGCTAAAGGCCTTCCTGAAACGCGAGGCCAGAAACCCGAAGTACCTACGGGACGGCGACATCCTGGAAGTCTCAATTGCAACCAACGACGGCGCCATCGATCTCGGCACCCAACGCACCTCTGTGAGGTATGCATGACAGAAGCGCCATTCCAGTCGCTCTGCGCCGGGGGCGCTAACATGCGATGACGGACAACAACGCAGCAGTTAGTACCGAGGACATCCTCGCCTACAGCAGCGCCGGCGCCGGGTTCGAGGCTGTGATGGCGAACGCGGCCTCCGCCGGAATCGGCGGAGTGCTTCCGCTGCCCGAGCTGACCCGGTTCGCGTGGTCAGTGGTCCGGCACCCGATACCGGCCGCATCGCGGATCGGGCGGCTCGCGACGCAGCTGGTCGGGATCGGACACGGCCAACCAGCGGAGGCACCCGGCCAATTGGACAGCCGCTTCAGGGACCGCGCCTGGGCGGACAACTCGTTGCTGAACAGCGTGGCACTGTCCTACCTGGCCTGCTGCGAGACCGTCGAAGGCGCGCTTGACGATGCCGATGTCGATTGGCGCACCAGGGAACGGCTTCGGCTGTTCATCGACAACGTGCTCGCAGCGGCCGCGCCGACCAATAACCCGCTTACGAACCCGGCATTCTGGAAGGAGGTCATTGACACCGGCGGCAGGAGCCTGCGAGCGGGCGTGGACAACCTCGTCACCGACCTCCGCTTACCCACCAAGTTGCCGAGTAGCGTAGATCAGTCGGCCTACCGCATCGGCGAAACCATCGCCACCACAACCGGAAAGGTGGTGCGACGGAACCGGATCTACGAGCTGATCCAATATCAGCCGCGCGCCGACGAGATCGACGAGGTCCCCGTGCTGCTGGTCTCGTCACCGGTGAACAAGTACTACTTGGTTGACCTCGAGCCCGAGCAGTCGGTCATACGCGCCGAGTTGGACCGTGGCCGCAGCGTTTTCGTAGCATCCTGGGTCAATCCCGACGCCAGCCACGCCGAAATCGGCTTCGACGACTACGTGTCGAGCACCGTTGAGATGCTAGTGACGGTCTCCGACATCAGCGGCTCGAGCTCCAGCCACCTGCTCGGCCTGTGCGGCGGCGGCGTGCTCGCCTTCTTAACCGCGGCATACCTGGCCGCGATTGGGCAACAGCACACACTCGCGACACTGACCATCGCCATCGCAGTCCTCGATTACGACCGAGGCCCGTCGGGCATGGCGTATCTCGACCAGAAGCAGGTCGAACGTGCGGTACGTCGCGCAGAAAAGCACGGCTACTTCGACGCCCGGGAGTCAGCATGGTCATTCGCGTTGATCCGGCCCGTCGAAGGCATCTGGGCAAACGCTGTGCACAACTACCTGCTCGGCAAGCCACCACCCGCCGTGGGACTGCTCTACTGGGCGGCTGACCAAACAAATTTGGCCACCCGCTTCGGCGCCCAGATGATGGAGGCAGCGCTGGACAATAGACTCACCCGGCCCGGCGGAGTCAGCATCAGCGGGGTGCCGATCGATGCCCGACAGATCACCGTCGATACCTACGTCCTTGCCGCGTCGACCGACCACATCTCGCCGTGGCAGAACTGCTATCGGACGGTCTCGATGGTCGGCGGCGACGTGACATTCGTGCTCGCACACGGCGGACACGCCATCGCGATCGCAAGAGCGCCGGGTAGCGGGAGAGCCAGCCATCGTACGGGTGACGTCAGCGGTAGCGATCCGCAGACATGGCTCTCCGACTCGGTCGACAACCAGGGCAGCTGGTGGGACCACTGGAACGGGTGGATCGAGCGGCACACCCCCGGCAAGCGGCCAGCACCGATGCGACTGGGAAATGACACCTATCCGCCAGTGGGTGACGCGCCGGGTGAATACGTCCGGCGCGTAATCACCTTCCCCACTTAAACATCCACCGCGAAAGGTACCCAATGAGCATCCTCGACCGATTCCGACTCGACGGCCGCGTCGCCGTCTTGACCGGCGCATCTAGCGGCCTGGGCGTCGGATTCGCCGCAGCACTCGCCGAAGCCGGCGCCGACGTCGCCCTCGGCGCCCGCCGAGCGGACCGTCTCGCAGAGACCTGCGTCCTCGTCGAAAACACCGGACGTCGCGCGATCGCCGTACGCACCAACGTCGCCGACCCCGACGATTGCACGGCCCTCGTCGCGGCGGCTATGACTACCTACGGGCGCGTAGACATTCTTATCAACAATGCCGGCGTCGGCACCGCCATACCCGCACTCAAGGAAACCCCCGACCAGTTCCGATCGGTCATCGAGATCAATCTCAACGGCTGCTATTGGATGGCACAGGCTTGCGCGCGCGTCATGCGCCCCGGCAGTTCGATCGTGAACATCGCCAGCGTGCTGGGACTCACCACCACTGGCCTGCCGCAAGCCGCATATTCGTCATCGAAGGCCGGCCTCATCGGCCTCACCCGCGATCTTGCACAGCAATGGACCTCACGCAAGGGAATTCGCGTGAACGCACTCGCCCCCGGCTTCTTCGAATCCGAAATGAGTGACAGCATGGACCGTAACCACGTCGACACACACATCCTGCCGCGCGTCCTCGCCGGACGCCTCGGCGTGCACGCCGAACTCGCCGCCGCACTGATCTTCCTCGCCAGCGACGCCGGAAGTTATGTCACCGGCATAACATTGCCGGTCGACGGCGGAGTGCTGACAACCTGACATCACCCTGGGTTGCGTAAGCCAACCCCGTTGCACCACAGGGTCGTCAGGTTTCGTGACGCAACATCCCGGTCGTACGGGCTGCCGAACAATCGCCAGACTCTCGTCGCGTGGCCCACCATGGCTGCCAAGGCATCACCGGCATGATCGGCGTCGAGCGTCGCGTCGGCAATGCCTGCTGCTTGCCAGCGGCGCAGACTGGTCGCAATCGCTGAGGCGAAATGGCGGTGTACCGCAAGGCGTAACTCGATGAGTTCAGGGTGGGTTCCGATGGCCTCGTCAAGACGTAGCAGCAACAGTGATGTATGGCCGGGGTAGTCGTCCAAATAGCGATCGACGGCAGCATTGACGCGCTGGATGGCGTGTGCGCGCAGTTCAGCGGGCGTCCGCATCTCCGTGTCGTCGGTATCGCGGCTACCGTCGGCGCCGCCACCGGTGCCAGCAGTGTTGTGCAGCGTGGCGAGGTGTTCGTGCAAGACCGCAGTGAAAACCGCTTGCTTGCCCGAAAAGTGGTGGTAGAACGACCCGATGGCCGCTCCCGCCTGATCGGCGATATCGGTGATCCGCGCGGCATGATATCCGTCTCTCTCGATGACGTCGCGGGCCGCGGCGATCAGCGTCGCGCGCGTTTGGGCCGCGCGACCGTGCGGCGCCTCACTGTCGGTGGTCTCGTCAGCGGTGCCCATGGTGGCATGCCAGGCCTGCTTCTTGGAGCCGTACGTGGCATAGAACGTCGACAGAGCGACGCCGGCCCTGTCGGTGATATCGCGGACGTGGGTGCCCGCATAACCGTTCTGCTCGAACAGGTCTCGCACCGCCCCATGCAATGCTTGCCTAACGTCGTGACCGTCCGCGGCGCTGGTGGTCATCGCAAAGGCGGCCCCCACCGCACCTCTTTGCGCAGCGTGGCCTTCAGCAGCTTGCCTGCCGCGTTGCGGGGCAGCGGGTCATCCGAAACGCTCACGTACTGAGGAACTTTGAAGTCGGCAAGCCGTTCGCGGCAGTGTGCCAGAACGTCGCCGATGACGATCTGCTCGCCTCCGCCGAAGAGTACCGCCCCGACTTTTTCGCCCATCACCGCATCGGGCACCGCCACCACCGCGGCCTCGGCGACACCGGGGGCGGTCGCGAGCGCGTTTTCTACCTCCACACTGGAGACGTTCTCACCCCCGCGGTTGATGATGTCCTTCGTCCGATCAATGATGTGCACACGCCCAGCGTCGTCGACCCTGACCACGTCTCCCGTGTGCAGCCAGCCGTCGGCGATGGTTTGGGCGGTAGCCTCGGGGCGGTTCCAATAGCCCGGCATGACGTTTGCCCCGCGCACCAACAACTCTCCGGTGGTGGCGTCGTCACCCACGGGCTTGATCGCGATATCCACCGAAGGCACGGCATAGCCAACTGAATCGGCATGCCCAAGGGCGTCGCCGTCGGGCAGCACTGTAGTCAAAGAGGAGGTTTCGGTCATCCCGTAGCCATTGAACACATCGGCGTTGCCGAACCTCGACCGCAGTGCATCGACCAACGACATCGCGATCGGCGCGCCGCCGTATCCCACCCACCGCAGGTGACTAACGTCGGCGTCGGCGAGGTCGGATCGACCAAGCAGCAGGGCATAGATGGCCGGAACGGTCACCATCAGCGTGATCCGTTCGCGCGCAAGCACGGTCGGTATCGCGGGAAGATCTAACGCCGGCATGATCACCGAGGTGCCGCCCACGTACGTCGCGGCGATCAATTGGGAGTTGCAGCCCGTAACATGAAACAGCGGCACGCAAATTAGTGTCCGCAACTCGGCCCCGATGTCACGCGGAATGTCCAGGCAGCGAACGACGTTTTCGGCGTTGGTCAAAAACGCCTCATGGGTGGTTGGCACGCCCTTCGGCCGCCCTGTAGTTCCCGATGTGTAGAACAACGCGGCGATATCGCCGCCGGTGAGGTCGTCGACCACGTAGGGCTCGGCGTCGGGCATGGAGGCCTCCGCCGACAGTTCGATACGCGCATCGCTGTCCTCGACGACGAACCCAACCTCGGGGGCGGCCGAGCGGGTATTGATCGCCACCGGGATGCCACCCGCCATGAGGGTGCCCCAGAACCCCAGCACCCAGTTGGCTCCAGCCGGATGGCGCAGCGCCACCCGGGCCCCGGGCTGCAACCCGGCCGTGCGCAGTCCACCGGCGACCCGCGCGGCGCGGTCCCACAACTGGCGGTAGGTCAGACGCTGGCCACCCAGTTCGACCACGGCCTCGGCCTCGGGACGGTCAATGACATGACTCTCGAGCATTTCCAGTAGTGACGTCGGCAGAACTTCGTAGTGCGGTACGCCGTATTCGTCGTAGAAGATCCCGGTCTGTGAAAACGGACTCAGCGCGGTGGGCACCTCGTGGGTCTCCACCTCGATCATCGTGTTTTCTCCCTGCTTGCACGGATGGACTAGCAACCGCTCACCGACACGAATGTGCTCCCACATTACCAGAACAAGAATCGAGCTCGAATTCTAATTCGCTTTGTTCTCGTGGCTTGAACTGGGCTATGGTCCAGAAATGGCTGTCGGAATCGTGCTGTCGTCGGCCGCACCAGCGGTGTCTGCCAGCCATGGGCGTGCGCGATCTGAAAACGCAGGCAGGGCCCCGGTGGGCGGCACCGAGCGATGAGGGCAACGGCACGGAAGCGGGCTGGTGCGTCCGCCACCGGCGGCGCTGCGACCGGAGTCGATGGCTTCTGGTTGGGTCACCCGCTGCTCGAATGCCGGTCTTCTGGCGAACTGGCGCGATTGCTCACAGACCCCGTATTACGAGGCCGCGGCGTGCCCCGCGGTGATGGCCGCACCGTGCTGCTACTACCGGGTTTCCTCGTTTCCGACGCGACATTGAGGCTGCTGGCGCGGTTTTTGGGGCGCATCGGCTACCGTCCGGTTGCCAGCGGAATCCGGTTCAATTCCGGGTGCGGCGACAGCTTCGATGAGCGAATGGTCGGCGTCATCGAGCGCGAGTACTCGACGGGCGGCCGGCGCCTGGCGATCGTCGGGCACAGCCGGGGCGGCCACTACGCCAGATCCCTCGCGGCACGCTATCCCGATCGGGTTTCTCACATCGTCACGATGGGCGCTGGGGTGGAGAATCCACTTGACGTCTCGATATTGACCAAGGGGGGCGCCGCGGCCATGCGGAGCGCCTTGGCCGGCTGTGCCCCTGCGCGATCCGAACGCGGATGCCTCACCTCGCGATGCACCTGCGCATACGCCGTGGGCTTCGCTGCACCGTTTCCCGCCGAGGTCAGATTCACATCCATCTACTCGCGCAGCGACGGAGTGGTGCGCTGGCAGTCATGTGTCGCCGATTACGCGGTCTGTGTGGAGGTACGCGGAAGTCACTTCGGCCTGGCATTCAACCGGCACGCCTACCGCGCGGTTGCCGAGGCTTTGGCGGTGCCGGCCACCGACGAATAGTCACGATTCTTGACGTAGCCTGCCGGGAATCGAACACAGTGGCAGGAGCTTCAGACCCGGCCGTCCCCGCCCGGCGTCGGTGTCTTCGAGAGAGCGGAAGCTTGAAGTGGCAGCCGATGCGCAGTGCGGCGCTCGCACCCGCCAAGGCCGATCACCGCTTGGACCAAATCCGCAAATGCAGTGCGGCGCCAGGATGGCTTCGAGGACATTTTGGGGGACATAATGTAAGGGTGTGACCTACCGCACACGATGGAGGAAATGACAGTCATCCCGCCCGCGCATCCGGCGCATGTTCAAGGAGGATCGCCGCATGGATGCATGGCTGATCTGGTTGATCATCGCCGTAGTGTTGCTGGTGGTCGAGATGCTCACCATCACCGCAGCGGTCGGGATGCTCGGTGTCGGTGCCCTGATCACCGCGGGCTTTGCTGCGCTCGGATTACCCCTTGCTGTCCAACTCCTTGCGTTCACAGTCACCGCCACGATCGGGGTGCTGCTCATCCGCCCCATCGTCCGTCGAAACATGCTCCGACCCCCGCTCGAGCGTTTCGGCGTAGAAGCATTAATCGGTAAGCCGGCCTATGTCGTGTCAGAGGTGTCCTGGCTGGACGGCAGGGTTCGCATCGGCGGTATCCGCGGCGAGGAGTGGACGGCGCGCGCCTACGACCAGACCCTGGTCATACCTGCCGGAGCGACCGTCGACGTGCTGGAAATCAGCGGCACCACCGCGCTCGTATACCCCAGGGAGTAACCCATGGAAACCGCACTCTCTCTTATCCCTGGACTGGTCATCGCGCTGTTCGTAGCCTTCACCGTGTTGCGGGCGGTGCGCATCGTGCCCCAAGCGCGTGCCCGCAACGTCGAACGGCTCGGCCGCTACGATCGCACGTTGCAGCCCGGCCTCAATTTCGTCATCCCTTACTTCGACCGGGTCTATCCGATGATTGACCTGCGGGAACAGGTAGTCTCGTTCCGACCGCAACCGGTGATTACCGAAGACAATTTGGTCGTCGAGATCGATACTGTGCTCTATTTCCAGGTGACCGACGCGCGCGCAGCCGCCTATGAGATCGCCAACTTCCTGCAAGCCGTCGAACAGCTCACGGTCACCACGCTGCGCAATGTCGTCGGGTCCATGGACTTGGAACGCACACTCACCTCGCGCGACACCATCAACAGCCAACTCAGAGGTGTGCTGGACGAGGCCACCGGCAAGTGGGGGCTGCGGGTCAACCGGGTAGAGATCAAGGCCATCGACCCGCCGCAATCCATCAAGGACGCGATGGAAAAGCAGATGCGGGCTGAGCGCGACAAGCGTGCGGCAATCCTGGCCGCCGAAGGCCAACGCCAGTCTCAGATCCTCACCGCCGAGGGTGACAAGCAAGCCGCTGTCCTGCGCGCCGAGGGCAACCGGACCGCAGCGATCCTCAAGGCCGAGGGCCAGGCCCGCGCTATCGACGAGGTATTTCAGTCGGTGCACCGCAACGACCCCGACCCCAAACTGCTCGCCTATCAGTATCTCCAGATGCTGCCGCAGCTGGCCCAGGGCCCGGGAAACACGTTCTGGGTAATTCCAGGCGAGGTCACCTCCGCCCTGCAAGACGTGTCCCGCGCCTTCACCCAGGCGCTGCCCAAGTCATCGGCCACCCGCGAAGCCTCCTCCGACGACTTGGCAGCGCACGCTGCCGCCGATGCGGCTCGGGCGGCACAAGCCGCCGCCGACGCACTCGAAGACGCGGCCGAGGCCAACGGCCGCCAGACCGCGTCGCCATCGCGCCCGTAACGACCGGTCGGGATAGGATCCTTCGAACGTCGGGTATTGACGAAAGATAAAACTGCTCAGAACTTTAAAGACCGGACCCGCTCACTCTCACAGACCCGACGCCACCGCCGGCGCATAAATCTCGACAGGTGCGGTCTTCCCCTTGAGACTGAGCCCGGGCCGCTCGACGAACTCGCCGTGATCTCCGTCGAGCAAAGCCAGCGTCTGCCCAGTCAGCAGAACAAAGTCACCCGTCTGACGAGTTGCCGATTCGACCCGCGCCGCGATGTTAACGGCGTCGCCGATCACCGAGAACTCCAGTCGTCCTGCACCGCCAACGTTGCCGGCCACCACTGGCCCGGAGTTCAACCCGACCCCCACCGACAGCGATGTCCCGAACTCGTCGCGCACCGCGTCCGAGATCTCCAACGCGGCTCTCAATGCCCGATCAGCGTGATCCGCATAGCGCCGCGGCGCTCCGAAAACCGCCAAAAGTCCATCGCCTGCGTACTTGTCGACGTGTCCGCCGTGCTGGTGAACCAGCGGAACAATCCGTTCAAAGAGCCGGTTGAGAGCCGCCACGACCTCGATCGGACGGAGCCGTTCTGCGAAAGTAGTGAAGCTGCGGACGTCGATGAACATCAACGTGACCTCCACTTCGTCACCCTGCAGAGCGGCGCCCTGCAGGATGTGCTCGGCAACATCACGGTCGACGTAGATCCCAAACACCTCTCGAATGCGTTCACGCTCAGCCAAACCCGCCGCCATTGCGTTAAAACCGACTTGTAAGCGCCCGATCTCGCTAGCGTCGTCGACGACGACGCGCGCCGCGAAGTCGCCGGCTCGGACCCGGGCAAGCGCGCGGCGCAGTTCCCCGACTCGCTCGGCGACAGACCGCGTAGCGACAATGAGCGTGAACAACCCGACCACGAGCGCTACCACGACGAGACCCAGGACCGCGGCCAAGGTTCGACGCGGCTCGAATCCGACGTCCGCGAGGTAACCCACCGCCAGCGTTGCGACGCCGAGCAGCGGCACGCCCGTCGCCAGCGTCCAGGCCATCGCTAGTCTGAGCTGAATGCTCGGCCCGGCGCGGTGACCGGCCGGCCCACCGTCTAGCGCACGCGCCGACACCGGGCGCATGATCCGCTCGGCGATCAGATACCACACCGCGGTCGTGGTGATGCCGCCGAAGATCACCGCACTGAAGATGTATGCCGCAGCCGAAGCCGATTCGGTCGCTCCCAGCATCGCGAAGAAAACAGCACCGATCCCCCATGTCAGGGCCGAAACGCGAACAGCTTGAACGGGCGCATCGAGGGTCATCCGTCGTTCCCAGTCCGTCGGCTTTCGGCTTTGCCGAAGCCAGACGGTGCTCATCGCATAACGGTTTCTGCGGACGCGTATCAGCACTGGCACAACAACCAACGCGAACACAGCCAGCGCCGCCCCACTCCGCAAAAGGAGCCGATCAATCGCGGCTGAACTCAGCAGAATAGGCGCGGCGAAGGACAGGAAGACGAAAACCATTGCGCCACCAGACACGCTCACCAACAGCGCGCCCCAAATCCAGCGCCTGAAGGTCACATACCGCAGAGGGTCAACCGGCGCCTCAGCAGGAACGCGCCCGTCCGGTGGGTCCAATCGGGGCGGCGTCGTACCGGTGGACGTGATGGCCATGAATATGAGCTTGGCCAGGGACCGGGTTGCCGCCTAGCGTAGTCGGCTACTCGACCGACACAGGCCAGGCATTTGCGTGACCATCGTGGTCTGGGTGAATGTACGGTTCATCGACTCCCACAGCTACCCGTTAGCGCGCTGATTCCCCGGTGAACACAGGCGGGTGGATGGCAAGAGCTTTCAGCGCCCGGTCATTGGCGCGGATGTTGGATGACGGCGCGAGCATTGCAGCGATAAAGTTTTGACATCAAACGCGATCCGTTGTGGGCATTCGCCGCAATCTCGGGGCTGGGCCGCGGATAATTCACGTATGTCGGAGCGCGCGCCGACTTCGGCAACGGTCACCAGGCTCGCGGCGTGCTGCCTGTTGGCCGCGCTGCTGGCGGCGGCGTTGATGTTCCCAGTCGCGGGCGGTATCGGGCTGTTGTCCAACCGCGCCTTCGAAGTTGTCGCCGACGAGTCCACACAAATCCTCGAAGGTGACGTCCCGCAGGTCTCGACGATGGTTGACGCCGCGGGAAAACCGATCGCCTGGCTGTATTCCCAGCGGCGGTTCGAGGTCCGCTCCGAGGAGATCGCCAACACGATGAAGCTGGCAATCGTGTCGATCGAGGACAAGCGGTTCGTTGAGCACAGGGGGGTGGACTGGCCGGGCACGCTGACCGGCCTGTCCGGCTACCTGTCTGGCAACGTCGACACCCGCGGCGGATCGACCATCGAACAGCAATACGTCAAGAACTTCCAATTGCTGGTGACCGCGCGGACCGAGGCCGAGAGGCGAGCCGCTGTGGAAATCACACCGGCGCGCAAACTGCGCGAGATCCGGATAGCGCTGACGCTTGACGAGAAGCTCTCCAAAGCAGAGATCCTCACCCGCTACCTCAATTTGGTTCCGTTCGGCAACGGCGCGTTCGGTGTGCAGGATGCCGCTCAGACCTACTTTGGCGTCAACGCCTCGCAGCTGAACTGGCAGCAGGCCGCGCTGCTGGCCGGCACCCTGAAGTCGACGAGTGCGCTCGACCCGTACACCAACCCCGAGGGGGCACTGCAACGGCGAAACGTGGTACTGGACACCATGATCGACAATCTCCCCCAGTACTCCGACGAATTGCGTGCCGCTAAGGCCGAGCCACTGGGCGTGCTACCGCACCCGAATGTGCTGCCCAGTGGCTGCGTCGCGGCCGGGGATCGCGGCTTCTTTTGTGATTATGTGCTGGACTACCTCGCCCGGGCCGGCATCAGCAAGGAGCAGGTTGACCGCGGCGGTTATCTGATCCGCACGACGCTGGACCCTAAGGTGCAGATGTCGGTCCAGGAGGCCATCGACAAGTTCGCCAGCCCGACACTCGACGGCATCGCCAGCGTGATGAGCGTGATCAAGCCCGGTAAGGATGCGCATCGGGTGATGGCGATGGCCAGCAACCGCACTTATGGCCTCAACAGCGACGCGCGCGAAACGGTTCAGCCGCAGCCTTTTTCGCTCGTCGGCGATGGGGCAGGCTCCATCTTCAAGATCTTCACCACGGCGGCGGCATTAGAGATGGGCATGGGCATTAACCAACAGCTGCAGGTGCCGGGCTTCTTTCAAGCCAAAGGCTTGGGCAGCAGCGATACGCCCGGCTGTCCGAAGGAAACTTGGTGCGTGGCAAACGCAGCCCGTTACCGCGGTTCGATGAACGTCACCGATGCGCTGGCCACCTCGCCGAATACCGCGTTCGCACGGCTGATCCAGCTCATCGGGGTGCCGCGGGTGGTCGACATGGCGGTCCGGCTGGGGCTGCGGTCCTACGCGATTCCGGGAACGGCGCGCGCCTACGATCCGACGAGCAGTGAAAGCTTGGCCGAGTTGATCAAGCAACAGAACATGGGCTCGTTCACTTTGGGTCCATTCCAACTCAACGACCTTGAACTCGCCAATGTGGCCGCGACTCTCGCCTCCGGCGGCGTGTGGTGCCCGCCGAGCCCGATCGACAAGATCTTGGACCGCAGGGGCAACCAGGTGTCCGTGAACAGCGAAGCGTGTGACCGCGTGGTGCCGCAAGGACTGGCGAACACGCTCGCCAACGCCCTGAGCAAGGACGACCAGGGTGGCGGCACCGCAGCCGGCTCGGCCGGCACGGTGGGTTGGACCCTGCCGCTGTCAAGCAAAACCGGCACCACTGAGTCGCATCGATCGTCGGGGTTCGTCGGCTTCACCAACCAGTACGCGGCGGCGAACTACATCTTCGACGACAGCGGTGCACCCTCCGGCATCTGTTCATTCCCACTGCGCAGGTGCGGCCGCGGCGACTTGTACGGCGGTAGCGAGCCCGCTCGCACCTGGTTTGAGGCGATGAAGCCTATCGCCACCGATTTCGGCGAGGTGCGTCTGCCGCCAACCGATCCGCGCTACGTCGACGGCGCGTCGGGCGGTCGGGTACCAGATGTGTCCGGCCTGAAGGTGGACGCCGCGCGTAAGCGCCTCAAGGACGCCGGTTTCCAAGTCGCCGACCAGCCCAACTGGGTCAACAGCTACGAGCCTTCCGGTGCAGTGGTGGGGACTACCCCGAGCGGTCAAATCATCCCCGGGTCGATCATCACGATCACTATCAGCAACGGGATTGCACCGCCACCGCCGCCTCCTCCGGTGCAGCGCGGTCCGATTGTTCCGGTTGACGGTCCCAGCAACCCAGGCCCACCCCCGCCGGGAGGTCCGCTGGTCATCCAGATCCCCGGGCTGCCGCCGATCGTGTTGGGAGGACCGCCACCGCCGCCGCCCGAACCGTCTGGCTAGACAACGGTGGTCGCACACCGTAGAGCCGCCGACAGCGGGGCTACGGCTTTGGACCTGTACGCAGTGGATCAGGACAGCCCGACCTTCCTGGCGTGCCTGCTCTAAACATGGCCCCAATCCGGGGGTAATCTCGACATGGTCAGTACAACAACGGGTTACGACGTCATCGTGGTGGGATTAGGCGGTATGGGAAGTGCCGCCGTCTATCATCTGGCGGCCCGGGGACGCCGCGTGCTCGGGCTGGAGCGCCACGAGCCCGCTCACGACAAGGGATCCAGCCACGGCGGCTCTCGGATTATCCGCCAGTGCTATTTCGAGGACCCCGATTATGTTCCGCTGTTGCTGCGAGCCTACGAGTTATGGGAGAAGCTGGCTGCCGACTCTCAACGCGACGTTTACCGACTCACCGGGGGCCTTTTCATCGGGCCACCGGACTGCCTGATCGTATCCGGTAGCCTGCATGCCAGCCGCCAGTGGGATCTGCCGCACGAGTTGCTCGACGCCGCCGAGATCACCACTCGGTTCCCGAATTTCACGCCCAGCCCGAAACATATCGGGCTCTATGACCCCAACGCCGGGTTTGCGCGACCGGAGCTGACAGTGCGCGCACATCTTGAAATCGCCGAAAAGGCAGGGGCCACACTGCAATTTGGTGAACCCGTGTTGGAGTGGAGCCAGACCGGCGCGGGGATGCAGGTCATTACCGGTCGTGGGTCTTACACCGCTGGACAGTTGGTGATCTGCCCGGGCGCATGGGCCCCGCAGGTGCTGGGTCAGTTCGGTCTTCCCATCACAGTGGAACGTCAAGTGATGTACTGGCTGGACCCGATCGGCGGTGCTTCCACGTTCGAGGACCAACCCATCTTCATCCACGAGAACGCCTCGGGCACAAACATATACGGCTTACCGGCGATCGACGGACCGCTAGGTGGTGTGAAAGTCGGCTTCGCCCGCAACGGGATCCCCTGTACGCCCGACACCATCGACCGGGTGGTGCACGAGCGGGAAATCAGCGCGATTCGGGCGCGGGCCGCTGAGTTGTTGCCAGCGCTGGCGGGCAAGTGCCTGCACGCGGCGACCTGCATGTACTCCAATACACCCGACCGGCACTTCGTGATCGGGTGCCACCCACAATGCGCCGACGTCATCATGGCGTGCGGATTCTCCGGGCACGGCTTCAAATTCGTTCCGGCGGTCGGCGAGATCCTTGCCGACCTGGCCATCGACGGGGCTACCGACCACCCCATCGCGTTGTTCGACCCGCAGAGATTGCCGAGCGCATGATCGCTGCGCGGCGGCTCGCCCGTGCACTAGTACGCCAAAAAACTTCACCCAGCTCGAGGGAAATGATCGGCGGATTGCCGTCAAGCTTCCCCGCAACTGCGGCCCAGATGGAAGGTCTACCCGACGAGGCGTTCAACACCTTGATACGTCGGCCGGCCAACGGCTCGACCCCAGCGGTATCCCCACCCCGAGCAGGGACGCAACGTGGCGTAGATGACGACTCGGGCCCGCCTGCTCATGGGTTGGCGGGGCCGACCTGTCAGACCCTATGCACCAATCCTGATTGTGAATGGGCCTGGACGCGCCACGGTGGCGAATGCTCGTAACGATTGACCTCTAGAAGCCAGACTCCCGCCATTGTCTCAACTCCGACCAGTCAGCCGACCGCCGCGAGCTGCCGCTGCTCTGCAGCAGCCCGCACTATCCGCTGCGCAGTCCTGTAGTTAATCCCAGATGCTTTGGCGGCAGCGTTGATCGACGCGCCACCGCGGCTTGCCGCCAGCCGACCGCCGTATCGACGACAGCAGAGAACAGCCACGCCCAGGCGGGTGGCGTGCCCATCTGAGTTAGCAGATCTCGCAAGGCGCAGAAACTGAGCACGAAAGCACCGACGCCGATAACGGCGGTTGCCGTGACCGCGCAGCGATACACCGTGCCCGACGCGCCGGCACGGACACTGACAGCGATCCCGTGGACGACGGCCAGGAGGAAAAGCGGCGGGACCGCGGCCGTCCCGATCTGGATGAGGACAAATGGGATCAAACGCTATACCGCGTGCACGACGTTGCCGATGAGACTCACCATGGTCGCCCCGATCAGGAAGCTCCAGAAGAATTCCAGAAGAACCGGACGGCACGGCGGTGATTCCTCCGCGTGACCTCAACCTGGGTGGTCATCGTGTTCCCCTCCCCGGCGTGAGGCCGTACGTCACCGTCTGCTCACCCATCTCAACGACGAGCGAGGCATTAACCCCCAGCGCCGTGAGATATGACTCCAGTGTGCCCACCAGCATGTCGTTTTGACGCTCGATCTTGCTGATCTGTGCCTGTCCGACGCTGAGTTTGGCCGCCAGCTGGGTCTGGGTCAGACCGGTTGCTTTGCGTATCGCGGCAAGGTCGATCATGATCCCTTAATACTACCCTGAAGGAATATTACTTGCAAGGAATACTTATTGACTGGACCGGGAGTCGCGGGGTCCCGTACGCGTGGCGGTGCAGCATTTTCGCCACTCCTCGATCAAGGATGCCCTATAGGGCCATTCCAGAGCCTTTTTCTATATGCGAGATACGCCGCCGCGGCGTCTCGGGGAAGGGCGCCCATGACGAGCACCTTGAGGGCCGCGACCGCGCGAATCGTGGGGATCGTGGCTCTATTGTGCGCAGCGGCCGCGCCGTCGTCGGTCACATCGGCAGCTGCAGTCCACGCCGCCCCAGGCACTCCCGTCCCAAACGCAAGTCACGCACTCGGCATGTACGGCGACCCCGCCGCCGCCGCGCCCTACTGGCGCCAGCAACACGCTTCCGACTGCGGAGAGCTGGCGGTGGCTGATGTGGTCGGCCAGATCACCGGCCACGAGCCCACCGAGCAGCAGATCACCGCCTTGGCCGAAAGCACGCCGAGCACAGCGGGTGCCAGATCGATCTGGAACCTCCCCGCCGACACCGATATCCGAGACCTGCCGGTACTGCTCGCGCACTACAGGATCAACGCCGACAACATCCAGACCAGTATCAACGCGCTGGAGCAGGATCTGGCCAAAAAGCGCAGGGTCATCGTCTTACTCAACGCCGAAGCCATCTGGTACCGGCCTGGCAAGCCGAACGCCGCAAACCACTTCGTCGTTGTCACCGGCATAGACCCCAAAGCCGGTGCGGTGCACCTCAACGACAGCGGCATCATGAGCGGCCGCGACGAGCAGGTTCCTATTGCCACCTTCGAGCAGGCGTGGTCCCCTAGCCACAACTCGGCAATCGTGACGAAGTGAAGGGCAGCTTTAGATTTTCTCGAAATTGGGTCCGCCTTCACATGTATTGGCCACCGGCCCGTTGTCATGGAGTTCGCTGACGGGAGCTTTACAGATCTGCGTAGACGGCCCTCTGGAGTTGTCCTGGCCCACGTATTCGTCAGCCGACAGCCCCAGGCGCTTCGACCACGCGACGTCCACCACATCGATGACAAAGACCTAATTGGCGCGCCGAGGAGTCAGGTCCGACCACTCAGATTCGGCCTCCTCGTGAAATGCTGTGGCCCAAGCATCTTCGTGCAACTTGCGGAGTTGTGTACCCGTCAGTTGCGGGCGACACCACGACGATCCGCAGCCCGCTGGCCCTCCTCGCCGCTCTTTTAGCCACCGTCGCCGGCTTGGCGCTCAGTCCCCTCGTCGTCGCGGCGGGGTTGCCCGAAATCACCACCGCGATCGCCCACCTGCGCGATGTCCTCGGTGAGGCGACCTACGAATCGCTCCTCCGCAGGGGTGAGACGATGACCACCGCCGCCATGGTGGCGTACGCCTACGACCAAATCGACCAGGCCCGAACAAAACTGAACGCGGTCTCGAAGTAGACCACATCTAAGACAGTTCAGGCTATCTCGCGATGTCGGCGAAACCGCGACGTCACCGAGTCTCAAAAGTCCACACCAGCGGCCGCCCATGACGTCCAGCCAATTCAGGTGAAGACGTCGTTGAGGGTGACCGTTTGGAGGTTGCGGCTGCGGATGATATCGAGCAGTTGGCCGAAACAGTGGGTGATGGTGGGCAGGTTGGCGTGGCCAACCACGATCTGCTGGGGCTGAAATGACCTGTTCGCGCCGGCGATGAGGCCTGCTTCGCTGATCCGTCCCGAGTCGGCAATGTCGCTACTCCACAAAGTGATGGTGGGATAGCCGAGGTCGGCGGCGATGCGGTCGGTGGCGGGCGTGTGTTTGCCCCAGGGCGGACGAAAGTACGGGGTGCCGTCGACGCCGTAGGTGTTGCGCAGGAAGTCGGCGTTTCTGCGGATCTGATCGGCGACGGCACCGGGCGCGAGGCGGGTGATGTCCGGATGCGACCAGGTGTGGTTGCCCAGCTGCACCTGACCGGAATCGACCATGGGCCGCAGCGCGGGGGCGTTGACCGACCACGAACTGTTGGCGGCGTTGACGAAAAACGTCAACCGGGTGCCGCTGTCACGGCAGAAGTCGGCGAACGCGCCCACCACTTGCGCGCTGGCGCCGTCGTCAATGGTCAAGGCCAACTGATTGCCGTTCCCGGGAAGCCGGGTAAGCACGCTGGGTGGTGGCCGCTCGGTCGGGAAACCATGCGCGGTCGGGGAGCGACTGGCTGCCGCGAGAACGCTGATCGTAATGCCACACAACAGCGTGCGACGATCTATCTGCCGCATATTTCAACGCTACTGCTGAGTGCATTCCCAAGGAAGATGCCAGCTTTCGTCGTCTGCCTTGACTTCCGGCTCGGCGCGACCGGACCTAGGGAGAACCCTCATTTGGAACCCTTGGCGGTCGCGTCATGTCCAAGCAGGCGTGGAAAGCGAAGAAGCCGAAGCCCTGCGGGCTGAGGGACTCGATCCGACGATCCCGCGGTCATCGCGGCGATAGACGTTGTCCGATGGGAACTCTCGCTCGGTACTCGAGTCGCCGCACCCGCCCGACGGGAGTCCGTGCACCGTGTCCAGGGCACCGCAAAGGTGACGAAATTGCAGAATTCACCGACGCGGCCATGACCTGTCCCAACCACGCGGCTCAGCACAAGCATCTCGCATGCGTGCCCTGACCGCACACGCGCTAGCGGTCCGCCACCGAGTTCCGCCGGCGCTGGACGACGGGTTGCGAACACCCCGCAGCCTCACGAACTAGTTCTCTCTGCGTAGTCGAGTAGCCGACTACGCGTGTGGTGCGCCATCGACGTTGCCACGCTGCTGTCGTGACCAGTCCAAACTGGTCCAAAAAAGTTCCAAAAACTGTCGGCCGGGCCGCTGCCCTCTGATTGGAGGAAACTATGACAGTCACACAGACGCAAAAGGCGTTGAACAAACTTACCGAATGGGGCAAAAACCCCAATTCATACGGCGGCGAGAACATCGCTTTTGGTCTTGTTCGTCAGGGGGACCCTGGCGATGCCTTCCTGGCCTCAGGTGACTGCACGCCGTTCACGCCCAAAGGCAACCGGGGTGTACTGAACGGTCAGCCATCCGGGGATACCGGGGCTCCTGTCGCGACCTTCCCCTTCGCGACGCCTGAGGAGGTCCCCTTTACATTTTCGTTCAATTTGAATGCTGGCGAGGTAACGCTGAATGGCACTTTCCCCGACCTGCCAACCAAATTGGATTTTACCGTCGAGTACATCAAAGAATACTTAGACGACGGCGGAGCGAATATCTCGTTTCATTCAGAGAAGACCTCTGACAACGCGGGTTATATTATCGTCCTTCAACACGTCGCGGCATCGGGATAGACTGTCACACCCCGGGTAGAGAACGGCGAAGATCTGCCTGAGGAGACCTGCATATCCAAAGCCTGGGCGGGATCTTCGCCGAACGCACCTGCGGGCCGCCAGACCCCTCGCACAGCCGATCAACCTTCACCAACATTCGGGACGGGCGTCATTTGTTGAGTGACGTACCTGACCGTCGCGCGGCCCCTTCCGCGCGACCGCTGCCCGGTGCGCTCACTCAGGCCTCGGGTCAGAACGTATTGGTCAAATACAGTTGCAGGGACTCGAACAGGCTCTCGAACAGTCCGCTGCTGCCGATCCCGTTATCGAGTGCACCAATGAGCGCGTCGAAGCTGTTGATGTTGTCGGAGATGTCGATATTTGTGAGGTCGCCGTCGATCGACGTGGTCGCGTCAGCGATTTGCGTCGGTGTTAAACCCAAGTATTCCGCGTGCGTGGTGAACAGGTTGTACAGCGCGTCCAGCTGACCTCCGGCTGTGAAGTCCTGTTGGAAGTCGGCGACCCCGTCACCGTCGAGCGTGTAGATCGTCGCCGGGTACAGATCATCGGGCGTCACGTAAGTGTTCGCCTCAATTCCGGTTGGGAGGGAGGGGTCGCCGATGAACACGAAGTGCAGATCGGCGCTGGGGATGCCGTCTTTGGCGAGTTGGGTCATGGCGATCGACTCGGCGGTGGCGCTTTGTGAGTATCCGAAGATCGTCAGCGGGTCCTCGGCGGTGAAAGCGCCTGGGTTCGCGGCGAATTCGTTCTCCACGGCGAGAACGACGTCGTCGGCGTCGGTGAGACTGCTCGGGCCTTGCTGGACCAGTTCGGGCGTCGTCAGCACCTGCAATGGCGCGGCACATGGGTCGGTCCCGACCATGTCG
>DATJOR010000336.1:0-7845 GCA_035506875.1 Mycobacterium sp.
TGCCACCGGGTCGCGGTGCCGGTGGATCTGCGCCACGACTGGCCAACGGCGTTGCGGGAGGCGGGTTTTGACGCCTCAGCGCCCAGCGTGTGGTCGGCCGAGGGGCTGACGCCGTATCTGCCCGCGGCGGCGCAAGATCTGTTGCTCGAACGTATTCACGAGCTCACCGTCGCCGGCAGCCGGGTTGCCGTGGAGGCGCTGGGTCCCAACTTCGCTGATCCTGAGGTGCGCGCCAAGCGGCGTGAGCGGATGGATCGTATCCGGGCGGTGATGGCCAAAGTCGACCCGCAGCGGGAGTTCCCGCGCAACGATGAGCTGTGGTACTTCGAGGAACGCGAAGACGTCGGGGAGTGGTTTGGCCGCCACGGCTGGAACGTCACGGTGACAACGACGCCCGAGTTGATGGCCAGCTACGACCGCAGGCCCCCGGCCGAGGTGCAGGACACCACCCCGCACAACTTGTTCGTGTCCGCGCAGCGGCCCTAGCGGAAACCGGCCTGAGGCTACGACGATTCGTCGGGTTGCGAAGGCTCTTCCGTCTCGACGGCCTCATCGACCTCGACGTCCAGAACGCGCACTTTCACCGCGCCTGGCTGCGGCATGGCCACATGAGCCATCACATGCACGGTCAGATCAACGTCGTCGTGACCGGTGATCGTGACGTAGCCGGCGGTGACGGATGCATCTGGTGCTCTCTCGGGCAGGGTCACATAGACCTCGACCTTCTGCGACTCCCCCGGCGCTAGCTGCGCATCGGTGGGTGCCACGACCAAAGCGAAGCCATCGGCCGGCGTTGCCGCGCATTTGACTGCGGCCGGTTCTGAGTGATTGTTCTCGATGAGAAGGCGGGCGCCGACGGTTGAACCCGCAGCGCCGTCGACGTCGAGAGTGATTTCGTTCGTCACCGGCGCGCCCTGGACAGCGTCGGTAAGGCCGCGAACCGATTCGTCGGTTACCGCCAGCAAATCGCAGAAGGAGTCGAGGCTAGCCTCGGCGACCTCGGCCATGTACCCGGGCAGGCGGTCGCGCACGAATGTCATGCCGTGCGATCGAACCGCATCTTCGCCAACCTCGCCCGCGGCGGCCTCGTCCACCAGTGCTCCATACAAACGAGAGCTCCACACCTGCTGGTCGGTGATCCAGGCGCTGAAACGCTGATACCAGAACAACCACTCGGTGGCGTCGCTCCGCATGGGTGGTGGGGGCGGGGATGGGGGCGGGCCCGCGGCCGCCATCTTGCCCGCCGAAATAAGGCCGCGAGCGTAATCGGCTTGATACCTCGAAACGAGCTCAATGAGCCTCGACATGGCCCGAGCGTTGACTTGCGCAATTCCGTGATAAGCGTCGGCGGCCTGCCGCTGCGTGAAACGCGTTAGCTCGTCGGCGATGCGGGCGCCGGACACCTCCGGCGCCGTGACCGCCAGCAGCAGCCGCTGAAAACCGGCAGTGGATTCGCCCGCACGTTCTATCGCCTCGGTGGCTATCGACTGCATCCGCTGAATCCACTCGGATTCTGGCTGGTGCGTCGTCATATCGCGTGGGCCGGCATCAGCTACCGCAACAGCAGGAACACGAGCAGTCGACCCGGTAGCTGTCACATCTGGTGGGCAGCACGGCGATGGCGACCACGATCGGGCACACCGTACAGCCATCCAACCGAATGGTTACGTAGCCGACCTCGCATTCGTCGACGTCACCGAATTGCCCGCGCTCGATTGCAACGGGCGTTGCCTCGGCTTTGGTTCGGGCCGGCTTCGGCTTGGGCTCGGCGTCCTTGTCACCGCATACCACGTGAACCAGCAGCTCGAGCTTTGTCCGGCTGCAGGGTGGCAGGGTCAACGTCCCGGACGGGTTGATCGCCACTTCCCACGGCAGCTCACGGCCCCGCGCAGAACGGACGTGGCTGATCTCCACGTTGACGTTTTCCCGCTCACGTCGAGTGTCGTTCTCCACCTCGATCGGCACGACGCGGACCTCGCCGCAGTGCGCGTAGACCACCACGTCCGCATCGCAGATACAGCAATCGCAACCGCAGTCGTCGTGGCCGCACCCACAGCCGCAGTCGTCGTGGCCGTAGCCCTTCGCGTGCCGCGATGTTTGCCCGGTGGCCCCGGCCAGCCCCGGGGCGCCGATCATTGTGGACAATGATTGAAGACGATCTGACAGGTCGCTTAGCGCAGTGTCGTAGGTCTGCCGCAGCGAGTCGATGTACGACGGTAGATCCATCATCTCCAGCCGCTGGTTGTCATGCGACCACCCCCAATAAGGGGTCACGGTTTGGACGTTGCGTCCGGAGTGGCCATGGCCATGATGGTGTGTCTTGGAATGGCTCTTCCCGTGGGACATGGTTGCACTCATTGTTTGTTCTCCTATCAAAGTGACGTCGCGGCAGAACGCGGGCGAAACCACCACGCTGCATTGGGATTAGGTGTGTGTTGTTTATGAATGCTGCAGTTTCGCCAGGCGTCGACCCAACTGCCGGTGCCGACGTCATCGGCAATCGGCCCGGCCGCAACGAGGGCATTATCGCTGTTGACGGCAACCATTTGGCGCGGAAAGGTCGAAGATGCGGTGACCCTTGTGAACACGATCGAGGCCGCCGAGTATGCCGAATGGATCAGAGAGATTGGCCATCTGGCGCCTTTCGCCGTCTGGACGGGCCTCGGCCCTGGGAGTTTAACAAGCGCGCGCAACCGGTTTCAATAGTTCGTTGTGCGGGCGGGTCGATTCTTCCGGTAATCGCGGATGCGAAAACCCTTGAGAATCAGCTCAACAAGACGTTATGGTGTGGCTGGTAGACGCGGGGGACGCGAATTCGAGGAGTGTTTGTGTCCGCGCGAAAACTTCGCTCAGAAGTCGGCCCGCTCTAGGCAATCTGATGTCGCCGAACCCCACAACGTTAAACGCGGAACGCGGCACATCGAAGGGTGGTGCGCAGCCCGATGCCACCGACGCCGTTGGATCGACTGTTGAATGGGCAACGAAATTCGCGCATTACCTTCAGCGTTCGGCAGAGCGCCTCGGCGAAACCGCTGAGCTGAACAAAGAGCTCACTAAGCGGATCGCTTACGGCGACGTGCCACCGGTGATCGTCGAGAGTCAACTAGCTGCGTTCCTGGCCACCAACGCGGAGTCATACGCCGCTGAAGTAGCCGACCTAACGATGAATGTCTTAACCCGGCTGATCGGTCTCAGCTCAGACTATGTTTGTGCGCTGGTGCAAGGCATCGCCCCAGACTCGTCTTCGCCGGCGCGCCCGACACCGCCACGATTCGACCCGACTGACCCTGTCGACTGGTTCGAGCGCCTCAACCAATACGCCGCCGCAGAAGCTTCGGTAGCCAAGACAATCCTCCGCTCGGTCGTCGACCGCGAGCCCGCCGGAAACCTCGGCACGGAGCCATTTTCGATCGCCACTGCCAAGACAGCCGACACCTTTCTCGAGCTGTTGACCCGCTTGGAAGACATCAACACCGACTATGGACGGCGTTACCTCACCTCCGTGCTTGGGTTAACCCGCGACAGCGAGAAAGCCGAGGCCACTTTGCAGGCGGTAGCCCCGCTCGGTCAAACGGCGACCATGCGATTCGCGATCTCCAATAACTCCGATGCCGATGCCACGGTGCGATGTTTGTTGACAGATCTGCGCCGCAGCGACGGCGTGGGACCGGCTTTCGAGCCCGACGCCACGCTCATGCCCAACAACTTCCGTCTGCCGGTCGGCGCGGAGGAGTTCATCCAGCTCTCAGTTCGGTTGGCCGAGTCTGACTTTGAGGACGGTCCCGTCTACACCGGTGGCGTGCGCGTGTTGGGGGTCGGCGATGCCGTGGTGGAGATACCGCTAAACGTGAGGGCGTCGACCTCGGCGGATCGCCGCCAATCTGTTGCCGAAATGCCATGACTGCCGAATCGGGCGGCGAGCCGCGCGGCGTTGAGCCGATCGCAATCGTGGGCCAGCGGGTCCGAGTGCCCGGTGCCGATGACGTCGATCAGTTCTGGCAGAACCTCGCCGAGGGGGTCGAATCGATCACCTTTCTGTCCGAGGACGAGATGCGGGCGGCCGGCGTGCCGGATTCCGTCATAAATCTGCCGGGATATGTCAACGCGGCCCCGCTTCTCGGTGATATCGACCGGTTCGATGCGGGCTTCTTCGGATTCTCGGCGCGTGACGCAGCACTGACCGATCCGCAGCATCGGATATTCCTGGAAACCGCATGGGAAGCATTGGAAGACGCGGGATACGACCCGGCAGCGTTTCCGGGCCCGATCGGAGTCTTCGGCGGCTGCGAGATGAGCACCTACCTGTATCAGCTGTACCAGAATCCGGATGCCCTCGGCTATGTGGATGGCATGCAGCTGATGGTCACCAACGACAAAGACCATCTCTGCACCCAGGTCTCATACCGACTGGATCTGCGCGGTCCCAGTGTCGTCGTGCAGACCACCTGCTCGACCTCGCTAACCGCGGTCGCTCTTGCCTGCGAGAGCCTTCGTGACCGCCGA
The DNA here is from genome assembly GCA_035506875.1 of Mycobacterium sp. GTDB lineage: Bacteria > Actinomycetota > Actinomycetes > Mycobacteriales > Mycobacteriaceae > Mycobacterium. Next base: position 4,504 of record DATJOR010000336.1, read on the forward strand.
TGCGATATGGCGCTCGCGGGCGGCGTCACTGTCCGGGTACCCCAGCGCGGCGGCTACTACTACGTCGCCGGCTCCATCCTCTCGCCGGACGGGCACTGCCGGCCCTTCGACATGAATGCGCAGGGAACGATCGTTGGCAGCGGGGTCGGCATCGTCGCGCTCAAGAGGCTCGAGGACGCACTGGCCGACCGAGATTGCATTCACGCGACGATCCTGGGTTTCGGGCTGAACAACGATGGTCACGACAAAGTCGGTTACACCGCGCCCGGTATTCGCGGTCAGGTCGCGGCGATCGCCGAGGCCTACCGCACCGCGGGTATTTCGCCGGAGTCGGTCGGATACGTCGAGGCGCACGGGACGGGGACGATTCTCGGTGATCCGATCGAGTTGTCCGCTCTGACCGAGGCGTTCACGAAATACACATCCCGCCGTGGATTCTGTGGGATCGGTTCGGCCAAGTCCAATTTCGGCCACCTGTCCTGTGCATCTGGTGTGGTCGGGTTGATCAAGTCGGTGCTATCGCTGGAACACGCGGCGATACCTCCGACTGTGCACTACCGTGCGCCAAACCCCGCGATCGATTTGGTGTCGAGTCCATTCTTTGTGACGCAGACGCTCCACCCTTGGTCACGCAACGGCAGTCCACGCCGCGCAGGGGTAAGTTCGTTTGGTGTCGGGGGCACCAATGTCCATGTCCTGCTTGAGGAAGCCCCCCAGCTCGACGCCCTGGCACGCCGGCGGCCACACCAGATCCTGACGGTGTCAGCGCGCAGCAACGATGCCCAACACGAGGCCGCCCGGCGTCTGGGCGCGTACCTCAGCTGCCATCCGGAGCGCGACCTCGCCGACGTGGCGTTCACCCTGCACCTGGGTCGGCGGGCGTTTGCCCACCGCGGAAGCTACGTCGTGGAGGTGGACGACCGAGCCGGCGCGGTCGCACGGTTGTCATCGCAGCGCCAGGACGATGAAGTAGCCGCCTGTAGCAGTGCAGAACCCGAGATCGTTTTCATGTTTCCGGGTCAGGGCTCCCAATACCCGGGCATGGCCGCCGATCTCTACAACTGCGAGCCGATCGTGAAACGCACCATCGACGCGTGCTGTCGAAAGCTCAAGCGCGAACTCGGATTTGACCTACGTCGGGTACTTTTTCCCGGCCCACGTCGGCGCAAAACTGCCGCGGCTGAACTGCGGGACACCGCACTGGCTCAGCCGGCGCTGTTTGTCATCGAGTACGCCCTCGCCCAGTTGTGGCGCTCGTGGGGTGTGCAACCGACGGCGATGATCGGCCACAGCGTCGGCGAATATGTCGCCGCTACGGTGTCGGGCGTGATCGCGTTGGACGACGCACTGCGGCTCATGGCACTGCGCGGCAAGCTCATTTCGGACCTGCCCTCGGGCTCGATGCTCGCCGTGATGGCGCCGGCGGACGAGCTGGTCGACTACATCGACGACGATCGGGTGTGCCTCGCGGCGGTGAACGCGCCCCAACTATCCGTGTTGTCGGGAGCAGAAGAAGCGATCGCCCCGGTTGAAAAGGCACTCCTGGCGCGGTCCGTGCCGGCCCATCGCCTGCACACGTCGCACGCTTTTCACTCATCGATGATGGACCCGATGCTCGACCGCTTCGAAGAGCTTGTCGATCGGATTCCGCTTGCGATGCCGGATATTCCATACGTTGCGACCCTCACCGGTCTTTGGGCGGACGTCGCGGTCACCAAGCCTGACTACTGGAGTGCCCAGATCCGTTCGACCGTCCGGTTCGCCGAGGGCTTGCGAACGGTGAGCGGTGACAGCTCGCCGTTGACCACCGAGCCCGCTCTGCTCGAGGTCGGTCCGGGGCGGGCGCTGTTGACCGCGGCCCAGAACAACAGCATGGGGGTCCGGTGTTCGCTGGCCTCACTGCCCGCGGCCGAGGACACCAAGCCGGGCACCGAGGTGATCTCAACGAGTCTGGGCCGGCTATGGGAACTGGGCCTCGACGTCGATTGGGAGGGCTTTCATCAAACAGAGCCTCGCCGGCGCGTGAGCCTGCCGACGTATCCGTTTGAACGTGAAAGCTATTGGATCGGTCGGGCAAACCAGCCGGGTGGTGCCGATACGGCCGGGCCGCGGGACGTCGCCGACTGGTTCTACGTGCCGGTATGGAACGAATCCGAGCTTTCCGGTGAGGGGGCGAACGATCTCAGCGACGCCCACATCCTCCTGCTGGACGAAGGGTCGGGAGTGGGGGCGCACATCGCGGCGACATTGTCGGCGTTGGGCGCCGTGCCGGTGACAGTTCGACGTGGTGATTGTTACGAGCGGATCGGCGATGCCGAGTACATCCTCGATCCTGCCCAGGAGCAGGGAGTGGCTGACCTGGTCGCCGACGTGTGCGTCGACGGCACACTGCAAGGGGTCATCCACTGCTGGGGCGCCGAACCCCCGGCCGACACCGATATCGAGGACGCTGCGCTGAGCACTTTCTTGACACCGATGCGGCTGGCGGTCGCACTCGGCGCTCACACGACGGCGCGTCCCTTGCCGATTGTGCTCGTCGCCCGGGGAACCGCCGACGTATGTGCCACCGATGTCCTCGATCCGGGCCGGGCATTCGGAATCGGGGCCGCGAAGGTGCTGCCGCAAGAGCTGACCGGCCTGAGCCTCAGCCACATCGACGTCGACGACGACCCGACCGTCGCCTCGATGATCGTTTCGGAACTGGCTGCCGGCGCACCCGAACCCGAAATCGCATATCGCGGCGGTGCCCGATACGTACGAGGGTATGAGCCGCACTCGATCGCCGACGCTCGGCCGCCGGCATCGCTACCGGCCGATCCGGTCATCCTGGTCACCGGCGGGCTGGGCTACATGGGTCTGCTCATCTCCGAGGCGGCTTTCCAGGCGTTAGGAGCCAAGCTGGTGCTGCTCGGGCGTTCCGAGCTGCCGCCGCCGGGGGAGTGGAGCGCTGCAAGCGAAGACAAGACGATCGACGCGTCGGAACGGGCGCTGCTGCGTCGACTCGCTGTCATGCAGGTGCAGCGCGATGACCTACTCGTCGTGCGGGCAGACCTCAGCGATGCCGCTCAAGTCCATGCAGCGATCGACGCGGCGGTTGAGCGCTTCGGGCGCGTGGACGTCATTGTTCACGGCGCAGCCAATGTCGGACCGCAAGCGTTCGGTTCGGTTGTCGAGACCGGAAGCGCCGTCGTCGCCGCGCAGATTACGCCCAAAGTGCAAGGGCTGCTGCATCTTTTGGCAGCAATGAACGGCCGCCACCCACAGCGTTGGATAGTCCACGGTTCGATATCGGCAGAGCTTGGCGGCCTCGGCCTGGCCGCGTATGCCGGCGCCAACGCCGTC
>DATJOR010000337.1:0-3306 GCA_035506875.1 Mycobacterium sp.
AAGCGCGGGGGCAAACAGATCTGGCCGCTCCAAGACCCACAGCACCTGGCCGGGCAGCCGTGCCAGGATGCCCGCGACCAGCAGCACCGCCGCCGCCCCGTGTTCGACGTCCGGCCCGCCGCTGGCGACTTCATGGAGTGCGCCCAGCGCCAGGCCACCGCCAGGCAGGTGGTCATCGAAGGCTGGCAACCCGAACGGCAGCACCGCGACAGCGGTCTTCGCCGACCGTCCAATCTGCGTGATTCTGGCCTTCAGCGCGGCCAAACGGGCCGCTATCGTCTGACCTTGTTCCACCATGGCCCTCGCACCATCTGGCGAAGAGCCGGGAACATATAGAGAACTTTTGCCTCGAGTCGAGTCGTCTTTCGCCCCCGAATTCGGCCAGGAGCGGGGTCAATCACTCGGAATGACTCCAGAACCCAGAGTCTGAGCCATGCGGCCAAGCGACGCTGACGACAGGCCGACGAATCTCGACGCCGGCACCGCGCATGGCCGGGAACGGCCCGGCCAGGTGCTCCGCTACAACCCGAAGACCGCTCAGCGCCACCTCGATGAGTTGCTCTGGGGCCTGTTGCCGTACGACACCAAGGATCCGGCCACCGCCGCACGTCCGATCAACGCCAGGGCGGAGACCGTTGTCACCCATCCGCTGTTTGCATCGGCCTTCCGCGACCGGCGCGCCATTGTTCCGATGTCGGTCTACTACCAGCGGCGTTGGACGGCCGGTTCGAAGCAGATCTACGCGATTTCCCGAAGCGACGGTGAGCCCATGGCCGTCGCCGGGCTATGGGAGGCGTTCCGATGGCCTGACGGCACGATCACACGCACCTACTGCATTATTACGACCGCTGCGAATTCCCTGATCGCCCCGATCCACGACAGGATGCCGATCGTGCTGGAAAGGCAAGACTGGCCCGTGTGGCTCGGAGAGCAGCCGGGCGATCCAAAGCTCCTGCTGCGGCCACCGGCAGAGGACATTCTGCTATGCAAACCGACCGGCGAAAATCGCGGCAGGCAACAGCGTCCGCTTTTGTAAGCGAGCCATCAGGCCGCGAGGTTGTTTGGGTCTTCCTTGCTGCCTCTGGCGACGACAACCAACGCGTCATCCGGCAGACGTCTTTGCAGCTTCAGCGCCTCCTTGATCGGCGCTGTCATCCAAAGATCGATTTCCTCGCGTGTGGTGAGGATCGCAGGCATGGCCTTCGGGTGATAGGTGCCGACCAGTTTGTTCGGTTCCGTTGTCAGGAAGCCAAAAAGGTCAACGGTAACCTCGCCTTCCTTCAGTTTCCGCACCGAGGTCCACTTCGACGCCCAGATGCCGGCGAAGAATGCCAGCGGCCGCGTCCCGTTCAAGGCAAACCAGATGGGCGGTCGCGAGCCGTCTGGCATCAATTCGTTCTCGGAGAAGCTCGTAAACGGAACGATGCAACGGCTCTCGACGCCAAGCCACTGCCGCCAATGTGCCGAGCTGACGTTGCGGATATTCGTTACGCCAGGATCCCTCTTCTTGCCAACGAGATACTTTGGCGGCGTCGGCATCCCCCACCGAACCAGTGCGAGCTCGCGACCACCCGGTTGATTGCGGACGATTGGCGCAGCGTAATCGGGAAATACGGCCGGCATAGGTGGCATGTTTCCAGTGTGGTCGTTCTCCGCCATTACACCAGCCCAGGCGCGGATCGCCTCCTGGTTTGACGTTACGGCATACAAATTACACATCGCGCCACCCTTCCCTATCGCCACATGCTGCGCATCCGCGCCGCAATGTCGAACTTTACTTGCCCCGCCTCAGCGTGCCGCGACGGATCCTGCGCAACAACCGGCCATGCCGTGCTTTCGAACAGTGACTGCAGGGTGGCTGGGATGAACCGTGTCCGTGAGGCGTACACATACTTATCACCGAGAGCGCTCTGGCCGGAGACGAAAAAGCGCTGCGGGACGATCAAGTGCAACCTGTCCTTGGCACGTGTCATCGCGACATAGAGCAACCGGCGCTCTTCCTCGATTTCCTCTGTCGTTCCAGTACTGAGATCCGAGGGAATGCAGCCGTCGACGACGTTCAGCACGAAGACCGACCGCCACTCCTGGCCTTTCGCGGAATGGATCGTCGAAAGGATCAGGTAATCCTCGTCGAGGATCGGTGGGCCGGCTTGGTCGCTCGTCGCATCTGCTGGGGGATCGACAGACAGTTCTGTCAGGAAACGCAACCGTGATGGGTAGCCAGCCGCTATCTGTTCGAGTTGGAGCAGGTCGGCGCGGCGAGTCGGCGCATCCTCGTACATCCGTTCCAGGTGAGGCTCGTACCAGCGGCGTGCACAGCCCATCTCCGCTGGCCACCCCGCGTTGCCACCGCCAATCTCCCTGACAGTCTCAACGAACTGTGCCCAACTGTCGCCGGCGCGCGACGGTGTGGGAATGTTGGCGAGCGCGCGCAATGGGTCGGGCTGGTCGGCCATGGCCTCGAGTACGCGTTGAGCCAACGCCGGGCCAATACCCGGCAGCAACTGCATGACACGAAAGCCGGTCACACGGTCGCGTGGATTTTCGACGAAGCGCAGCAGCGCCAGCAAGTCCTTGACGTGCGCGGTGTCGAGAAACCTCAACCCACCGAATTTTGCGAACGGGATGTTGCGACGCGTCAGCTCGATCTCAAGGGCAGCACTGTGGTGCGACGCGCGAAACAGGACAGCTTGCTGCTTTAGGCTCTCTCCTTCTTCGCGGTTTGCCAGCACGCGCTCGACGATATAGCGAGCCTGGTCCGCCTCATCACGGACCGTTACTAAACAGGGCCGCTCGGCTGAGCTTCGCTCCGTCCACAGATTCTTGGTGAACCGTTCTGTGGCAAGCGCGATCACGCCGTTCGCTGCCGCCAGGATCGGTTGCGTCGAGCGGTAGTTGCGATCGAGTGTGATGATCTCCGCAGGCGGGCTGAACTGGCTCGGAAAATCAAGGATGTTGCGCACCGTCGCGGCTCGGAAGGAATAGATCGACTGTGCGTCGTCACCGACGACCATCAGGCCGACACCGTCGGGCTTCAGTGCGTGGAGGATTGTGGCCTGCAGTCGGTTGGTGTCCTGGTATTCGTCAACCAGCACGTGATCGAAGCGCGAGCCCATGTCCGCGGCAAGCACGGGATCGCTCGCGGTTTGCGCCCAGTAGAGTAGCAGATCGTCGAAATCGAGCACATTCTGCGTCTGCTTGGCTTCGACGTAACCCGCGAAGAGTTCTCGCAGTTGACCCCTCCACTCGGCACACCAGGGAAACCAGCCCCGAACCACATCATCGAGGGGCATCTCGGTGTTCACG
>DATJOR010000338.1:0-11692 GCA_035506875.1 Mycobacterium sp.
CTCCAGCCAGAACCGCAACGTCTTCTCGAGGTCGTCGAAGACCTCCGGGTTGTCCCAGTTGAGGTCCGGCTGTTCGACGTCGAAGAGGTGCAGGTACCACTGGCCCGGATTGCCATCCGGCTCGACGACCCGGGTCCAGGACGGGCCACCGAACACGGACTGCCAGTTGTTCGGCGGTTCCGCCCCACCGGGTCCGCGACCGTCACGGAAGATGTAGCGGTTCCGGGCGGTGCTGCCCGGTTGGGCGGCCAGCGCCTCTTGAAACCAGGGATGCTCAGAGCTGGTGTGGTTCGGCACCAGATCCATGGTGATCTTGATGCCGCGCTCATGGGCGGATGCGATCAGCCGCTCAAACGCGGCCAGGTCGCCGAACAACGGATCGATGTCCCGCGGGTCCGACACGTCGTAGCCGTGGTCGGCCATCGGAGACATCATGATCGGGCTGAACCAGATAGCGTCGATGCCCAGTCGGTCCAGATAGTCCAGCCGAGACGCCACACCATCCAGGTCGCCGACGCCGTCCCCGTCGCTATCGGCAAAGGACCGCGGATACACCTGATAGAACACCGCGCGTGCCCACCACGGCTCACGTTCTTGGGAGCTCATCAGAACGCGGAATTCACCAGAGAGTGCGCGGCCATCTCCAGGTATTCGAGCAACTCCTTGCGATGTGCGTCGTCGAGGGTGTCGGAGTCGATGGACGCGACCGCGGTGTGCATGCACCGCAGCCAGGCGTCGCGCTCGAACGGGCCGATCTGGAATGGCACGTGCCGCATTCGCAACCGGGGATGGCCACGCTGTTCGGAGTAGGTTCGCGGGCCGCCCCAGTACTGCTCGAGGAACATCCGCAGCCGCTCCTCGGCGCCCGCCAGGTCGTCCAGCGGATACACGCGACGCAGAATTTCGTCTTCGGGGACCAGTTGGTAAAAGCGCGACACGATCGCGTGGAAGGTGTCCGCGCCGCCGACAGCGTCGTAAAAGGATTGTTCTACGTGTTCCATCACCGTCCATTGTGAGGCATCGGAACCGACCGTCGGTGCCATGTCACCCCTCGTCGCGGAACCTGGCACCGGCTGTTCACCGGATTGACCAGCCAACACCGGCCAATTTGGCGTGCGATCGATGCCGAATCATGGTGGACTGGTCGGCGGAGGACGTATGGCGCAGGGTAAAAGGCGCCGCAGCCACGGAAGTTCCGGGGCCGCGGCAGGGCTAACCGGGCCCGTGACCGGCCCAACCCTGCATAGCGTCTCCAGCGTTTCCCGGGCTGACCACGCGCCCGTGGCCCACGAGGCCGGATCGATCTGGAATCGCCGGCGGGTGTTGTTGCTGAACTCCACCTACGAGCCGCTGACCGCATTGCCCGTCCGCCGGGCGATCATCATGCTGATCTGCGGCAAAGCCGAGGTTGTGCACGACGATCCATCCGGGCCCGTCATTCATTCGGCGACCAGGTCGATCGCGTTGCCGTCGGTGATCCGGCTGCGGACTTACGTCCGGGTGCCGTACCGGGCTCGCGTCCCGATGACCCGGGCGGCGCTGATGCACCGTGACCGCTTCTGTTGTGCCTACTGCGGGGCCAAGGCCGACACTGTCGACCATGTGGTGCCGCGCAGCCGTGGCGGCGATCATTCGTGGGAGAACTGCGTGGCGTGCTGCTCGACTTGCAACCACCGAAAAGGCGACAAATTGCTCGCCGAGCTCGGCTGGTCGCTGCGGTTGGCGCCGACCTCACCGAAGGGCCAACACTGGCGGCTGCTCTCGACGGTCAAAGAACTCGACCCGTCGTGGGCGCGATACCTCGGCGAAGGCGCGGCCTAGACCGGCGACGATGCGCGCGGCGTATTCCCACCCCAAAGCTTCAGGTGGCTGGGAACCAGTTTCCGATGATCTTGGCGATCTCGATGTAGAGCGGGATTCCGATGGTGACGTTGTAGGAGAACGTCAGTCCTAGTGATGCGGCCAGCGGCAAGGTGGGGCTCGCCTCGGGGATCGCCAGCCGTTGAACTGCGGGTACGGCGATGTATGACGCCGCAGCGCAGAGCCCTGCGAACAAGACATAGGTCCCCGGCTCGAAATGCGTATGTGTGAGGTAGGCGTAAGCGTGGGCAACGATGATCCCCAATGGGGCGAAAAGGTTGGGTGCCAGCAGGCCGAAGAGGATGAACCCGCGGCCGGCGGATTTGAGGTCCCGCAGTTTGCGTGCAGCCGTCATGCCCATTTCAAGTAGGAACAGGCAGAGCGCGCCTTGGAAGGCTGAGATGAAGAAGGTGTCGTCGTCGTGGGTGACCTTGTGTCCTTGGAGCCCGCTGATGAAGCCGATGGTGATGCCGCCGAAGAGCAAAAGCAGCCCCGGGTTGAGAAAGACTTCGCGCAACAGTTGGCGCGAGAAGAGGGGTGGCTTCTTGCCGATCTGATCGACGCCGCCGGGCTCGCGCCGTCGCCGCTGGTCCAGCGAGAAATCCAGCTCCTGGGCTATTCCGCGATCGTCGTCGGTGTCCAGGCGCTGCCCGGGGCCTGGCTGGGTTGCCGCGCCGGGGGCAAACCTCGCCGGCGCCGGTGCGGTGTGGCCGGGCTCGCCGGGCATGTTGCCGTCCGCGTCCATCCCCCTGTCCCGCAGCCGCGCCACCAGATACAGCGCCACCAGGCAGCCGGGGACCTCCATCACGGCCAGCATGACCGGCATGTAGGCGTCGAAGGCCATGCCCGCGCTGACGAGAATTGCCACGCAGGTGGCAAAGGTCCCCGCCGAATCTGATCCGTAATATCCGGCGACGGTGGCCTTGTCGACTTGTCGCAGTGTGGTCAGCCAGCCCAACATCAGGTAGGCGAGCACACCGATCACAAAGTTCAAGGCGAAGCCGACGACCATAAATCCCGCGATGTCACCGATGCTTGACACCTTGATCGCCGCGAGCTCTTCGCCCCCGTGCCAGCCGATGGCCAACAGCAGATACATCGTCAGGCCCTGATAGATCACATAGGGAAACTCGAAGTCCACCTTCAGAAGTGGGAGCAGAAACCCGAAATAGAAGAACAGCAACAGCGGCTTGAACAGGTTGTGCTCGAAGTTTTGCAAAAAATCATGAAGCATCGGTCTCAACCTCATTTCGAAGCCATCGACTGTGATGAAACATGTTGCGGGGCAATCTATTACCCGTGTCAACTGACGGTGGCGGCAAACCAACGTCGAACTGTGGTGCTGGTGTGCTCAGTGGACCGTCGTGTGATGACTCGGCGCCAAAACGGCGTGTCACCGTCCGCAGCCCGACTGGCTTAGCGCGATCGGCGTCATCGGCGATCGTGGCAGCTTCTCTTGACCAGCTGTGGCCGAAGCCCGTCAGGCCGCTACGTTCCCCTTGCGCGCCACGGCCGGTTCAGTCGGCGATGAAGATAAGCGCCCGCGTCGCGGCTGCGCTGAAGCCCAGCGAACTCCTGAGTGCGCCAAGAATATTGGTTTGCCTGCCTATGCAGGACATCGGAGCCCGCGCGGGACATGGTGCTAGTACAACATCTCAGCATGAAGTGCGCCATTTGGCGGTGATGACAGTGACTCGCTACTGAAAATCCGCTAGGAGACATGTATCTGCGTGTCTGGCCTTGTTTGACGTTCGACTGCACCCCCTCGCCGGCGGTGAGATACGGTTTGCGTCGTGAGCACTATGGAAATCCACGCCTACTTCGTGGGCATCCCGCTGCTGCTGGTCATCGTCCTGGTCGCGCTGATCTGGCGGCACAAGGGACCGCATCCGGCGACGTACAAGATGTCCGAGCCATGGACGCATCCCCCGATCCTGTGGGCGGCCACCGACGAGGTTTTCGGTCATAATGCGCATGCCGGGCACGGCACGCCGGAATTCAGCGTGGGAGGTGGCGCCAGTGGCAAGTGGTGAAGTCGCAACCATCCAGCCCGTCGAGCTGCCCGTCGGCTCGGTGATCACCACCAGCGGGCGGATCTCCGGGGTCACCGAACCCGGAGAGGTGTCGGTGCACTACCCGTTTCCGATCAGCGATCTGGTCACCCTGGACGACGCGCTGACCTACGGGTCGCGGGCCGCCGGTGCACGGTTCGCCGTTTACATCGGCGACCTGGGCGGCGACACCGGTGCGCGAGCACGCGAGATCCTGGCCAAGGTGCCGACACCGAACAACGCGGTGCTCATCGCCGTCTCACCCGACCAGCACGTGATCGAGGTGGCCTATGGCTCGGAGGTCCGCGGCCGGGGCGTCGAGTCGTCGGCGCCCCTCGGCGTGGCCGCAGCGGCGTCGGCGCTGAAAGACGGCGAGCTGATCGACGGTCTGGTCAGCGCGGTCCGGGTGACCAGCGCCGGCATCTCACCGGCCTAGGCCCGTTCGGCTTCAGGCCGCCGCGCCACCGTCGAACCGACGCGCTCGCAGCGACCGCTCGATACCGGCGCGGCCCTCGAGCACCAGTCGGCGCAGCGCCGGAGGTATCTCGGGGTCGGCAAGGAACCGGTCGGCGGCCGCGATGCCGTCGTCGCTGATGTCAAACGACGGGTAGAGACCGACCACCACCGTCTGCGCGACCTCACTCGAGCGGCGTTGCCACACGCCACGGATCGCCGCGAAGTAGCGCTCGGTGAACGGCTTGAGCAGCTCGGCCTGGCCGGGCTGGATGAAGCCGCCGATGATCGAGCGGGCGGTGATATTGGGCAGCGTGTCGTCCTCGATGACCTGGCTCCACGCCTTCTCCTTGACGGCCGGCTGCGGCCGGGCCGCCGAGGCTTGCGCGCCGTGCCGCTTGCCGGCAGCTGTCGGGTCGCGCTGGACCTCGGCATCGATGAACGGCGTCTGGAGGCCGTCGGCGTCGATGTCGCCGGCGGCGGCCAGCGCAGTGACGATGCGCCAACGCAGATCCGTGTCGATCGACAGGCCGGCCAGTCCCAGGTCGGCGGGGTCGTGATCGAGCAGGTCGGCCAGCACCACGACATGCCGGGTCGACAGCACCGACGAGCACAGCGCGTTGACAAAGGCCAGCTGATGGTCAGAGCCGGCCTGTGCGCCGCGGGCGAGCTCCAGCAGCCGGTCAGCGAAGGCCGGCCAGCCCTCCGAACCGGCCCAGTCGGGGTCAGCGTAGGAACCCAGCGCCGTCTGCGCCTGCAGCAGCAGCCGTTGTGCCACACCGATTTCCGTCTCGGCGTGAACGCCGCCGGAGACCAGTGACACGAAGTCGCGGGCGCGCAACTCGGCATCGCGGGTCATCTCCCAGGCCGCCGACCACACCAGCGTCCGCGGCAGCGGCTCGGCAATGTCGGCGATGCGTTCCAGCGCGGTCTGCAGCGTTTCGGGATCGAGCCGAAGCGAGCAGTAGGTCAAATCGTCGTCGTTCACCAAGACCAATCGGCCCCGCGAAAGACCAACCAGAGCAGGCACATCCGTGCTTTCGCCGTTGACGTCGAGTTCCTCGCGGTAAATCCGGACAAGCTTGCCGCTGCCGTCGTCATCGTAGATTCCCACCGCGAGCCGGTGTACGCGTGTCTCGCCCGCGCCTGGTGCAGCGCCGCTCTGTGTCACCGCGAACCGGGTGAACCGCCCGTCGGCGTCAACGTCGAAATCCGCACGCAGCGTGTTCAGGCCGGTGGTTTTCAGCCACTGCCGGCCCCAGTCGGACAAGTCGCGGCCAGAGGCTGTTTCGAGCGCGGACAGGAGATCGTCGAACGTAGCGTTATCGAACGCGTGCGCGCGAAAGTAGTCGCGCAGGCCGGCCAGGAAGTGCTCAAGGCCGACATAGGCCACCAGTTGTTTGAGCACGCTGGCACCTTTGGCGTAGGTGATGCCGTCGAAGTTGACCTCGACGGCGGCCAGGTCGGGGATATCGGCGGCCACCGGATGCGTCGACGGCAGTTGGTCTTGACGGTAGGCCCACGACTTTTCGGCGTTGGCGAACGTCGTCCACGCTTGCGTGAATTCGGTTGCCTCACTTTGGCACAGCACTGAGGCGAACGTGGCGAACGACTCGTTGAGCCACAGGTCGTCCCACCACCGCATCGTGACCAGGTCGCCAAACCACATATGCGCCATTTCGTGCAGCACGGTTTCGGCGCGACGCTCATAAGACGCGCGGGTGACCTTGCTGCGGAACACGTAGTCTTCCAGGAACGTCACCGCGCCGGCGTTCTCCATCGCGCCAGCGTTGAACTCCGGGACGAACAACTGATCGTATTTGCCGAATGCATACGGCATGCCAAAGTTCTTGTGATAGAAGCCGAATCCCTGCTTGGTCTGAGTGAAGAGCCGCTCGGCGTCCATGAACTCTGCGAGCGTGGCCCGGCAGAAGATGCCCAGCGGAATCTCGCCGTGCTCGTCGCTGTAGCTGTCGTCCCAGCGCGCATACGGTCCCGCGATCAGCGCCACCAGGTAGGTGCTGATCCGCGGTGTAGTGGCAAACGTGTGCACGCCGCCGTCGACGCTCACCGCGGCACCGTTGGAGATGACCTGCCAGTGCTGCGGCGCGGTGACCGAAACATCGAACACCGCTTTGAGGTCCGGCTGGTCGAAGCAGGCGAACATCCGCTTGGCATCGGCGGTTTCGAACTGCGAGTACAAATAAACCTCGCTGTCGACCGGGTCGACGAATCGGTGCAGGCCCTCGCCGGTGTTCGAGTAAAGGCAGTCGGCGTCGACCATGACGACGTTGTGGTCGGCCAGGCCGGTCAGCTCGATACCAATTGACTCGTCGTAACCGGACACATCCAACTCGCGACCGTTGAGGGTCGCGCGGTGAATCTTGTCGGCGGCGATGTCGATGACGGTGTCGGAGCCGGGCAGCGCGGTGAACTCCACGGTGGTGATCGACCGGAAGACCCGTTCGCCCGCGCCGCCGTTGCCGTCGGTGAGGTCGAGATCGATCCGGTAGCTGTCGACGGTGATCAGTGCGGCGCGTTCGGCGGCCTGGTCACGGGTGAGATTCGGTAATGCCACGTGTCCAACTTAAGCCGTGGCCGGACGATTCGTCCCGGCGACGGGAACAGGACCGCCGCGACTAGGGTTGTTCTGGACGGTTAGCCGGCCGCCGAGGAGAGGATCCCAAATGCCTGAGCAGTTTTCTGCGAAATCAACAGCCGATTTTTGGTTCGATCCGCTGTGCCCGTGGGCCTGGATCACCTCGCGCTGGATCCTGGAAGTGGAGAAGGTTCGCGATATCGAGGTCAATTTCCGGGTGATGAGCCTGGCGGTGCTCAACGAGAACCGCGAGGGTCTGCCTGACGAATACCGCGAACGGCTGGCGAAAGCCTTCGGGCCGGTCCGGGTGGCGATTGCCGCTGAGCAGGCCCACGGCGCCGAGGTGCTCGCGCCGTTGTACACCGCGATGGGCACCCGTATTCACAACGAGGACAATAAGGACCTCGACGAGGTCATCAAGCAGTCTCTTGATGAGGTGGGTTTGCCGCCGGAGTTGGCGGACGCCGCCAACACGGACGCCTATGACGATGCGTTGCGCAAGAGCCATCACGCCGGGATGGACGCCGTTGGTGACGACGTCGGCACACCGACCATCCACGTCAACGGGGTGGCGTTCTTCGGTCCTGTGCTGTCCAAGATTCCGCGTGGTGAGGAGGCCGGCAAGCTGTGGGACGCGTCGGTCACCTTCGCCGCCTACCCCCACTTCTGGGAGCTCAAGCGGAGCCGCACCGAGAAGCCCGAATTCGACTAGACCGGTCCGGCCGCCCCGCGTTGCGCCGCCGAGGACCGGCAGGTAAGGATTGCGGGCATGCGCGTCTACCTCGGTTCTGACCATGCCGGATTCGAGCTCAAACAGCAGATCATCGACCACCTGAAGAGAACCGGGCACGAGCCGATCGACTGCGGGGCCTTCAGCTATGACCCCGAAGACGATTACCCGGCGTTTTGCATCGACGCGGCCACACGCACGGTGGCCGACCCCGACAGCCTGGGCATCGTGCTCGGCGGGTCGGGCAACGGTGAGCAGATCGCGGCAAACAAAGTGCCGGGCGCGCGCTGCGCGCTGGCGTGGAGCGTCGAGACGGCGTCGTTGGCCCGGCAGCACAACAACGCCCAGCTGATCGGAATCGGCGGCCGTATGCACACTGTCGAGGAGGCGCTGTCTTTCGTCGATGCCTTCCTGACCACACCGTGGTCGAAAGCTGAACGCCACCAACGGCGTATCGACATCCTCGCCGAATACGAACGCACTCATCAGGCCCCGCCGGTACCCGGCGCGCCGAGTTAAGAGCAGGCGTGCCCGAAGGGCATACCCTGCATCGACTGGCCCGGCTGCACCAGCGTCGGTATGCCGGTGCGGCGGTGGCGGTCTCGAGTCCGCAGGGTCGGTTCGCCGCGGCGGCGTCCGCGGTCGACGGCCAGGTGCTGCGACGCGCCAGCGCATGGGGTAAACATCTGTTCCACCACTACGTCGGCGGCCCGACCGTGCATGTACATCTCGGGCTGTACGGGACCTTCACCGAGTGGGCGCGGCCGCCCGATGAGGCGATGCCGGCGCCGGTCGGACAGGTGCGGATGCGAATGGTCGGCGCCGAGTACGGCACCGATTTGCGCGGACCGACGGTTTGCGAGGTTCTCGACGACGCGCAAGTCGCCGATGTGGTATCGCGACTGGGACCTGACCCGCTTCGCCGCGACGCCGATCCGGCGTGGGCATGGGCGCGGATCACCAAGTCGCGCAGGCCAATTGGCGCGCTGTTGATGGACCAGACGATCATCGCCGGCGTGGGCAACGTGTATCGGAACGAGCTGCTGTTCCGCCACGGCATCGACCCGTACCGGGCCGGCCAAACCATTGGTGAAGCCGAGTTCGCCGCCGCGTGGATCGATTTGGTGGACTTGATGAAGATCGGCTTGCGGCGCGGCAAGATCATTGTGGTCCGCCCCGAGCATGACCACGGTGCGCCGTCTTATGGCCCCGGCCGGCCGCGCACGTACGTGTACCGTCGCGCCGGGGACCCGTGCCGGGTGTGCGGGACCATCATCCGCGCTGCCGAATTGGAAGGCCGCAACGTCTTTTGGTGCCAAACCTGCCAGACGTAAGGCGGCTCGCTACAGCATGACGAGATGAACAACGCCGGCAGTTGCTCATCTGAACGCAATGGTCTGCTGGGCGCACGCATAGATTCTCCCGGTACGGATAGCGCCATGAACAAGTTCGCAAGCTGCTTTGCCGCAACAGCAGTGGTGGCCGCCGGCCTTGGGTTGGCCGGTCTAGGCGCCGCAACCGAAGCTCACGCGCAACCCGCACCGACTATCCCGAATTGGTGCCCAGGGGATTTATGGGACCCGTCGTGGGGCACAAACTGGGACCCGACCGCCTGCCATGGTGCTTGGCAACCACCCACGACCATCATCAACGGACCTACCTACGTCAATCCGCCACCGAAAATCATTAACCCGCCTCCTCCACCTCATTCCGGGCCCGGCGGGCCCGCTGGCCCCGGCCAGCCGGGAGGACCCGGCCAGCCGGGAGGACCCGGCGGGCCCGGCGGTCCTGCAGGCCCGGGTGGGCCTGGCGGACCTGGCGGGCCCGGAGGACACGAGCCGGGCGGCCCAGGTGGACACGGCGGACATGGGCCTGGTGGCCCTGGTGAACGGGGTGGCCCCGGCGGGCATGAACCCGGTGGACCGGGTGGCCCCGGCGAACCAGGTGGGCATGAGGGCGGTAATCCGGGCGGACCGGGATCCGGGCCGGAACCGGGCGCTCCTGGGTCGGAACCCGGTGCGCCCGCGCCGGCGCCTGCCGGACCCGGATCCGACGGGGGCTCACCCGCACCGGACGCGGGCGCGCCCGCACCCGCACCTGAGTCGGGCCCGTCTGCAGGAGCCGACTCATCCGGAGGCGGCGACTCATCGGCCGGTGCCGACTCATCCGGCGGGGGTGCGTCATCTGGCGGCGGTGATTCATCCGGCGGAGGCGACTCATCAGGCGGAGGAGGCGACTCCTGAACCTGAGGCAGACGGCGTTACATCGCACTACCGTGAATTCTGTTCGCAATCACATGGTTTCGAGAATTTGGCAGCGAATTGCATTGGTGCACAGATGAATAACTAGCAGGGGCAGCATGAGAATCGTGTCAAGCTTTGTTGCAGCGGCCGTGGTGGCGGGTCTGGGGTTATCCGGTTTGGGCGCTGCGAGGGTGGCTCAAGCACTGCCGGGCCCTTCCCCGCGGTGGTGCCCAGGTGACTTCTGGGACCTTGGTTGGGGTCCAACTGGGACTGGGGAAATTGCCACGACAACTGGCGGGGACCTGGGCCGAACCCCCATCCTGACCCACGCGAACGGTTAGCCCTTCCTGACCCCGAGGGCCGCGTAAATCTCATCGCTCATCGCCACGCTGCGTGGGTCGGCGTTGGCCTTGGTGGCGTCAAAGCGACACATCACGTACGCGTAGCCGATCCGGTGCTCGAGATCAACGAAACCGAACGAGCCGCCGAGGCCGCCGTGGCCGAAGATCTTCGGGTTGGGTCCATTGACGCAGCGCTGGTTGAGCATGTAACCCAGACCCCACCCATGGTCGGCGACCCGTGGGCCGAGGACCAGATCCGTCTGGAAGCCGCCCTGCGACACTCGGATCAGATCCATGTGCTTGCGGCTGAGTAGTTGCTCTTGGGCCAGTGCGTTGTAGAAGGTCGCCAGGCCCAGCGCTGAGACCTGCCCGTTGGTGCCCGGGAACTCGACCTCGCGCCACAACTCGAGATCGTTGGACCCGACCTCGTCGTCCGGGGCGAACCCCATCGACACGGCCAGGCCGGCCTTCGGGTGTTCTGCCAGCGTGGTGGGGTATCCAGGAGCGTTGACGTCCGCCAGCATCTGGCGGATGGACGGTTTCTCGACCAGATCGGCGCAGCGACGTTGTTCGGCACGCGACAAGCCGATATGGATCTCGGCGCCGAGCGGCTCGGCGACCTCGGTGCGCAGGTACTGACCAACCGTGCCACCGGTGACCCGGCGGAACACCTCGCCGAGGATGAAACCGAAAGTGGTCATGTGGTAGCCCTGTGCGGTGCCCGGCTCCCACCACGGCTCGGCAGCGGCCAGTCGTTCGCAGACCAGATCCCAGTCGGTGACCTGCTGCCAGGGCATTCGTTTCCGTGGCCCGATCACCCCCGACCGGTGACTCATCACCATGCGGATGGTGATGGCTTCCTTGCCGGCCTGCCCGAACTCGGGCCAGTAACGGGCTACCGGCGCATCCAGATCGAGGTCGCCGCGCTCGACGAGTTGATGCACACATGTGCTGGTCAGGCCTTTGGTACCAGACAACACGGTACCCAGCGTGTCCACCTGCCACGGTCGGGTACCGGCGGCGTCGGCGGTACCAGCCCACAGGTTGACGACCAACTCGCCGTCCACCCAGGCTGCGACCGCTGCACCGACTTCTTTGCCCTGCGCGAAGTTCTGCTTGAACGCGTTGCGAACCCGCTCGAAGCGCGGCGCGCACGAGCCGTGGATGGTGACGTCGGCTGTGGTGCCTGTGTGCTGAATTGTCAGCCTCCTCAGCCTCGCCGGGCTCGACAGGCCCGGCCTGCATAGCTTAATCGGCCCGCGTGTCGAATGCCTGGCTGGAGCGGGCGACGGGAATCGAACCCGCGTAGCTAGTTTGGAAGACTAGGGCTCTACCATTGAGCTACGCCCGCGTGCATGAGTCGAGCGAGACTGTACGTCGCAGCCGACATCAAATCCAAATGATGCCATTAGGTG
>DATJOR010000339.1:0-3004 GCA_035506875.1 Mycobacterium sp.
CTGTGTGGGGCAAGGGCACTGATGTTCTTTGGCCTGAAGGGGAATCGCTGATGATTGCGGGCCAATGTCAACGGCGGCCGAAATTTGACCCCTTTTCGACGGTTGAAAATTGACCCCCTTGGTGTTCATTCTTCGGTGGTCGATCCCGGGACGCGGCCGAGGTCGCGGTCTTTGATGCGGTAGGAGTCGCCCTTGAGGGCGATGACTTCGGCGTGGTGGACGAGGCGGTCGATCATGGCGGCGGCGACGACGTCGTCGCCGAATACTTCGCCCCAGCGGCCGAACGGCTTGTTTGAGGTGACGATCAGGCTGGCCCGTTCGTAGCGAGAGGAGACCAGCTGGAAGAACAGGTTGGCCGCTTCGGGTTCGAACGGGATGTAGCCGACCTCGTCGATCACCAGCAGCGGGTAGCGGCCCAGCCGGATGAGTTCTTGTTGCAGCGTGCCGGCGTGGTGGGCGTCTGCGAGTCGTGCGACCCATTGGCTGGCGGTGGCGAACAGCACGCGGTGGCTGGCTTGGCAGGCGCGGATCGCGATACCGATCGCCAGGTGGGTTTTGCCGGTGCCTGGTGGGCCGAGGAACACCACGTTGTCTTTGGCGGCGACGAAGTCCAGGGTGCCCAGATGCGCGATCAGGTCGCGTTTGAGGCCGCGGGCATGATCGAAGTCGAACTCCTCCAACGACTTCCGGGACGGGAACCGGGCAGTGCGGATACGGCCCTCACCGCCGTGGGACTCTCGAGCCGACACTTCGCGCTGCAAACAGGCCACCAAGAACTCCTCGTGGGTCCACGATTCGGCGCGGGCCCGCTCAGCCAATCTGGTGACTGCTTCGCGCATCGTGGGTGCTTTCAGCGCGCGGGTCAAAAAGCTGATCTCGGCGCTTAGATCCCGGTTGGTCGACGACACCGCGGTCGTCCGGGTCGTTTTGGTGGTCATGACACCAACCCGCCTTCGCCGAGGTCGATGCCCAGGGCGGTGTCATAGTCGGCCAGCACCCGTTGCTCGACACTGATCTGGTTGCCGGGTTCCCGCACCGGGCGCAGGGCTCCGATACGGTTGCGGCGCAGCAGGTCCGCCGCTGCGCGGTGCTCGGGGTCGGTGATGGTTTGATGCCAGGCCCACACCCGCTCGTGATCGGCGACGGTCTTGCCGTCACAGAACACCCGCACCCGGTCCAGATCAGCCAGCACCTCGATGCGCCGGCCGATCACCCCCGGGTGCACCGAGTAGTCGTTGGAGTCCAACCGCACATAGTGATCGCGCGCCAACCGGGTCGCCGATCGCCAACCCACCGCCGGCGGCACCGGGGGCAGTGCGAGCATGGCCTGGCGGTCCGCGCCGATCCGGTCAGTCGGGGCGCACCCGAGCACGCGGCGGGTGCGGCCGTTGACGACCTGCAGCCACTGCTGGAGTTGGTGGTTGAAATCACCGGGGCCAGAGAAGTTTCGGCCTGGAAGAAATGACCGCTCCAAGTAGTCATGCGCCCGTTCGATGATGCCCTTGTGCTCGGGTTCTCGGGGCTTGAGAACCACCACTTTGGCGCCCAGCACCCCGCGGAACGCCTGGCATTCGCCGGTCAGCTCGGCGCGGCCCGACCGCCACCGTCCGATCGCGCCTTCGCCGTCCCAGACCAGGGTGCGCGGCACCGCCCCGAGCGCGCCGATCAGCTGCCACCACCCGGCGAAAAGATCTTCAGCACCTCGGGTAGGAACCAAAATTGCTGAGAGCCAACGCGAATAGCCGCATACCATCGTCAGCACCGGAAGCCGCATCGGAGTGCGGGCCTGCCCATATCCAACCGGAATCGTGATCGGCGGAAACCAGAAATCGCACTGCGCGATATCCCCGGCGTCATAGGTCGTGCGGCCGGCCGGATCAGGCGGCAAATAGGCCGGCCGCAACTCCCTGACGCGTTCCTTGAACACCGTCATCCCACGCGTCCAGCCAACCCGTTCAGCGATCACCGTCGCCGGCATCGTCGGCACGTCTTTGAGCTGCGCTCGGATCGCGTCTTCGAATGCATCGACCGCCGAGCCCGCTGGTTTGCGCTCATACTTCGGCGGACCCTCCGACGCCAGCGCCGTCCTCACCGTGTTGCGCGAAATCCGCAACGTCCTGGCGATCGTCTTGATCGGTAACCCCTCCGCTCGATGCAGCCTGCGGATCTCCGCCCAATCCTCCACTGACAACAACTCCCTTCTCCTCTCGGCTCGTAAGCCGAGAATCGGTCGAAGGGGGTCAAAATTCGGGCGTCGACACGGGGTCAGTTTTCATGCGTCGCCGACAGATCACCCGGTATGAACGAAAAGCAGCTAAGCGCAACGACCTTGAAAGCGACTTGACCTGGGGCCGAGGAAGTGCGAGCGCGATCAACGGATTACCGGACGACTGATCCTGACCGTTCTGAATCCGCCGGGTTATCCCCTGTCGCCCAATGATTTTGGCTCGTTCAACACCCTGTTGCATCCGGTCGATTCCGAGCGCTTCGCGGTCATTACCGGTGAATAAACGATGGGCACGGGGCTGACAGGATTTGAACCTGGCGGGGGCAGTCACAAGCACCGCTGCACTGTGCGAGGCTTGCCTCGCCCTTCTACGCCGGCGCGAAGCGACCTGGAGCAGTACCTGTACCCGCCGCCGAAGCTGCCACAGTACGTCGCCGACAACGTGCGGACGACGGATAAGCCCGCTCCGCTGTTACTGTTGTGACGGATGTGGCTTGTACACCATGCCTTAGCGGATTCTCGGCATTGAACACCCGGCGTGTCTTCCACTCCAATGTCGGGAGGCGATGAAACACTTGGGCGGAAGCTCGGCCCCAAGATGGATCAAGCCCGGTAGCGCCTGCCCAGTCTACCGAACTGACCAGTGGAAAGTTCTAACTTAGATTGTCCGCAACCGTACTAAATATGTTGATTGCCACGCCGGGAGATACCGGCGATGAAGTGGAGGCGTTCATCAAAAGCCTCCACAGCTGCCGACACGCTGGTTGCGGTGTCCTT
>DATJOR010000340.1:0-3772 GCA_035506875.1 Mycobacterium sp.
CACAGTTGCCGGCCGCGACGGCGGCCACTAGAGGGCCGAGCGAGAGGTAGACCGGATAGTTCCACGGCGCGATGACGAGGACCACGCCCAGCGGTTCGTACTGCACCCAAGCCGAGCCGGGGAGCTGGCTCAACGGCACCCGCTGTTTATTTCGCTTCATCCACCTGCGCAAGTGCTTTCGCGCGAACTCCGCCTCGCCCCTCGAGGACGCGATATCGCCGAGCCAGGCTTCCGCTCGTTCGCGGCCGAGATCTTGGGCCAGGGCTGTTGCGATCTGATCCTCGTTCTCGTCGAGAAGTCGCTCGATTGCTAGAAGTTGGCGCAGTCGCCAGTCGACCGCCCGGGTGCGTCCACTCGCGAACACGCCACGGATAGCGGCGAATTGGTCGGCGAGCTCGGGCGGAGCGCTAACTGCATGTGTGGTCATGTCGTCACTTTTCCATCACATAATTGCCCGGGGCCGGTCCAAGCGGCGGAAGTCCCTCCCCGCCAAGAGTTTTCGGGGCATCGATTTCTGAGCCGCTGCGCTCAGCAAGCCAGCTGACGTAGTCCGGCCACCAGGAGTCAGCGTGCTTCTCAGCAGACTCGAGCCACTGTTGGGGATCCTCGGCGTCCACTGGGCCGGTGCGGAACGACGCCTTGGGGTTGCCCGGCGGGTTGACCAGCGCCGCGATGTGACCGCTAGTGGACAGCACGAAGCGGTTGTCCTTGCTGCCCAGCAAGCGTGCGCTGCGATAGGTGGCCTGCCACGGGCAGATGTGGTCGGCGACGCCACCGACCACATAGGCGTCGGCAGTGATCTTGGACAGGTCGACCGGGCTGCCTAGCATGCTGACCCCGCCGGGGGTGACCAGCGCGTTCCGAAGCCCCATCAGCACCAGGTCGCGGTGCAGGCCGGCGGCCATCCGGGTGGTGTCGGCGTTCCAGAACAACACGTCGAACGGCGCCGGTGCGCGACCCTGCACATAGTTGTTCACCACATATCGCCACACCAAGTCGGTGGGACGCAGCCAGGCGAACATCTCCGCCATGTCGCGCCCGTCCAGGAAACCCTTCCTGGCCGACACTCGAATCGCCGCCTGCGCCGCGCGGTCGCTCATCGCCGCCGCCGCGAACCCCGCGCGGGTCTCATCCAGCACGGTGACCGCCAGGTTGAGGCCCGCGACCCGGTCGCCCTCGCCGATCTCGGCGAGGTGAGCCGCGGTCATCGCCGCCAGAATGCCACCCGAGCAGGTGGCCAGCAGGTGGGTGCTGTCGGCCCCGGTAATTTTCTCCGCAGCGTCCATCGCCTGCACGATCGCCCCGCCATAGGTGTCGAAGCCCCAATCCCGGTGGCGGGCTTGCGGGTTGCGCCAAGAAATCACGAAAACCTGCTGGCCCTGCTGGACGAAGTACTCGATCATGCTGCGCCCTGGCGCGATATCCATGACGTAATACTTGTTAATCACCGGCGGCACCAGCAGCAGTGGGATCTCGCGCACCTTAGGGGTCTGCGGGGCGTATTGGATCAGTTCGAACACCGAGGTTTGAAGCACCACCGCCCCCTTGGTGACGGCCAGGTTTTCCCCCACCGCAAAGGCGTCGGGCTCGACCATCGCCGGCACGCGCGGCTTTGAAAGCATATCTCGGGCAAAGGCTCTCGCGCCTCGCACCGCGCTCAGGCCGCCGGTGTCGATCAACGCCTTCCAGCCGAGCGGACTGATCAGCGGGTTGTTGCTGGGCGCCAGGCCCTCCACAAAGTTGTCAATGACGAACTGCATCTTCTCCTTATCACGCCAATCCAGGTGCGCGTCGGCAAGCAATTCTTCAGCGGTCTCGGAACCCGCGAGATAGGCCTGCATGATTCGGTGAAGCAGCGGATTCTGTTGCCACGCAGGATCGCTGAAGCGTTTGTCGGCGCGTGCCGGCGCGCGGTGCGACTTACCCGCGGCGATACTGCCGAGCTCACGGGTCAGCGTGCCAACCCGGTCGGCCACCGCACCGGGGCGCTGAGCGAGGTTGCCGGCGAAGCGGGCCCAGGTGGCGTTCGGCATCATTCGGCTAGCGAATGGCTTGGTGGCGCTGGTGAGGAGCAGGTCGAGCGGGGCAGCCAGCTCGTCGACTCCGGTCGTGAGCTCCTTGGAGGTTGCCATATTTATCGCGTGCTTTCAGTTGTCGGAATGGTGATGTCGCGTTTCAGGATCTTGCCGGTGGGCCCCTTGGGCAGGGCGTCGACCAGCCACACTTGGCGCGGGTACTTATAGGCGGCCACCCGCTCCTTGACGTAGTCGCGTAGCTCCGCGGCCTCCACGTGCTCCCCCGCCTTCAACGCGACCGCAGCGCCAACTTCCTCACCCAACGAGTCGTGCGGGATGCCGACGACCGCGGCTTCGGCGACGGCGGGGTGCTCGTAAAGCACTTCCTCGATCTCCCGGGGATAGACGTTGTAGCCGCCGCGGATGATCAGGTCCTTGGTCCGGTCGACGACGTAGAAATAGCCGTCCTCGTCGACCCGCCCGACGTCGCCGGTGGCCAGCCAACCGTCCGCGGTGATGGTGGCCTTGGTTGCGTCGGGCAGGTTCCAGTAGCCCTTCATCACGTTGTGGCCGCGGATCTGGATTTCGCCGGTCTGTCCTTGGGGGACCTCAGCGCCGTCCAGGTCGACAACCCGCATCTGCACACCTTCGATCGGGGTACCGATCGAGCCCACCTTGCGTTCCCGGTGCGGATGGTTGAACGCGGCGGCCGGGGAGCTCTCGGAAAGCCCGTACCCTTCGAGAACCTCGCAGCCAAAAGCTTTTTCGAAGTCGGTGAGAACCTGCACCGGCATCGCCGCACCGCCGGAGACGCAGACTCGCAACGTCCGCGCGGACTCTGCTGCGGCGTCGTCCGCCACGCCCAGCAGCGCCGAGTACATCGTCGGCACACCTTCAAACACCGTGACGGCGTCCCGCTCGATCACCTCGAGCGCCTTGCGCGGGTCGAATCTGGGGATCAGCGTCAATGTCGCTCCCGATAGCACCGCTCCGTTGAGGCCACAAGTGAGACCGAAGACGTGAAACAGCGGCAGGCAGCCCATCACCACGTCGTCCGGCCCGGTCTCGACCAGGGTGCGGACGCTGACCTCGGCGTTGCGGCCCAGGTTGCCGTGCGTCAGCATGGCGCCCTTGGGTTTTCCGGTCGTTCCGGAGGTGTGCAGGATGACCGCGATGTCGTCGTGGCCGCGTTCCACCGGGAACTGTTGCTCGGGCAGGCCGGCAATCAGGTCCAGTAGACCGGCGTCGTCGACAATCCAGCACTGGGCGCCCACTTCGTCGGCGCCGGCGCTGGCCTCGTCGGCGAAGGCGGGCGTGCCGAATAACGCCTTGGCGCCGCTGTTGGACAGGTAAAAGGTCACCTCCCGCGCCTTGAGCAGCGGGTTCATCGGGACCGCGACGGCGCCGCGGTAGATGATCCCGTAGAAAACGATGGCGAATGCGGGGGTGTTGGGCAACATCACGCCCACCCGGTCACCCGGTTCGACTCCGGCCTGCTCAAGCAGCGTCGCCACCCGGGACGCTGCAGCGTGGAACTCAGCGAACGTGAATTGCAGGTCGTCGCAACGCAGCGCAACGCGATTAGGGTCGCGGTCTTTCGATGCGACGAGATTGGTGCTCAGACTGGTCACGGGATACCTCTTGAATTTGTCTGGATAGCTGTATCCAGAGTGATTCCGACAGCTAGAAAGCACAATGTCTCGGCACACAACATGAAGGCCGGTTCGGTGTGACCGCACACATCGGCCGGTGTCCGC
>DATJOR010000341.1:0-4504 GCA_035506875.1 Mycobacterium sp.
CCCGGATCTGGCTAATGTCCAAACTGCAGAAACGTCCAGGCAAGTGCCAGCTAAGTCGCACTCGATTGCCAGCAGCGAACGGAAGTTTCTCGCCGCTCAGCGCGGCACCAAGGGCCAGACACACGTAGCGAGGGAACCCGATGGTATTGGATTTCGGAGCGTTACCCCCGGAGATCAACTCCGGCAGGATCTACTCCGGGCCGGGCTCGGCGCCGCTGCTGGCCGCGGCGTCTGCCTGGGACGCGTTAGCGAGTGAACTGCAAACCACCGCAGCGTCGTATGCATCCACGATTACCGAGTTGACCAGCTCAGGCTGGCAGGGGCCCTCTTCGGTGGCTGCGGCTGATGCGGCGGCGCCCTATACCGCGTGGCTGAGCAACACCGCTGCGCAGGCCGAGCAGACGGCGTCCCAAGCCCACGCGGCGGCGGCGGCGTTCGAGGCAGCGTTCGCGGCGAGCATCCCGCCGCCGGTGATCGCGGCCAACCGGGCCCTGTTGGCGGCGCTGGTCGCAACGAACTTCCTGGGTCAGAACACCCCGGCGATCGCCGCCAACGAGGCGACGTACGCCGAGTTTTGGGCCCAGGACGCGGTCGCGATGTACGGCTACGCCGGGGCCGCGACAGCCGCGAGTCAGCTGACTGCGTTCACCACGCCACCGCCGACTACCAACGACACCGGGCAGGCCACCAAGTCGGCCGCGGCCGCCAACTCGGCCGCCGATTCGACCACCACCGGTATTGAGGCGTGGCTCACCGAGCTAAACACCGAACTGACGCAGTTCGGCACCCAGCTCACAAGTATCAACAGCGAATTCACGTCCCTTTTCCCGCCTGCTGCGGGACTGACGGGCCTGCCACCCTCGGTGACGAACGGCATCACGGTTCTCGAGAAAGCAATCACCACCTTCACCAGCACCGTCAGCACCTTTGGCTCCGGACCGTGGAGCCCGTTTGGGGTCGCAGGCTTGTTCAAGAACTGGTGGCAGGTCAGCATCAGTATCCCGTCCCTGGGCACCGGCATCCAGGGCATCGGTCCGTTGCTGAATCCCAAGCCCGTCGTCGGCGCATTGTCGCCGCTGTTGCACAGCGGTTTGCTGAGCGGCTCGTATGCTTCCGACAACTTGGTGTCGGCAGCGGCCGGGCGTGCGGGCACCATCGGCGCCCTGTCGGTCCCGCAGAACTGGGCGTCCGCCGTCCCGGCAGTCCGGACGGTTGCGGCCGAGATGGACGCGACGGCTCTTGACGCCGCTCCGGAGATGGCCTCGATCGCTCAGCCCGGGATGTTCGGCGAGACGGCGCTGGCGAGCTTGGCTGGCCGCGCCATCGGGGGGACAGCCACCCGCGCGGTCGCGAATCAGGCCTACCGCGTGCCCGGCGCGGTTGCGGTCGACGACATCGCCACCACCGCCACCATCATCGTGATACCGCCCAGCGCGGAATAGGAGAGGCCGGCAATGGTTTTCGATTTCGCAGTGCAACCTCCAGAGGTCATCTCCGCCAAGATCTACGCGGGCCCGGGCACGGAGTCATTGCATGCGGCCGCGACGGCCTGGGAGGGTTTGGCCGGCGAGTTGCAGTCCACCGCCGCCAACTTTCTGTCGGTGATTTCCGGCCTGACCAGTGGCGACTGGGAAGGCCCGTCGGCGGCGGCTGCGGCGGCGGCAGCCGCGCCGTACGTGGCGTGGCTGGCGACCACGGCGGGCCAGGCCGAGCAGACCGCCAGCCAAGCCCGGGCCGCGGCGAGCGCCTACGAGACGGCCTTGGCGGCCACCGTGCCGCCGGCCGCGGTCGCCGCGAACCGCACCCAGCTGCTCTCACTGTTGCAGACCAACCTCCTGGGGCAGAACAACGCCGCGATCGCGGCCGCCGAGGCCGAGTACGCCCAGTTCTGGGCCCAAGACGTCGCCGCGATAACCGGATATGCCGGCTCATCGTCGGCAGCCACCAGTGGGCTGGGCTCGTTCACCGAGCCGCCGCAGACGACCAACGACGCCGGGCAGGCGACCCAGTCGGCCGCGGTCGCGGCCGCAAGTACGACGTCCGGGTCCTCCGATCTCGAAACGGTCATCGAACAGATCGAGAACGACTTCAGCACGTTTCTGACCGACGTCGGCCAGTTCAACACCGACTACACCAGCTTCTTCACCGACGCGATCAACTCGGTCCCCGGCGGTTCCTATCTGACCACGACGTGGACGAACCTGTCCTCCATGATTTCGGGAGTGGGTAGCCAGGCCACCTGGACCAACGTTGGCAATAGCACTACCGGACTAGGCATTTCGCAGTGGAAGAACTTCTTCATCTATCAGCCGTGGAGCCACGGTATTGGTTTGGGGTCACTGAACGGCGGCCTGTCGTCGCCGGGGCATGTCGCCCCCCATCTCGGTGCCGGGTTGGGCGCCAGAGCGACATCGGCGGCCCTGGGCAGCGCGCAGACGGTCGGCAAGTTGTCGGTGCCGCCGAGCTGGGCCGGCGCGACGCCCGCGATCAGGCTTGCCTCAACTGCGTTGCCGGACAGCACTTTCGCTGCGACGGCAGCTCCCGCGACAAGCATCCCGCTGGGCCTGCTCAATCAGAGCACACTGGGCGCCTTGACGGGAGGCGCGATGGGCAGCCCGGCGTCCCGCGTTGTCAGTTCGACCGGCGTCCGGGCCCGGGTGACCACGCCCGCGCGCACCAAAGGTCCGGTCAAGCTCGACAAGGTCATCGCGCAGCTGCAGGAGCAGCCTGACCAGGTTCAGCACTGGAACGTCGACGAGGCCGGGCTCGACGACCTGGTCGCAAGGCTATCGACAAAACCGGGCATCCATGCGGTTCACCTGAGCGCAGACGAAAAGCCTACTGCTGCAACAAAATAAAGACTAACCTCGCGGCGCTAAATATGAAGGAGGATCAATGAAACCGCTGCTAGCCCTGCTTGGCATATCGATGGGGATCCTGTTCGCCGTGCCGGCGGAAGCCGACCCTGGCATCGACGAGTCGCCCACCAGTCAGAACAACGAGACTTTCCTCACCGACCTACAGAAAGTGGGCATTGGGTACGGCGACCCAAGCCAGGCCATCAGCGCCGGCCAAGCCGTGTGCGCGCATATCCACAACGGCATGTCGGGTCTTCACCTGATCAAGCACCTTCAGGAGAACAACCCCGCACTGACCGAAAACGGCGCCGCTCAGTTCGCGACGATCTCGGCCAAGGCGTACTGCCCGCGGCAACTCGATGAGGCTGAAGAGCCCGGACAGAAGAACCTTACGGTTGGCCCGAAAGGCGTCGACTAGGTCTTGTTTGCCTCGACCAAAGAAGCCGCGCGGCGCTCCGGGTTCGGTTGAGCCTATTGATGCGTGCTGCCACCACAGTTGGGATTGGCGGGCTTTGCCGGCCATGCGCAGGCGCTGACGTCGGTGGTGCTGCCGTTGCCTCCGCCGCCGAATACGCCGTAGGTGTTGCCCTGGGTCCCGGTGTAGGTGGCGCCACCGCTTGGCCCCCAACCACCTGAAGTTATGACGGTCACCGTCCAGCCCTTACCTTCGAGCGCGGCTTTGTACGCATTCAGGACATCGTTTCCACCGCCGTTGACCAGGTAGTGCAGGTGGATGCCGTTGTCCGCAATGGAGGTGGGTCCGTCGGTGCGCTGAGTATTCGCCGGTGTGGGTATCAGCGATTGCAGTTGCGCGGCCGTGGCCGTCGACGTTGGCGTGCTGGCCGGATTAGCAGAGTGCCCGCACGCCGATGCGACCAGACCGATCGCGATCGCCGCGGCTGCCACGGCGTATGTGTTGCGGATCATGATTGCCCCCTAGCTTCACGCGCACCGTATCAACGGATCACGGAAACCACGGCGGGATCGGGCAGAAATTGACGCCCGGTGGCGGTGGCCGCGGCCGCGCCGAGCACTCCCGCACCGCTCGGGGCGCCACTGCCCGCTTGCCATGGCGGCAGGCCATTTACTAGGATGTCCTAGTAACCAATCTAACTTCTTCTGCGTATCCGAGGGCATTCATGACCGCACAGATCACCCATTTCATCGATGGCAAACGCTCGGCTGGGCAGTCTGGTCGCACCGCTGAGGTGTTTAATCCCAATACCGGCCAGGTGCAGGCGCTGGTCCCGATGGGCAGCAGGAGTGAGGTCGACGCCGCGGTGGCCTCGGCCAAAGAGGCGCAAAAAGAGTGGGCCGCGTTCAATCCGCAGCGCCGGGCGCGGGTGATGATGCGCTTCATTGAGTTGGTCAACGACCATGTCGATGAAATCGCCGAGATGCTGTCGCTCGAGCACGGCAAAACTCTGGGCGATTCCCGCGGTGACATTCAGCGCGGTATCGAGGTGGTCGAGTTTTGTATCGGCATCCCGCATCTGCTTAAGGGCGAGTACAGCGAGGGCGCTGGCCCGGGCATCGATGTGTATTCGTTGCGTCAGCCGCTGGGGGTGGTGGCTGGGATCACGCCGTTCAACTTCCCGGCGATGATTCCGTTGTGGAAGGCGGGTCCGGCGCTGGCATGCGGTAAT
>DATJOR010000342.1:0-24646 GCA_035506875.1 Mycobacterium sp.
GTCCTCGATCGGCGACGCGCTCGGGGTGACCGCCGAGATGCTGCACATTCTGCGGGTGCGCCGCGAACGCAGAACTCGCGAGCCGTTGATGGTCACCGAAGCCTGGCTGCCAACGGATCTCGCCGGCACCCTGAGCAGCTCAGCGTTGCGGCGTAAACCGCTCTACGAGTTGCTTTCCACCGCCGGTGTCGTCGTCGACCGGATGCAGCATGAGATCACCGCGGAGATCGCGGGTCCGCGCAACGCGCGGCTACTCAACACCGCGATCGGAGCAGCGCTGCTTCGGGTCAACCGTCTTGCGTTCGTGGCGGATTCGCCGCATCACCACGTATCGATCCTGCTCTCGCCCAACCGCAGTCGGGTGTTGATGAGCCAGACCGCCGCCGAACTCCAAACGGGTGACGGTCTGGCGATCGCCCATGACGTGCGGCGCGAACCCGCAGATCGTCCTTCGCGGTGACTCGGGTAGCTGATATCGAAGGACAATTGCGGCGGTTGGATCTCACCGCCGCGCAGATCCGCCATGCGGGGCGAACCATCGTCGAGGTCGGTGACGTCTCCTGCCCGGTTCATGTCCACTCCATCCGAAAGTCCATCCTCAGCGCGCTTTTCGGCCAGGCCCACGACCGCGGTCAGCTCGATCTCGACGCGACGCTGGGCGATCTGGGAATCGATGACACGCCTACCCTGACCGACACGGAAAGATCGGCCAGGATCGACGACCTTCTCACCGCACGTTCCGGTGTCTACTTGCCCACTGAGGATGGCGGCGCGCTGGCCCGGCCGCCGCGCGGATCGCATCCGCCCGGCACATTCTGGTCTTACAACAATTGGGATTTCAACGTCCTGGGGAACATCTACGAACGCATCACCGGCCGTAGCGTGTTCCTCGCGTTCGAGCATGAGTTGGCCCGGCCGCTGGGCATGACCGACTGGGACAGCTATCAACATGGGTCATACCAGTACCGCGCCGACATCCTCGGTGGCACAACGCGGTACCCGAACTATGCCTTTTATCTGTCGGCTCGAGATATCGTCCGGCTCGGCGAGCTGTATCTCAACGACGGTGTCTGGCGTGGTCGCCGGCTGCTCTCACCCGAATGGATCGCGCGCAGCACCGGTGCGCTGTCGCGCACCAGCCATTCGGCGGGGTTGCTTGGCATGTATGGCTATTGTTGGTGGGTAACCGGGCCCTCCGATGAACTGAGCCACATCGGCATCGCGGACGGCGCCTATTCCGCGGTCGGCTTTGGGGGGAACTACCTGACCGTGCTCCCTGACATCGGCGCGGTGGTGACGGTGGTGACCGATACCGTGGCGGCGCCGATGACCAACGACGACTACCAAGAACTGGTCGCCCACGTCGTCGAAGCGCTGTCCTGACGATCTAGCGAATCAGCCCTACGCCGGGGACGAAGCGGAGACACGAAATTCGGTGTCAGCAAAGCCATCCCGAAGTCGAATGTGAGCATCGCCGTGTAGATGGGGTTACGCACCCGCCCGAATATGCCGGTGTGCACCAGCGCGGTCGTCTCGCTCGCGTCCACACCAACGCGCCAGGAATCGCCCATGTCGAGCTGAGCCCAGACGGTCAGCGCGATCCCGGACCCCGGACCTCAGCCGTCGTCACGGACGACATCATCACAGCCGTCCGTCGACGCGCAGGTCGGGATGCACCCAGCTCGGTGACCGGCGTTCTCTGAACGCGACGAAACCCTCTACGGCCTCGGCGCTTTCGATGCTGGCTTCCATACTGATGCGGTCGTAGAGGCCGAGGTAGTTGTTCAGGCTGGACTTGACGATCCGTCGCGCTCCGGGCGCGGTACGGCAACACTGAGCCAGCACTTCCTTGGACGCGGCCATCAGTTCGTCATGCGGCACCACTCGCGCGACCATGCCCCAGTCGACGGCTTCCGACGCGGACAGCGTCCGTCCGGTGAGCATCAGATCGCGAGTGCGGATCGGGCCCACAATGCGCGCCAGCATTTGGCTGTAATAGGTATCGGCGATACCGCGGTACAGCTCGGGGACCCGAAAGGTCGCCCGCTCGCTGACCACCGCGACGTCGCTGCACATCGCGATCTGCAGCCCGCCGCCCTGACACAGCCCGTTGACCGCGGAGACCACCGGCTTGGCCGACTTCCGCAGCGTGTCGAACGGTGTCACGTCCATCGACAGCGCCGAACCCCACCGCATCCAGTTGTCGGCTCCGCCGCCGCCCAGGTCTCCGCCCGGTGCGAACACGTCACCGGTGCCGGTGATGAGTAGCCCCGCCAGATCCGCGTCGGCGTTGACCCGCGAGACCGCGTAGCGGATGCCGAAGTACATCGCCGGTGTCATGGCGTTACGGGCCTCCGGCCGGTCCAGCATCACGATTGCGAACGGCCCGTCGCGCCGAAACGTCAGAAAAGGCGTTCCCAGCCAGTCGCCCTCGGGCGGGCGAGGGCTGCCGTTATCTGCCGGGTGTGGCGGCATTGTGGCTCTCCTTTGCGAATCAGTCCTCCAGGGTCGCTTCGTCAATCGCCTCGCGATACGGGGCGCAGTCCCCGGCGCCGGGCACCAGCGTGGCCAGTGCGCCGGCGGCGCAGGCCCGGCGCAACGCGCGGTCGTGGCAGTTGGCCCAGTTCGCTGCCAGCACGCCGGCGAACACATCGCCGGCGCCGGACGTGTCGACCACCGCCACGGCCGGCGGCGTGGCGGTGAGCTCGTGACCGTTGCCGGTATAGGTGGCGCCGTCGGCGCCGCGGGTAATCACCTGATGCCGGACCGGCCAAACCCAGTGTGCGGCTTCGGCTTCGTTGACCACCACAACATCCGTCAGCTCGGCCAGCTCGGCCAACTGGTCCGAGTCCGCGCCGGACGGCGAGGCGTTGACGATCACCGTCGCGCCCACCGAATGGGCCTCGCGCGCAGCTGCTGTCGCTGTGGTGACCGGAATCTCCAACTGCAGCAACAACACATCGCAGTCGCGGATGAGCCCGCGTAGCGCCGCGGAGTCCAGGGTCAGCCGGCCATTGGCGCCCGGCGCGACGACGATCAGGTTTTCGCCTGCGGAATCGACCACGATGGCCGCGCTGCCGCTGGCACCTGGCGAGGTGATGAGTCCGTCGGTACCCACCCCGTTCGCAATCAGGTGCTCGCGGAGCGCCGTCGCCGACGAGTCGTCACCCACGGCGCCGACGAACTGCACCTGCGCTCCGTCGCGTGCGGCCGCCACCGCCTGGTTGGCGCCTTTGCCACCCGGTGTCGATCGGGCCGCCGCCGCCAGCACCGTCTCGCCCGGGTGCGGCAGTGCGTCGACGTCGAACCCGATGTCCATATTCACGCTGCCCACCACGCATACGCGTGTCATTCCGCCGACGGTATGGAGTCGCGCCCGGTTTCACAACGGCACGTTGATAACGGTTTTCGGCAAATCCAAATTCGGTACACCGTTCGCGTTACGCTGCTGCGTGATCTGGGCTTTTAACGCCCGTCAGCGAAAGGAAGCCGATTGACGCTGCGGCGCTCAACTGATCCGGAACGGAAGGACGAAACGGTTCCGGCCGGCAAAAGCAGACGATACCTACGGCCGCTGTCTCGGCTCAGTATCCAGTCCAAGATCATGGTGCTGCTGCTGGTATCCAGCCTTACAACGTTGGCCGTGATCTGCGCCGTGATGTACGTATCCGGGCGGCGCGCCCTGTTGCCTGCCGCCGAAGAAAGAATGGTCGAGCTGCGTGAGGGACAAAAGAGGGCAATGGAGATGCTGTTCGCGGACCTGACGAATTCGCTGGCTGTGTACAGCGGTGGCTTTACGGCGATCGAGGCGGTGCAGGCTTTTACCGCCGGTTTCGACCAACTCGCCGACGCGCCGATCGACCCGGCCCAACAGCAGTCGCTGGTGACCTTCTACAAAGACAAACTGATCAAACCGATCGAGCACACGACCGGCGACAAGCTGAGTATCGAGGCCGTGCTTCCCGACGGCAACGCGCAGAAGTATCTTCAGGTCCACTACACCGTGCCGTCGTTCGGAGGGTCGACTCCGCCCGATGACGCAGGTGACGGCAGCGCATGGTCGGCTGCAAATGCGCGTTTCAACAACTATTTTCACGAGATCGCGACCCGCTTCGAATACCGGGACGCCATGCTGCTCGACACTCGGGGCAACGTGGTCTACAACGTGAACAAAGGTCCCACGTTGGGCACCAACATCCTGAATGGTCCATATCGCGCGTCGAACTTGCGCAGCGCCTACGAAAAGGCATTGGACGCCGACAACGCCGACTTCGTGTGGATCACCGATTTCCAGCCGTTTCAGGCGGCACTCGAGGCGCCCGTCGCGTGGCTGGTGTCGCCGATCGTTGCGGCGGGCAAGACTGTGGGTGTGTTGGCCCTGCCGTTGCCGATCTCGAAAGTCAACCGGATCATGACTGCCGACAAGCACTGGAAAGCCGCTGGCATGGGGCGGACGGCGGAGACCTATTTGGCCGGTCCGGACAAGTTAATGCGTTCTGATTCGCGGTTGTTTCTGGAGGACCCAGAGAAATACCGGCGCGAGGCCGAAGCGGCAGGAACCCCGCCCGATATCGTCGACGAAGCGATCAGGTGGCACGGCACGACGCTGGTCCAGCCTGTCGAGACCGCAGCTGTTCGCGCCGCCCAACGTGGACAGACCGGAACTGTGATTGATACGAGCTATCTGGGACAACGGGAACTGGCGGCCTACACCCCGTTGCATGTGCCGAATTCGGACCTGCGCTGGTCGATCTTGGCGACCAGGGACAGTTCAGAAGCCTTCGGCCGGGTCGAGTCATTCACCAAGACATTGATATTGACCACCGCGGCGTTGGTTTTCGTCATCTGCATCGCTGCGATGCTGATTGCCCAGGTGTTCGTTGGGCCCATCCGGCGGCTGCAGGCCGGCGCCCGGGCCATCAGCGCTGGTAATTACGACGTGACGATACCGGTGACGGTGCGTGACGAGGTCGGCGATCTCACTATGGCTTTCAACGAGATGAGCCAGAACCTGCAGACGAAAGAAGAGTTGCTTACCGAACAGCGCAAGGAAAACGACCGTCTGTTGCTGTCGTTGATGCCCGAACCGGTGGTGCGGCGCTACCGCGATGGCGAACAGAACATCGCGCAGGAACACCAGGACGTCGCGGTCATCTACGCCGATATCGTCGGCCTCGACGAGATCTCCAACGATCTGTCCGGTAACGAACTGGTCGGGATTGTCGACCAGTTGGTCCGGGAACTCGATTCGGCGGCGGAAACCCTTGGCGTTGAGCCGGTTCGCACCGTGCACAACGGCCTCCTCGCCAGCTGCGGATTGAATGTTCCGCGGCTGGACAGTGTGTCCCGAACGATGGATTTCGCCGTGGAGATGCAGCGCATCATCGAGCGATTCAACAGCCGGACCGGCCACCACCTCAGCATTCGGGCCGGAGTCAACACCGGCAACGTCATCAGTGGACTTATCGGGCGGTCCAGCGTCATCTATGACATGTGGGGTGCCGCGGTCAACCTGGCTCACCAGATGCACAGCGGTGCAACGGAGTCGGGGATTTACGTCACCTCGGACGTGTACGAGGTGATGCGTGACATTCGGCACTTCACGCCCGCGGGCAGCATTACCGTTGGTGGATCGGAGCAGCCGATCTGGCGATTGTCGGAGCGCAAGTGAATACCGTTGACGCAGACTGGTTTTACTGGGCCGCCGGGCTGATCATCGGACTGCCGCTCGTGCTGATCGGTCTGACCGAATTGCACCACGTCCTGGCACGCCGGCAGAGCGCGCTGGCCGGACCGGTCAACCTGCTGCGTAGCTATCTGGTGCCGCTGATCGCGCTATTGCTGCTGTTGGTGAAGGTGGCGCAGGTTTCGGCGCACTTCACTCCGGTGCGGGTGCTCGCGACACTATTCGGCTTCTTGGTGCTGGTGCTGCTGCTGTCGAGCCTGAACGCCACGCTGTTTGAGGCTGCCCCACAGGGGTCTTGGCGCGAGCGGGTGCCGACGATATTTCGCGACGTAACACGGCTTGCGTTGATCGCCGTGGGGCTGGCGATCATCTTTTCCTATGTCTGGGGAGTACGGATCGGTGGCTTGTTCACCGCGCTGGGCGTTGGGTCGGTGGTCATCGGCTTGATGCTGCAGAATTCGGTCGGCCAGATCGTGTCCGGCCTGTTCATGTTGTTCGAGCAACCATTCCGGATCGGCGACTGGCTCGAGACCCCGGCGGCACGGGGACGCATCGTGGAAGCGAACTGGCGCGCCGTTCACATCCAGACCGACCTCGGATTGCAGATCACCCCCAACTCGGTGCTCGCCGCCACCTCGTTCACGAATCTCAGCCGGCCGCCCGGCGCGCACCAATTGGCAATCACGACCACGTTTTCCGTGACCGACCCACCCGACCAGGTGCGACGTCTACTAACGCGGGTCGCCGGAGCGCTTCCGCAATGCAAAACTGACGTCACACCCACGACGGCGGCGGCCGGCGGCGGTGAGTACCAGGTCCGCGTCGCATTGAAGTCGCCCGCCGATGACGGGGTGGCGCGGGCGACATTCTTGCGGTGGATCTGGTACGCGGCGCGGCGTGAGGGCCTTCACCTCGACGGCGCCGACGATGACTTCTCCACGCCGGCGCGGGTGCAGATGGCGATGCGCGATGTCGTGGCACCGGCATTGCGGTTGAGCCTGACCGATCAACAGTCCCTGACCCCGCACGCGAAAATCGTTCGATACGGCACCGACGAAGTCGTCCACTTCGCCGGTGAAGTGGCCACCGCGATGAGTTTTTTGATTCGCGGCTGCGTCCGGCTGGCGACCACCACCGAAGACGGTGGCATCCTGCCAGTCAGCGTGCTGGAACCGGGCTCATACCTGGGGCTGACCACGCTGACCCGTCAACCCAACCTCACTACGGCGTATGCGCTGGAAGAGGTGACGGCGCTGGAGCTCGATCGTGAGCACATCGAAGATCTCGTCATGCGGTCGCCGTTACTGCTCCAGGAGCTGGGTCGCATCATCGATGACCGGCGAAAGCGCGTCGGCCTCCCGGCAACGTAAGCATGGCCGGCTGACTTGACGGAGGGGGTCGCATGTCGGTAGGGGGCCACTACTTTGCCGCGGACGCAGACTCGCGCGACGAACTCGCGCGGCTGCGACTGCTGGAGAACGAGTGTGATCCGCATACCCGCCGCCACATCGACACCCTTGGCATCGGACCAGGATGGCGTTGTTTGGAGGTAGGCGCGGGCGCGGGCGCGATAGTGCGCTGGCTCGCTCAGCGCGTCGGCCCGACCGGACATGTGGTCGCCGCGGACCTCCACCCGAGGTACCTCGATGACCTGCTCCTGCCCAATGTCGAAGTGCGCCAATGTGATATCACCGTCGATGACGTTGAGCCCGAGTCATATGACGCTGCGGCGCATGACCAGCGCACTGCGCCCGGGCGGTTGGCTGGTCGCGGCGGACCCCGATAACGACGTCGCGGGTTCGGTCGATACCGACCACCCATTGTCTGCATTGTTCGACTCTTGTTATCGCAAACGCGTTGACTTCGCGTCCGCGGCGAAGATCGCCGATTTCCGGTTCGGCAAGGTCTTGCTCCGCTACATGGAGGCACTTGGGCTGGTGGATTTGGGGAACGAGGGCATCGCCCGCGTTGTGTATGGTGGCGATCCGTTCTCGGGACGCAAGCCCCTCGCGGGCTAATCGCCTACACCTACTGGGAAAAGGCCAGCCGAACGTTATCGCCGACGGCGCCGGAACAGCGGTGCTCAAAGCGATTTCAGCCGCCCTCTGGCGCATCGCGCCACGCCGCGAACGCGTCAATCGCCGTCTGCCCAGCGTTTCGCCCGCACGTGGAGTAGGGCCGTGTCAACCGGGCGGTTGGAAACTCGATACCCTAGCTCAATGAGTGTGCATGCTCCATCGGCTCCCGACTTGCGCCAACAGGTGCACCAGGCGGCGCGCCGGGCGCGGGTCGCGGCCCGCGTGCTGGCGTCTTTGCCGACGGTCGCCAAGGAACAGGCGCTGGTAGTCGCCGCGAAGGCGATCGTGGCGAACACCGATCAGATCCTGGCGGCTAACGCCGAAGATCTGAACGCTGCCCGAGCTGCGCAGACGCCGACCGCGATGCTCGACCGGTTGGCTCTGGACCCGGAGCGCGTCGACGCTATCGCCGCCGGCCTGCGCCAGGTCGCGGGGCTACCCGATCCGGTCGGAGAGGTGTTGCGCGGCTACACGCTGCCCAACGGGCTGGCGTTGCGCCAGCAGCGGGTGCCGCTGGGTGTGGTCGGGATGGTTTACGAGGGCCGGCCGAACGTCACCGTCGATGCGTTCGGCTTGGCGCTCAAATCCGGCAACGCCGCGCTGCTGCGCGGTAGCGCGTCGGCAGCGAAGTCGAACGAAGCACTGGTCTCCGTGCTACGTGCCGCGCTGGTGAGCGAGGACCTGCCTGCCGACGCCGTTCAGCTGCTCTCGGCCGCCGATCGCTCGACGGTTACCCACCTGATCCAGGCCCGCGGCCTGGTCGACGTGGTGATCCCACGTGGGGGAGCCGGCCTGATCGACGCGGTAGTCCGCGATGCGCAAGTGCCGACCATCGAGACGGGTGTGGGCAACTGCCATGTCTACGTGCACGATGCGGCCGACCTCGAGATGGCTGAGCGGATCCTGCTGAACTCCAAGACCCGACGGCCCAGCGTCTGCAACGCCGCCGAGACCTTGCTGGTCGACGCCGCGATCGCCGGGCAGGCCTTGCCGCGGCTGATCGGCGCACTACAAGACGCGGGCGTGACTGTGCACCTCGACCCCGATGACGCCCATTTGCGCCGCGAATACCTGGCGATGGAGATTGCGGTCGCGGTCGTCGACGGTGTCGACGCGGCGATCGCGCACATCAACGAATACGGCACCGGCCACACCGAAGCGATCGTCACCACCAATATGGCTGCTGCCCAACGATTTACCGAGGGCGTGGACGCAGCTGCCGTGATGGTCAACGCGTCGACGAGCTTCACCGACGGTGAGCAGTTCGGATTCGGCGCCGAGATCGGCATCTCCACCCAGAAGCTGCACGCCCGCGGCCCGATGGGCCTGCCGGAACTGACCTCAACCAAATGGATCGTCTGGGGAGACGGTCAGACCCGCCCGGCCTGAGGTGCTTAGGAGAAACGCAACGTGAGTGTGCCCGCGCGGCCCGTGCCGCTGTTCGCCGATATCGAGGACGTCGGCAATCGGCTGGCCAAAACCGGCTACCTGGTCGATACCGCCACTGCCACAGCTGTTTTCCTCGCCGACCGGCTCGGCAAGCCGCTACTGGTGGAAGGACCGGCCGGGGTCGGCAAGACGGAATTGGCCCGCGCCGTCGCGCAAGCCACCGAATCCGGTCTGGTTCGCCTGCAGTGCTACGAAGGTGTCGACGAAGCCCGCGCGCTCTACGAGTGGAACCACGCCAAGCAGATTTTGCGTATCCAGGCCGGGTCCGGGGACTGGGACCAAACGAAGATGGACGTGTTCAGCGAGGAGTTTCTGCTCTCCCGCCCGCTGCTGACCGCGATCCGGCGCACCGAGCCCACCGTGTTGCTGGTCGACGAAACCGATAAGGCCGACATCGAAATCGAGGGACTGCTCCTGGAAGTGCTGTCCGACTTCGCGGTGACGGTTCCCGAGTTGGGCACCATTACCGCTGAGCGGGCGCCGTTCGTGGTGCTGACCTCCAACGCCACCCGCGAGCTGTCTGAGGCGCTCAAACGTCGTTGCCTGTTCCTGCACATCGATTTTCCGAGCCCCGAGCTGGAACGTCGAATTCTGTTGTCCCGCGTGCCCGAATTACCCGGACATATCGCCGAGGAGCTGGTGCGCATCATCGGGGTGCTGCGCGGAATGCAACTCAAGAAGCTGCCGTCGGTGGCCGAGACCATCGACTGGGGTCGCACGGTGCTCGCGCTCGGCATGGACACCATCGACGATGCGACCATCGCCGCGACGCTGGGCGTGGTGCTCAAACACCAATCAGATCAGCAGCGCGCCACCGGCGAGCTTCGGCTCAACTAGGCGGTACCGATGGCCGTTCGCCGCGTTCGCCCAAGTCAGCCGCTTGCCCCGCACGGCCTGCCGGGTCACCTGGTTGGTTTCGTTGAAGCGCTTCGCGGACAAGGTATTTCGGTTGGGCCGTCGGAGACGGTGGATGCGGGCAAAGTGATGGCCGTCCTTGGTCTCAGTGATCGGGAGGTGCTGCGCGAGGGTCTGGCCTGTGCGGTGTTGCGCAGGCCCGAGCACCGCGAGACCTACGACGCGATGTTCGATCTGTGGTGGCCCGCCGCGCTGGGTGCACGCGCGGTCGTCACCGAAGAGGCCGATGCCGATCCGGAAGCCCAGTTGCCCCCCGACGACGTCGAGGCGATGCGTCAGATGCTGCTAGATCTGCTCACCGACAATCCCGACCTCGCCGACATGGACGATCGGCTGGTAGCGATGATCGCGCAAATCGTCGATGCCTACGGCAAATACAACTCCAGCCGCGGCCCGTCGTACTCGTCGTATCAGGCGCTCAAAGCGATGGCGCTGGACGAGCTGGAGGGCAAGCTGTTGGCCGGTCTGCTCGCTCCCTACGGCGACGAACCCACACCGACCCAGGAGCAGATCGCCAAAGCTCTTGCCGCGCAGCGAATCACCCAGCTGCGCAAAATGGTGGACGCCGAGACCAAGCGACGCACCGCCGAGCAACTCGGCCGCGACCACGTGCAGATGTACGGAATCCCGCAGCTGGCCGAGAATGTCGAATTCTTGCGCGCCTCGGGCGAACAGCTGCGCTCGATGCGACGGGTAGTGCAGCCGCTGGCCCGCACCCTGGCCACCCGGTTGGCCGCTCGTCGCCGCCGTGCCCGTGCCGGGGCGATCGATTTGCGTAAGACGTTGCGCAAGTCGATGTCCACCGGCGGCGTGCCGATCGATCTGGTGCTGCGCAAACCGCGCCCGGCGCGGCCCGAACTGGTGGTGTTGTGCGACGTGTCCGGGTCGGTCGCCGGCTTCAGTCACTTCACCCTGCTGCTGGTGCATGCATTGCGCCAGCAGTTTTCCCGCGTTCGGGTCTTCGCCTTCATCGATACCGCCGACGAGGTGACGCACATGTTCGGCCCGGACGCCGACCTTGCCGTCGCGATCCAGCGGATCACCCGGGAGGCTGGTGTCTATACCCGCGACGGCCACAGTGATTACGGCAATGCGTTCGTCTCGTTCATCCAGGCACACCCGAACGTGCTGTCGCCGCGCAGCTCGTTGCTTGTGCTCGGTGACGGCCGCACCAACTACCGCGAC
This sequence comes from Mycobacterium sp., assembly GCA_035506875.1. GTDB lineage: Bacteria > Actinomycetota > Actinomycetes > Mycobacteriales > Mycobacteriaceae > Mycobacterium. The sequence goes on from DATJOR010000342.1 coordinate 11,314, forward strand.
CCGGCCACCGATGTGCTGGCGCACATGGTGACCGCCAGCCGGCACGCACACTGGCTCAATCCGGAGCCCAAGCACCTGTGGAACAGCGGCGATTCGGCGGTGGTGCGTTACCAAGAGGTGATCACCATGCACGAATGCCGCTCCGCCAAGCAGCTGGCGGCGGTGATCGACCAGCTGTTGCCGGTCTGACGGCCAGGCCGCGCCGCCACGGCGGCCCCGTCAGCCTCTGGCGCCGGGATGCACAATTTGCCCACCACTGAGCGACTACGCGCTCCCGGGACGCTGCATCGGTAACTCCAGGACGCTGCCGCGGTAAAAAGAAATCGCGCAGAGGCGAGCTAATCGTGCCTTTGCCCGTGCCGGGACTCCTGAGGCGGATGTGACGACGCGCCACGAATGAGCTGCACCAGAGCGCTCCAGTAAGCTGGCAAACCATGCGAAAGCGGCGGCTGGGAGTGATGGGTGGGACGTTCGACCCCATCCACAACGGCCACCTAGTAGCCGCGAGCGAAGTTGCCTCGCTGTTCGATCTCGACGAAGTGGTCTTCGTGCCGAGCGGTCAGCCTTGGCAGAAGAAACGTCAGGTCAGCGCCGGTGAAGACCGGTATCTCATGACGGTGATCGCGACCGCGGCCAACCCCCGCTTCTCGGTGAGCCGGGTCGACATCGACCGCGGTGGGCTCACCTACACCAAGGACACGCTGCGAGACCTGCAGGCAATCAACCCCGACGCCGACTTGTACTTCATCACCGGGGCCGACGCGCTCGCCGCCATCCTGTCGTGGCAGGACTTGGACCAACTCTTCGCGATGGCGCGATTCGTCGGCGTCAGCCGACCCGGGTATGAGCTGGGCAGCGAGCATCTCGCCGATGTGCTCGACGGGCTGCCCGACGACGCGTTGACGCTGGTCGAAATACCGGCGCTGGCCATTTCGTCGACCGACTGCCGTCGACGCGCCGAGGAGGGCCGCCCGTTGTGGTACCTGATGCCCGACGGCGTCGTGCAGTACATCTCCAAGCGCGAGCTCTACCGCAAACCCGGGGACCACTCATGACGGCCGACCCGGAGGCGATCGAGATGGCCGCTGTCGCCGCGCGCGCGGCGGCATCCAAGCTTGCCGATGATGTCGTCGTCATCGATGTTTCCGGACAGTTGGTCATTACCGACTGCTTCGTGATCGCCTCGGCGTCCAACGAGCGGCAGGTCAACGCGATTGTCGACGAGGTCGAGGAGAAGATGCGGCGGGCCGGCTATAAGCCCGCGCGCCGCGAGGGTACCCGCGAAGGCCACTGGACGTTACTGGACTATGTCGACATCGTCGTGCACATTCAGCACCAAGACGAACGCAATTTCTATGCGCTGGACCGGCTTTGGGGTGACTGCCCGGTGGTGGCGGTGGATTTGACCGAAGACTCAGCGGACTCTGCGAGCCGGCCATGACCACGCGCCGCCTGGTCATGCTGCGGCACGGGCAGACCGATTTCAATCTCGGCAGCCGAATGCAGGGCCAGCTGGACACCGAGCTGACCGAGCTGGGCCGGGCACAGGCGGTCGCCGCGGCCGAGGCGCTCGCCAAACGCCAGCCGCTGCTGATTGTGTCGTCGGATCTGCGACGCGCCTACGACACCGCGGTCACGCTGGGCGAGCGCACGGGCTTGCGGGTGCGGGTCGACCACCGGTTACGCGAGACGCACCTCGGCGACTGGCAGGGCATGACGCACGCCGAGATCGACGCGAAGGCACCGGGGGCCCGGCTGGCCTGGCGCGAGGACGCGACCTGGGCGCCGCACGGAGGCGAGAGCAGGGTCGATGTGGCCCGGCGCAGCCTGCCGCTGATCACCGAGCTGATCGCGGGTGAGCCCGAATGGGGCGCCGACGAAGAACCGGAACGGCCGGTGGTGCTGGTCGCACACGGCGGGCTGATCGCGGCCCTGACCGCGGCGCTGCTGCGGCTGCCGGTTGTCAACTGGCCCGCGCTGGGCGGCATGGGCAATGCCAGCTGGACGCAGCTGGCCGGCTACCCCGCGGGGGACACCGACGACATTCGGTGGCGCCTGGACGTGTGGAACGCTTCGGCACAGGTCGCCGGCGATGTCCTCTGAGCAACGGCCGCGCCCGGCACTATTGGTCTTCGCTGATTCATTGGCCTACTACGGACCGACCGGCGGTCTGCCCGCAGACGACCCGCGTATCTGGCCCAATCGTGTTGCTGCGCAGCTAGGTTGGGATCTGGAGCTGATAGGCCGAATCGGCTGGACGTGTCGCGATGTGTGGTGGGCGGCGACGCAGGACCCGCGGGCCTGGGCGGCGCTGCCCCGTGCCGGAGCGGTGATCTTCGCGACGGGCGGAATGGATTCGCTGCCGTCGCCCCTGCCGACGGCGTTGCGTGAACTGATCCGCTACGTGCGTCCGCCGTGGCTGCGGCGATGGGCCCGCGACGGCTACGGCTGGGTGCAGCCGCGACTGTCCCCGGTGGCCAGAGCCGCGCTGCCGCCCCACCTGTCCGCCGAGTATCTTGAACAGACCCGCGGCGCAATCGATTTCAACCGGCCTGGCATCCCGATCGTGGCATCGCTACCGTCGGTGCACATCGCCGAGACCTACGGGAAGGCCCATCACGGTCGGGCCGGCACGGTCGCAGCGATCACCCAATGGGCTCAGCAGCACAACATTCCGCTGGTTGACCTGAAAGCAGCTGTCGGCGAGCACGTTATGAGCGGGCGCGGAAACCCCGACGGTATCCACTGGAACTTCGAAGCCCACCAGGCGGTCGCGGAACTGATGCTCAAGGGTCTGGCCGAAGCTGGTGTGCTGAGCAACCCAACCGAGAATCCGCGCGGCTGAATTCATATGCCTGTTGTGGTAGTCACTGACTCGTCAGCGCGCCTGCCCGCGGATCTGCGCGCGCAGTGGGGAATTCGGCAGGTGCCCCTGCACATCCTGATCGACGACCAGGACCTGCGTGACGGCGTGGATGACGTCCCGGATGACATTCACGACCTCGGGCAGGCCACCACCGCCGCTGCCACGCCGGCAGAACTCGACGAGGTATACCGGCAAGCACTGGCCGACAGCGGCGGCGATGGGGTAGTGGCGGTGCACCTTTCGGCGGCGCTATCGGGGACCTTCGGCGCTGCCGAGACCACGGCGGCCGAGATCGGTCCAGCGATTCGGGTGATCGACTCGAAATCGACCGCGATGAATACCGGCTTCGTTACGCTGGCCGCCGCCCGGGCAGCGGCCGACGGTGCCGACCTGGACACGGTTGCCGAAGCCGCGGCTGGTGCCGTGAGCCGCAATCACGGTTTCATCATCGTCCACCAGCTGGACAACCTGCGCCGAAGCGGGCGCATCGGTGGTGCCGGCGCCTGGCTGGGCACCAAGCTGTCCCTCAAGCCGCTGCTGCGTATCGACGACGGCAAACTCGTTCTGGCGCAACGGGTCCGCACCGCACGTAAAGCGGTTGCGACGATGATCGACCGGGTCGGTGACGTCGTCGGGGAGCGTTCGGCAACGATCGCGGTGCATCACGTCGCGAACCCGGATGGAGCGGCCGAACTGGTCGCCGCGCTGAGAGAACGGTTGCCGAGGTGTGAACCGGCGGTCATCACTGATCTGGGCCCGGTGCTTGCGTTACACGTCGGCGCCGGCGCCCTCGCGGTGTGCGTCGAGGTGGCCGGGGACTCGGACCCGCAGGCCCGAGCGTGAAGCTGATCGGCGTGTTGGCACGAGGTCAAGCTCCGAGTCGAGGACGCGCTGATTCTGCGACACAATCGGTAGGGCAGTTGCTTTAAACTCCTCGTGCCGAGACCGGCAGGAGGGGCATTAGGGGCATTAGGGGCAAGAGGGGCAAGAGGGAAGACAGGGAGATCGTCAGTGGCGAAACAACCAGCATGCGGAGGTCTGCGCGTTGCGGATCTCGTTCCGGTGGCGCAGGGCTCGATTGAATCCACGCACTTGGACTTTCCGGCATGACGGCGGACATCCACCAGCAAGCCGGGCGCGGATGCTGGGCTGATCCAGACGCGAGCGAGTGCTTTCTACCTGACGACGAAATTCGAAAGCTCAACCGTGACCTTCGGATATTGATCGCAAGCAACGGCACCCTCACTCGGGTTCTCGGCATGGTCGCTAACGACGAGATCGTCGTGCAGATTGTCGAGCAGCAGGTTCACGGCGGGGCGCCGAGGATACCCGGTTCGGAGCATTTGCCCAGCGGCCGGGTTCTTCAGCGTCAGATCCTGCTCAAGGGCCGGAGTTCAGGGCACGCATTTGTAGCTGCGGAGTCGTTGGTTGCCATTGACTTGTTGCCTTCCGCGATTACGACAAGCTTGACAACGACTGAGCGTCCTATTGGTGAGATCATCGACGCTAGTTGCCTTGAAACCTTCAAGGAAGCAGCTAAAGTCTGGATGGGACCGCCACCTGGTTGGCTCGCACATGGTGGATATCGGCATTCGGAACCGAGGATTGTTGCTCGCCGGTATCGCGTCATTACCGGAGGACAACCGGCAATTATTATCACCGAGTATTTTCTGCGAAAAGTGTTCCAAGATGCTCCGTAAGATGAACCCGATCACTGCCAACGGCTACCCAGTAACGTCGACCTTCGATCCTCGATAACCACTTGTGAGGTGCCGCGGTCTTTGCGATGGAGGCGATTCAGTAATGCGTACTGGGAACCTAGCAAGGCTGCTGGCCACGCGGGCATCAGAGGCAGGATGGTCTGACAAGCCCGCCTACTACGCGCCACACGTCGTGACACATGCCCAAATCCACGACAGCGCAGCACGTCTTGTGGAAGTGCTGAGAAGCCGCGGTATTTCCAGCGGCGACCGAGTCCTGTTGTGCCTTCCGGATTCCCCGGAACTAGTGGAGCTGTTGCTAGCCTGTCTGGCTCGCGGGATCCTGGCGTTCCTGGTGAATCCGGATTTGCACCCCCAGGACCACGCGTTCGCCGAACGCGACACGGAGCCGGCGCTTCTCGTCACGTCTGAGGCTCTGCGCGCGCGGTTTGGGCGGTCGCGAGTCGTGGAAGCCGAAGAGCTCTTGTCGGATGCGAGCCGAGTCGAGCCGGGAGGCTACGAGCCGCTGAGTAGCGACGCTCCTGCGTACGCTACCTACACATCTGGTACTACGGGTCCACCGAAAGCTGCGATCCATCGGCACAGCGATGTCTTGACGTTTGTTGAGGCTATGTGCGGCAACGCATTGCGGCTCAGTCCCCAAGACACCGGGCTGAGTACCGCACGCATGTATTTCGCGTACGGTCTGGGTAATTCGGTCTGGTTTCCATTGGCGACGGGTGGTTCGTCCATAATCAATCGATCGCCGGTGAGCGCGGATCTGGCTGCCGAGTTGAGTGCGAGATTTGCGCCGTCAGTGCTTTACGGTGTACCAACGTTCTTCGCCAGAGTTGTCGACACGTGCAATCCCGATTCGTTTCGTTCGCTCCGATGCGTGGTATCAGCCGGAGAGGCTCTTGGGGTCGGGCTAGGCGAGCGACTCGTGGAGTTCTTTGGCGGTATCCCCATTCTCGACGGACTTGGATCTACCGAGGTCGGGCAGACATTCGTGTCGAACAGCGTCGACGAATGGCGTCTGGGGACCCTTGGAAAAGTTCTCGCACCGTATGAGATTCGAGTGGTGGCGCCGGATGGCGCAACCGCCGAATCAGGGGTTGAGGGCGACCTATGGGTCCGGGGGCCCTCGATTGCTGCCGGCTACTGGAACCGACCCAAAGATCCTGTGATGAATGGGGATTGGCTCGACACGCGGGATCGGGTTTGCGTCGACGGCGACGGATGGATTACCTACGGGTACCGCGCGGATGATACCGAGATTGTCGGGGGCCTCAACGTCAATCCAACCGAGGTGGAGCGACTCATTGTTGAGGACGACAACGTGGCCGAAGCTGCGGTTGTCTCAGTACGGGAGGCCACCGGAGCGGGGGCATTGCAGGCGTTTCTGGTCCCGGCGAGCGGCCAATTCGTCGAGCAATCAGTTATCCAAGACATTCACCGCCGATTGCTCACCCAGCTGTCTGCATTCAAGGTGCCGCATCGGTTTGCCATCGTTGAACGACTCCCTCGAACCTCCAACGGAAAGTTGTTGCGAGGTGAGCTTCGCGCGGAGAGCCCGGCAAAACCACTCTGGGACCTCCACGCACCGGCATCGAGCGGCCAGACTGTTGAAAACCCCGACGGCGCAACGCTTAACGAGCGGTTGAGCGTTTTGCAGGAAGAACGTCGCCGGCTGGTGGTGGAGGCAGTTGGTGCAGAGGCCGCGAAAATATTGGGCGAGCCAGGCCCGCAGTCGGTGAATCCGGACCTTACCTTCGCCGAGCTGGGTTTCGACTCGCAAATGACAGTAGAACTCCGTAATCGATTGACGGCGCTGACAGGTCTGCCGCTCTCCGACACGATCGGATGGGACTACGGCTCGGTTACCGGACTAGCTCAGTATTTGGAGGCCGAACTCTCTGGATCGGCCAGGCCGGCCGCGGCGCCTTCCCCAGCGAAAGCCGATGAGCCGGTAGTCGTGGTGGGGATGGGCTGCCGGTTCCCGGGCGGGGCGGATTCCCCGCGCGGGCTCTGGGACGTCGTCGTGGCAGGCCGCGATGTGGTGTCGGAGTTTCCCACCGATCGGGGTTGGAATGTAGAGGGGTTGTTTGACTCTGACCCAGACGCGACGGGCAAGACCTATACGCAGCAGGGCGGGTTTCTCGCCGACGTGGGCGACTTTGATGCCGGGTTCTTCGGGATCGCCTCGGGCGAGGCATTGGCGATGGATCCGGAACAGCGACTGTTGTTGGAGTGCTCCTGGGAGGCCTTGGAGCATGCCGGGATTGAACCGACATCGTTGCGGGGCTCGGCGACCGGAGTGTTCACCGGGATCTTGGGGCAAAGCTATGGGAGCGGGGACGTCGACCGGTTGGAGGGGTATCGGCTAACCGGTTCGGCGCCGAGCGTGGCCTCGGGGCGGGTGGCGTATGTCTTAGGGCTGGAGGGTCCGGCGATATCGGTGGACACTGCCTGTTCGTCGTCGTTGGTGGCCCTGCATTGGGCGGCGCAGTCGCTGCGGTCGGGGGAGTGTGATTTGGCGTTGGCCGGCGGGGCGACGGTGAATTCGTCGCCCGCGGTTTTCGTTGGGTTCAGTCGGCAACGGGGATTGGCCGCTGATGGGCGCTGTAAGTCGTTTGCCGGCGCGGCTGATGGGACAGCGTGGGGTGAGGGCGCCGGGGTCGTGGTGCTCGAGCGGTTGTCGGATGCGCGGCGGCTGGGGCACCCAGTGTTGGCGGTGGTGCGCGGTAGCGCGATCAATCAGGATGGCGCCTCTAACGGCTTGACCGCACCCAACGGGCCATCGCAGCAGCGGGTGATTCGCGCGGCGTTGGCCAGCGCGGGGTTGACCACCGCCGATGTGGATGTCGTGGAGGCCCACGGCACGGGCACCACGTTGGGTGATCCCATTGAGGCGCAGGCGCTGTTGGCCACGTACGGGCAAGACCGCCCACCGGAGCGCCCGCTCTGGTTGGGCTCGATCAAATCGAATATGGCGCACACCCAGGCGGCGGCCGGGGTGGCTGGCGTGATCAAGATGGTGCAGGCGATGCGCTATGGGGTGATGCCGGCGACGTTGCACGTCGATGTTCCTTCGCCGTATGTGGATTGGTCGAGCGGGGCGGTGTCGGTGTTGACCGAGGCTCGGGACTGGCCGGTCGACGGGCATCCGCGCCGGGCAGGCGTGTCCTCGTTTGGGATCAGCGGCACCAACGCCCATGTGATCTTGGAGCAAGCCCCGGACGAGCCCGTTGAAAGTGCCAACGGCGCAACAAATTCCAGTGGACCTGACCGGGTGGGGTTGTCGGCGTTGCCGTGGGTGGTTTCGGCTCGATCGGCTGAGGCATTGACCGCGCAGGCGGGCCGATTGTTCGCCCACGTGGAAGCCGACCAACGGCTGGACCCGGTCGATGTGGGGTGGTCGTTGGCGCGGCGGTCGGTGTTTGAGCATCGAGCAGTGTCGGTGGGCGCCGATCGCCGGCAGTTGATGATGGGGTTAGCCGCGGTCGCCCGCGGTGAGCCGGGTGCGGCCGTGATGACGGGCCGGGCGGGGTCGGTAACCAAGACGGTGATGGTGTTCCCCGGGCAGGGCTCGCAGTCGATCGGTATGGGCCGCGAGTTGTACGACCAGTTGCCGGTATTCGCCCAGGCTTTTGACGCGGTGGCCGAGGAGTTGGATCGGCATCTGCGCGTGCCGCTGCGCCGGGTTGTTTGGGGTGATGACCAGGATCTGCTCGACAGCACCGAGTTCGCTCAGCCGGCGTTGTTCGCGGTTGAGACAGCACTATTCACGTTGTTGCGGTCCTGGGGCTTGAGCCCGGATTTCGTGATGGGGCATTCCGTGGGGGAACTGTCGGCGGCCTATGTGACGGGCGTGTTGACACTGGTGGATGCGGCGATGTTGGTCGCCGCGCGAGGTCGATTGATGCAGGGCCTGCGGGCCGGTGGAGCAATGGTCTCGGTGGGCGCCGGTGAACACGATGTGGTGCCTCTGCTGCGTGAGGGGGTGGCGATCGCGGCGATCAACGCCCCCGAATCGGTGGTGATCTCAGGTGCAGAGCCGGCGGTGAGCGCGATCGCACAGCGGTTCGCCCAGCAGGGCCGGCGAGTCCGCCCGTTGGCCGTCTCCCATGCGTTCCATTCGCCGTTGATGGAACCGATGCTCGAGGAGTTCGCGCTGATCGCAGCCCGAGTTACGGTGCGCAAGCCGCAAATTGGGGTCGTCTCGAACGTGACGGCCAAGCTGGCCGGATCCAATTCTGATTTTGGCTCGGCGCGGTACTGGGTGGACCACATCCGCCGGCCTGTGCGGTTCGCCGACAGTGCGCGCCATCTGCAAACCCAAGGGGCGAGCCACTTTATCGAGGTCGGCCCCGCCAGCGGTTTGACGGCCGCCATCGAACAGTCGCTGTCGCCGACCGAGGCCGAAGTGGTCCCGATGTTGCGGAAAAACCACCCGGAGCTGGCCTCACTGATGGGCGCGGTCGGTCAGTTGTTTACCACAGGCGTGCGGGTTGATTGGCCGGCGGTGTTTGCCGGCTCGGGCGGACGGCGGGTGGAGTTGCCTACCTATGCATTCCAGGGGCGGCGGTTTTGGTCGACGGTGGCCGCGACTGGGCCCGCTGATGCGACCGGCTTAGGTGTGGGGGGAGCCGCGCACGCGCTGTTGGGTGCGGTGGTGGAGCGACCCGATTCTGGTGGGGTGGTGCTGACCGGCCGGTTATCGCTGGCGGCTCAGCCGTGGTTGGCCGATCACTCGGTGGGCGGAGTGGTGCTGTTTCCCGGGGCCGGTTTCGTGGAGCTGGTTATCCGCGCCGCTGACGAGGTCGGGTGCGCGACCATCGACGAGCTGGTGCTGGCCGCGCCGCTGGTAGTGCGGCGGGGCGCCGGGGTGCAGGTGCAGGTGGTGGTCGGGCCCGCTGTGGGCGCACCTCCCGCTTGCGGGGGAGAGTCCGGCAGCCGGGCGGTGTCGGTGTATTCCCGGCGCGAGCAACCCGACGCGGAGTGGTTACTACACGCTGAGGGCATGCTCGGAGTAGCCGCGGCCCAGGCCTCGGTGGATTTGTCGGTGTGGCCGCCGGTCGGTGCCGAGAGCGTGGACATTTCGGATGGCTATGCACGGCTTGCGGCGCGCGGCTACGAATACGGCCCGGCGTTCCAGGGACTGCTGGCGTTATGGCGGCGCGGGCCAGAGCTTTTCGCAGAGGCCGCCATCCCCGCCGGGGCCGGTGCTGACCTCGACGGAATGGGAATTCATCCAGCCCTGTTAGACGCGGTCTTGCACGCCGCGGCCCATGTGGCCGACACCGCTCAAACGATGTTGCCGTTTTGCTGGCGGGGGGTGTCGCTCCATGCGGGCGGCACCGGTCGGGTGCGGGCCCGCTTGACCGCCTCGGGCGCGGATTCGATGTCGATCGAGGTGGCCGATGCTGTGGGCTTGCCGGTGCTGACGGTGCGCTCCCTGGTGACCCGCCCGATGACGGCTGAGCAGTTACACGCCGCGGCGACGACGGCTGGCGCCCGCCGCGATTGCGAACCGCTGGAAGTGATGTGGTCCCCAATACCGGCGAAGCCCAACATAATTGACGGCTCAGAACAGCTTCCGGTGGTCTCCTGGGAGGACTTCTGGGCCGGCGATGATGGTGAGAGCGCCGATGGCGCGCGTGTGGTGGTATGGCAGTGCGGGTCTGCCGGCGACGATGTGGTGAGCTCCGTGCATGCCGCCACCCACGCCGCCCTGCAAGTGTTGCAGCGCTGGCTGGCCGGCGGTCACATGGACACCTTGGTGATCCTGACCCGTGGTGCGGTGGCGTTGCCCGGCGAGGATGTCGGCGACCTGGCCGCCGCAGCGGTATGGGGATTGGTGCGTTCGGCGCAGGCCGAGCACTCGGGCCGCATCGTGCTGATCGACACCGACACCGAGGTCGATGCGGGGGCGCTCGCCTCCGCCGGGGAAACCCAATTGCTGGTGCGCGCCGGCGCTGTGCACGCCGCCCGGCTGGCCCCGGCGCCGTCACTGCTGGCGCTACCGGCAGAGGAGCCGGCGTGGCGGTTGTCGGCCGGCGGGGGCGGGACGTTGGAGGATCTGCTGATCCAGCCCTGTCCGCAGGCACAAGCACCTCTGCAACCTGGGGAGGTCCGGGTGGCAGTGGCCGCGGCCGGGGTCAATTTCCGAGATGTGGTGGCCGCGTTGGGTATGTATCCCGGTCAGTCCCCGGTGCTGGGTGCAGAAGGCGCCGGGGTGGTCGTGGAGACCGGGCCTGAGGTCGCCGGTATCGCCGTTGGTGACGCGGTCATGGGGTTGATCGATGGGGCGGGTCCGCTCGCGGTGGTGGACAGGCAACGGCTGGTGAAGGTGCCGCGAGGATGGTCGCTTACCCAGGCCGCGGGTGTGCCGGTGGCGTTTCTGACGGCCTTGTACGGGCTGGCGGATTTGGCTGGGATCCGTGCCGGGGAATCGGTGCTGATACATGCCGGTACCGGCGGTGTGGGTATGGCTGCGGTGCAGCTGGCCAGGCATTGGGGGGTGGAGGTTTTCGTCACCGCCAGCACTGGTAAGTGGGACACGCTGCGCGCCATGGGTTTTGACGACGACCATATCGCCGATTCCCGGACGCTGACGTTTGAAGAGAAGTTCCTGTCGGTCACCGAAGGTCGCGGGGTCGATGTGGTGCTCGACTCGCTGGCGGGTGAGTTCGTGGACGCGTCGTTGCGCCTGCTGGTTCGCGGCGGGCGTTTTATCGAGATGGGTAAAACCGACATCCGCGACGCGCAGGAGATCGCCAGGCGATATCCCGGCGTGCGTTATCAGGCGTTTGACTTGGCCGAGGCTGGCCCGCAGCGCATCGAGGAAATGCTGAACGAGCTGAAGGAACTGTTCGAGACCCGGGTGCTGCAGCGACTGCCGGTAACCACCTGGGACGTACGCTCGGCCGTCGAGGCCTACCGGTTCATCAGCCAGGCCCGCCACATCGGCAAAGTTGTCTTGACTATGCCCGCGGCGCTTGGTGATGAGCTCGCCCAAGGCACGGTTCTGATAACCGGCGGCACCGGGATGGCCGGTGCTGAGCTGGCTCGCCATATGGTGAACGCGTACGGGGTCCGCCATGTTGTGTTGGCCAGTCGGCAGGGCGGCCGCGCCGAGTCGACCGCGGAGTTGACCCTCGATTTGGCGCGCGCCGGCGCCCAAGTACAGGTGCTGGCCTGCGATGTCGGCGATCGACATGCGGTGGCGGAGTTGCTGACCCAGCTGGCTCGGCGATTTCCGCCGCTGTCCGGCGTGATTCATGCTGCCGGGGTGCTCGACGATGCGGTGATCACTTCGTTGACACCGGAGCGGGCGGACACGGTGCTACGGGCCAAGGTGGACGCGGCGTGGAACCTGCACGAGCTGACCCGCGACCTGGGGTTGTCGATGTTTGTGCTGTGCTCGTCTATCGCCGGCACGGTGGGCGCCGCGGGACAGGGTAATTACGCTGCCGCCAACGCATTTTTGGACGGGCTGGCCGCGCATCGACAGGCCGCCGGACTGCCCGGGGTGTCGCTGGCGTGGGGATTGTGGGAACGTTCCAGCGCCATGACCGCTCACTTGAGCGGCCGAGATCTGGCCCGACTCAACCGTGACGGCCTGGCTGCGATGAACGCTGCGCAGGCGTTGGAGTTTTTTGACGCCGCGCTGGCAGTGAATCATCCGGTCGTCGTCGCCACCCGCCTGGACCGCGCAGCGCTGGACACCCGGGCCCAAAGCGGCGAGTTGCCACCGTTGTTCAGCGGCCTCGTGCGCCGCCCACGGCGACGTACTGCAGACCACGTCGTTGATACCACCCAGTCGAGATCAACGCTGGCCCAACGTCTCCGGGCGCTGGCCCCCGATGATCAACATCGGCTGCTGGTCGAGATGGTGTGTTTGCACGCGGCGGCGGTGATGGGCCACCCCGCGCCTGAGGAAATCGACCCTGACACCACGTTCCAGGGTCTGGGCTTTGACTCGCTGACCGCGGTCGAGTTGCGCAACCACTTCAAGGCCGCCACGGGGCTGACCTTGTCACCCACGCTGACCTTCGACCACCCAACCCCGACCGCAGTCGCTGTTTACATAGGCCGGCAATTCGCCGAAAGCCGCGATCTCGAAACCGATGAGGGACAACCGGCTCTGATTTAACGCGCCTGGACCGCCAACGGCGCAGTGTTGTCCTCCTCGGCCGGTGGCACCGGCCGAGGCTTTGGTTTGCCGTAGTCACCGCGCGGATGGACAACCAGCGGCCACCAGAACCAGCGGCCCAGCATCGTGGCCAACGACGGCATGAATAACGTGCGCACCACCAGGGTGTCGAGCAGCAGCCCGATACAGACCGTCGAGCCGAACTGACCGAGCACGGTCAGGTCGCTGCCGAGCATCGCCGCCATGGTGAAGGCGAACACCAGACCCGCCGACGTCACCACCGCGCCGGTGCCGGCCATCGACCGGATGTAGCCCGTCTTGAGGCCGGCGTGGATTTCTTCCTTGAACCTCGAGACCAGCAGCAGGTTGTAGTCGGAGCCGACGGCCAACAGGATGATCACCGAAAGCGCGACCACGATCCAGTGCAGGTGCATGCCGAACAGGTCTTGCCAGACCAGCACCGACAGCCCGACGGACGCGGCGATCGAACTGCTTGCGGTACCGACGATCACCAGCGCTGCCACCACGCTGCGGGTCAGCAGCAGCATGATCATGAAGATCAGCGTCAGCGCCGAAACCACCGCGATCATCAAGTCGTACTTCTCGCCG